>JBJEYC010000451.1:0-5233 GCA_051886435.1 Lachnospiraceae bacterium
ATTTCATGAAAATGGAATTTTCAAGTTTAAAGGCACAGGTGCTCTTCTCTTACCTTTTTTCGGATGATCTCGTAGAGAATCTGGGTGGCCTCGCAGTCGCTCTGCGCCCGGTGGCTGACGCAGGTGATACCAAAGCGCTCCTTCAGATCCTCCAGAGAATGGGAACCGCCTGGGAAAAGCCGCCTTGAAAGCTGCATCGTGTCTGCGTAGTGGTTGTCAAAATCCTCTCCCAGCGCGGCAGACAAAAACCGCAGGTCAAAGGACACGTTGTGGCCGACGATCAGGTCGTCTCCGAGAAAATGAAAGGCATCCCTGATGACATCTTCCACTGTCGGGGCATCTGACACCATCTCGTTGGAGATGCCGGTGAGTCCTGTGATGAAGGAGGAGATCCGGTGCTTTGGCCGGCACAGAGTCTGAAAGACATCCTGCACCTGTCCGCCCCGCACCCGGAGCATTGCGATCTCAATGATCTCATTGTTTGTCGGGGAGAGGCCGGTGGTCTCCAGGTCGAGGACACAGTAGTTCTCCGACATGGTTCTGCAGTAGATGCCCCGTTTTCCGGTGGTCTGCATGATGTCTTCTCTCCTTTTCAGTCGTAGTAGTGTCTTCCAAACTCCTCCGGGAGCTCATAGGGGCGCCGCGGGCCGGCGCTCCTGGGAAGGGGCGTCGCGCGCCGTCCCCGTCTGCCGCGTCCCCTGTGGGATCTGCGGTAGCGCTGCAGAGCCCGCAGCTCGAAGATCACAATGCAGAGTCCGCCGACGGCAAGGACAAGAAGCAGCACGTTCGGGAGGTTGACAAAGAGCGTGCCGCTGATGCCGCTGATGAAAAACAGGTTCCGGATCCGGGCGGCCAGGGAGGACGTCTTTGCGGCGGTCCCGCTGGTGTCCGTGGTATTTTTCTGCAGGGTGGCGGTGCCGAGGGTCACCGCGTCGTCCCCCTCCCCGTAGGTGTAGGTGATGTTGTCATCCGCGTCGATGGTAGAGGTGACCTCGTCAAAGGAGATCCCGTCCGGCAGGGTCACGGTGCTGTCCTCCGAGATGGAAAACAGCGGGGTGGAATCCCCGAACAGATCGCTCCCCTGAGTCAGGAAGTCCGCCGTCTGCAGCGTATATGTGGTGTCGCTCTCCGCCGGGGAGACGTGGGAGAAGTTGGAAAAGCCGTAGTCAAAGAGCGCCACGGTGTCGGTGAACTGCTTGGGGGAGTCCTCCTTCATAACGACGCAGACCAGCCGCATCCCGTTGCGCTCGCAGCCGGTGACCAGGCACTCCTTGGCCTCGCCGGTGTATCCGGTCTTGCCGCCGATGACACCATCGCAGGCGATTTCGCCGGTGATCAGCTTGTGCTTGTTGGTGATCCAGAAGTCGTCCGGCTGGGTTGCGGTCGCCTCAAAGTGATACTGGGGGGTGTTGCCCAGCCGCAGGAGCGTGTCGTTCTTGAAGAAGGCGGCGGCGATCAGCGCCAGGTCGTGGGGACTGGTGTAGTGGTCCTCCAGGTACAGGCCGTTGGCATTGGCAAAGTGGGAGTCGGTGCAGCCGAGCTCCTTGGCCTTCTCGTTCATCATGTCGACAAAGGCGGAGATGGAGCCCGCAGTCTTCTCGGCGATCGCGTTGGCGCACTCGTTTGCCGAGCCCACCAGAATGCCGTAGAGGCACTCCTCCACGGTCAGACTCTCTCCCACATCGATGCCGATGCTGGAGCCGTCCGCCGGGACGGAATCCACCGCCTCTTCCGAGAAGGTGACCGTATCCGAGAGGTCCAGGTTCTCCGCGGCGATAAGACATGTCAGCATCTTGGTGGTACTGGCGGGATAGAGATGCTCATGGATGTTTTTCTGATACAGAATGGCGCCGGTGTCGATGTCCATGACAATGGCACCCTCCGCGGAACAGGAGGGACCCTGGGGCCAGTCTGTCAGATCGTTGCTCTGTACCGGCTCGGCGAGACGCTCTGCCTCTGCCGCCTGGTCATAGGGGTGGCCGTCATCCGTCAGGGTCTCTGCCTGAACCGGCAGAAAAGAATACCAGGAGGATAACAAAACTGCGCCGCCCAAAAGGGCAGCGCAGAGCAGCTGTGAATGATGTTTGGAATCGGTATGGTTATGCATGGACAATGGAATCAATCTTCTCCTGCAGTGCGCTTCTGGAAATGAGACCGACGCTCGTCTGGACGGCGCTGCCGCCATCAAAGAAGATCAGGGTGGGGATGGACATCACGTTGTACTTCTCCGCAAGATCCGGATTGTCGTCTACGTTCAGCTTCGCGATCTTGAGCTTGTCTTTGTAGACGTCCTCCATGGCTTCCACCGTGGGAGCCATCATCTTGCAGGGGCCGCACCAGTCAGCATAAAAATCCACCAGAACCGGGATCTTGCTCTGCAGAACTTCGGTTTCAAAATTTTCGGATGTAATGATCACCATGATTCTACTCCTTTATGCGATGTTCTTCATCCAGATTTTCCCCTTCATCTGGAATCGGAGTTGTCTGCCTTCCTCTTCAGAATACCACGTTATTAGATTGCACGCAATGAAATTGTGTGTTAATTATTTAACGCTTTCGCCGTCCTTCCGGGCCTCAAAGGCGCGCTCCGCGTCCTGCCGCAGGACGGCTTCCCGCTCCAGGTCCTTCTGGGCGCGGGCCATGGCCTCCCGGTCCGCATTGGGGTCCCGCTCCAGGATGAACTTGCAGATCGGGTTTCCCTTTTTCGAGAACCGCTCCTCGTACTCGGTCATGATGTTGCCCTGGTTCATGACGGGATCATGGTGCAGGTCATAGGTACACTGCACGACCCGAAAGCCGCCAAGCGGCGCCTCAGTAAGTCCGAAGTCAAACAGATCTTTGTTATCCGTTTTGAACTCAATGGTGCCGCCGTTTGCGAGGATCCTGTCGTAGCGCTGCAGAAACTGATGGGAGGGAAGGCGGCGCTTGGCATTTCGCTCCTTGGGCCAGGGATCGGAGAAGTTGAGGTAGATCCGGTCGATCTCCCCCTCTCCGAAGTACTCGGTGAGAAGCTCCGCCTCGCCCCGGACAAAGTAGAGATTGGGAAGCTGAAGCTGATCCTGCTCCTCCACGCCCCTAAGAAGAACGCTGGAGTATTTCTCCAGGCCGATGTAGTTGAAGTCAGGATTTTCCGCGGCCAGCTGCAGCAGGAACTTACCCTTTCCGGTGCCGATCTCCAGGCGGATCGGGTGGTCATTGCCAAACAGCTCTTTCCAGCATCCCCGGTGCTGCTGGGGATCCCGGATCACAAATCGGCTCTCCTCGATGACATTCTTTGCGCGGGGAATATTTCTCAGTCTCAAATCGGTGCCCTCTTTCTCATTTCGGTGTATTCAGGTATTTCCGTATGAGTTGAGTATACCATCCGGGGCCGGATTGCAAGCGCAAATCCGCAATGTTAATATGGCAAACAGGGAAAGGAGCCTGACAAATGGGGAAGAACAGACAGCACAGGAAGCTGGGTGCAGTGCTCCCGGCCTTTCTTCTGATTTTTGCAGCGGCCATGACCGGCTGCGCAAAAACCGGGAAGAAGCCGGGAACCCCGAAGCTCGATACCATTTCGCTGGAAGCGGACACGATGCAGCTGGAGACCAGAGAGGATGCCACAGTGGAAAAAACCGGCATTGCCTCCTCCCTGCCCTCCTTTACCACCTCCACCGGAGTGCCGACGGAGGGTATGGAAAAACTCAACGAGATCGTGGAGAGCGCGGAAAAGGACTACCAGGTGGATCTCTCCTCCGACAAAAAGCTCATGATGATCCACACGGATGAAAGCACTGTGGATTCCTATCTGCAGGCGACCTACTATCAGACAGAATATGTGACCACCCTGACGGGCCGGGTGAAGGAGACCAGAAATCTCTGCAGCCTTGCCTACAGGATCTCCGACGACACACCCATCACCGCGGTGGAGGCGCTCGACTCCACCGGAATCACCGGCGTGGAGCTCTCCCAGAAAGTCAGCGACGGATATGCGGCGCTTGGCCTTTCCGGAAGCCTTCACTCCACCAACATGCAGGGATTTGAACTGGATGAGAGCGGGAAGGTGACGAAGATCTACATGAAGCTGGAGATCGATGACGGCGGGGAGGACTACGAGGAGGCCTTCTATGTCTTTGATCCCGCCACGGAGACGATGACGGAGCTCTCCTGGCCCGGGGATCTTTCCGGCGCGGAATTCGATCCCGATGCGGTACAGTCGGAAACGTCACAAAACCAGAAAAAATAAAGCTGTCATATGCTTTGTTTCATGTAAATTTCATCTTTCTGCGATGTGAAGTTGACCTTTTTTCGTTTATAATCGTATTGCAATTGTTACATGAGGAGGTAACTGTATGGACGAAATCAAAGAACCCAAACGGCCTCTGCTGACGTTTTATATCATTGCCCTTATCGTTCTGTTTGTCCTGAACCTGGTTGCGGTGCCCATGTATCACACCTCCCAGATTCAGGAGGTGGATTATGGCACCTTCATGCAGATGACAGAGGACAAGGAGATTGGGAACGTCCAGATCGAATCGAACAAGATCGTGTTCACCAACAAGGACGACTCCCAGATGTACGAGACCGGCATCATGGAGCAGGACTACGGTCTGGTGGACCGGCTCGCCGCTTCCGGGGCGAAGTTCTCCACTGAGATCGTGGAGCAGACCTCACCGTTTGTCTCCTTCCTGGTTTCCTGGGTGGTTCCCATCCTGCTGTTCATGCTGATCGGCTACTGGATGCGGCGTCAGCTCATGAAGTCCATGGGCGGGGATAATTCGATGATGTTCGGAACCGGGACCGGCGGCCTTGGCAGGAGCAATGCCCGGGTCTACGTGAAGTCCAGTGACGGCATCCGCTTCTCGGATGTGGCCGGTGAGGAAGAGGCAAAGGACAACCTCAAGGAGATTGTCTCCTACCTGAAGGACCCTTCCAAGTACAAGGAAATCGGTGCTTCCATGCCGAAGGGTGTGCTGCTTGTCGGCCCTCCTGGAACTGGTAAGACCATGCTGGCAAAGGCAGTTGCCGGCGAGGCGGACGTGCCGTTCTTCTCCATGTCCGGCTCCGAGTTCGTGGAGATGTTCGTCGGCATGGGCGCTTCCAAGGTCCGTGACCTGTTCAAGCAGGCCAAGGAGAAGGCACCCTGCATTGTCTTTATCGATGAGATTGATGCCATTGGTCAAAAGAGAAGTGCCGGCTCCGGCTACGGCGGAAACGACGAGCGGGAGCAGACCCTGAACCAGCTGCTCAC
>JBJEYC010000452.1:0-5220 GCA_051886435.1 Lachnospiraceae bacterium
TGATTCAGGGTTGCATTTCTATTTGATTGTCAGATATTTGATTGAGAAAGTTCAATGCGGTTTTCACCGCTTATGGCCTGCAGGGCAGGTCTTTTTGCAAGGCTCTGTAAGGAGCGGTGCAACAGTCGATATGATACCTTAGTCTCAAAATCCTGTCAACTGTTTTTTCAAGTTTTACCAAGATTTTTCTTTTCCGGTTTTTTGTTACCATCCGGAAAAAACTCAGTAAAATATCGCGCCGCCTTTCTCAGGCGGCATGTGTAATCTTAGCAAAGGGATTTTCGATTTGCAAGGGCCGGTTTTGGAATTTGTCGATTTTTCCGTCAGTCAGAAAAACAGTACCAAATGTGGTACTGTTCTACACTTGCTGACACTATGGATTTGGCAAATCTGACAGGTTCCCATGCGGAAAGGTGCCGTTTTACGACAGGAGATAATTGCGAAGCAGGAACTCTGCCACATACAGAACCAATGCGCCCCGGAAAAAGCCTGCCACAATGCCCAGGCCCTGGTCCAGCCAGCGGATCAGCGGCAGTTTGACCAGCACGTTGATCGCCCGGAGGATCACCCGGAATATGGCGTACAAAATCAGAAACACCGCAAGCATCAAAAAACCGAGCACCGTCCCGGTAAGGCTCCCATCCTGCATCTTCCCGGAAAGTCCAGCCAGAAGCACCAGTACAAACACTGCTGCCGCAATGGCAATCAGAGATGAAATGGTCTGTGCAAAGCCGTGGTGAAAGCCGGATCGAATGTTCCAGGCAAGGACCACTATGGCCAGAATGGAAAAGATTACAACATAAACATTCATGGGTGTCACTCCAGCCGAACGGAATCCATCTCCGTATCTGTGATCAGTGTCAGGCGGCTTGAAGAGGTCTCCATGGGAATGACGGCACGAATGGTCTTGTCGAGTACGTCGCCAAACTTCTTGGTACCATCAACGCTGTAGATCATCAGGTTCTGATCATCGTTGATCACGATTCGGTCTCCGCAGAGCTGGATCTGGGTATAGTCCATGGAGAATGGAATCGTGCTGACCAGATTTCCCGCTGTGTCGTAGACCTGAATGTCCCACTCAGCCTCTCCGCTGGTATCCGCAAATACCAACGCCACATATCGGTCATTTGAGTACACGCCCTGTACCTCTCCGTCAAAGGAGACCGCAGCACCCTGTGCGGGGGAATCCGTGCCCGTGAAGTACAAAAGCTCCTTGTCTGTCACCGCGACGCAGGTATTGTCATTCATGTAGGTAAGATATGGGCAGATCTCATTCTCAAAATTGAACCCGCCCACGTTCTTTTCCACCGCATTCTGTCCCGCTGCACCGAAATTGTGGAAAGAGATGGATGTGCTGACCTGTTCTGTGCCGATCGTCAGATGCGAGACCGCAACCACCTGCCCATTGGGGGAGATAGCCGTCGTCAGGGGATATCCCGACTGGCTCATCGTAGTCTTGAAATAGGCAATCGTATTGCCGGAGATGTCAAAAAGATAGATCCACGTGGTGGACGTGTCGTTCAGAACAGCCGCCACCTCGCCGTTTTCCGCCACCTGCAGGGCGCGTATAGGCATATTGGTGTCCATCGTGCCGATGGACTCCTTGCCGCTGACCAGGTAAATCGTACTGCCATCGTAGTCGCCGATCGCCATGTAGCTGCCCGCCGATGCCACAATGGGCTGCTGCATATCAAAAGTGATGTTCCAGACCTGCTTGCCCTTGGTGTCCATGGCACTGGCGCCATCCCGCGACACACTGACGATACTGCCATCCAGAGAGGTATACTGCACCCCATCCTCCGTCAGCAGATCCATCACCTTGGAATATGTCGCCGAGGTGTAAGTTCTCGCCTGGGTCTGCAAAAGGATCAGCAGAACCAGCACCGCACCGACGACAATCGGAATCAGCGCGCCAAAAAGCAGGCGCCCTTTTGATTGCGGCGCCTTCTCCTGATCATCGTCATCCAGACCCTCATCGATGAAGTCGGTATCCTCATCCAGAGGGCTGCTGTCCCGGTTATCCCGCTTATGCGGGTAATTCGGGAAATTTGGGAATTCTACCACATCTGCCATAGGCCGCAGCTCCGCTGGCTCATCTCTCAGCGGACAGAGAATACATACTTCGTCACAGAATCATAGACGGTTTCCGGTCCAAACACCGGCTGAGGCCAGTCAGCCTCATGAATGGCATCCGGATAATACTGGGTCTCCAGGCAGAAGCCGCCTCTGCGCACGTAGGTGACACCCTTCTTGCCCTCTGTCGGGTTCATGCCGTTTCCGGCATAGAACTGTACGCCAGGCAGATTCGTGTAGACATCCATCTGTCTGCCGGAATGCTCGCTGTATGCCGTTGCAAAATGAATCAGATCTCCCTCTCCGGTATACCCGTCCACCAGGAAGTTGTGGTCATACCCGCCGGTCAGAGCAAGCTGGGCATTGTCCTCGTCAATATCTCTGCCGATCTGCTTTGCCTTGGTGAAATCAAAGGGTGTTCCTGCCACCGAAGCGATCTCACCAGTCGGGATCGAGCCCTCTCGGACCGGGGTGTAATGAGAGCACTCCAGTTCCAGTACCGTATCTCCGATATATCCCGCTCCCTGTCCATCCAGGTTGAAATAGGTGTGGTTTGTGGGATTGACATAGGTCTTCTTGGAAGAGGTCATGTGGTAGTGGATCCGGATGCCGTTGTCCACTGTCAGAGAGTAGGTGACCACAAAATGACGATCTCCCGGCAGGCCGCACTCTCCGTCCGGTACCTCGCAGAGGAACGTCACAAAGTCCTCTCCGGAAAGCACATCCCAGACCTTGTGGTGCAGGCCGAGCGTCGCACTGGTGTGAAGATTGTTGACGCCCTCATTGACGGGCATATGGTACTCCTGTCCATCCAGCGTAAAGGACGCCCCTGCCGTCCTGTTTGCCACAGGGCCCACCGTTGCACCATAGTTATCCAGCTGGGTCTCGTATCGATCCAGGGTGTCAAAGCCAAGGACAATGTCCTCCTTCTTACCCTTGGAATCCGGAGCCCAGACATTCAGCAGAATCGCACCATAGTCCATGACGCGGAAGCTGATTGCATCATTCTCCACAATGTAGCAGCTGATCTCTCTGCCGTCCTTTGTTGTGCCAAAGTGTTCCTTCTTAACCATCCCTCACATTTCCTTTCTGCCCTCCAGGGCACGAAGCAGTGTCACCTCGTCAATATACTCGAGGTCCCCTCCCACCGGTACGCCGCTGGCAATTCTTGTCACTTTGACCCCTGTGGGTTTGATCAGCTTGCTGATATACATCGCGGTGGTCTCCCCCTCAAGATTCGAGTTCGTCGCGATGATGACCTCCTTCACCGTATCATCCTGGAGCCTCTGGATCAGCTCTTTGAGACGGATGTCTCCCGGTCCGATGCCAAGCATCGGGGAGATCGCGCCGTGCAGCACATGGTATAACCCGTTGTACTTTCCGGTCTTTTCATAGGCCGCCAGATCTCTGGGGTTCTCGACCACCATAATCGTGCTCCGATCCCGCTTGGGATCGCTGCAGATCGGGCAGATCTCGCTATCCGTCAGGTTCTGACAGCACTTGCAGTAGTGCACGTGCTCCTTTGCCCCGGTGATGGAATCCGAGAGTTTTTTCACCCGCTCCGGCGACATGCTGATGATATAAAAAGCAAGGCGCTGCGCCGACTTGTTTCCAATACCGGGCAGCGCCGCAAGCTCATCGATTAATTGATTGATATATCCGCTGTATAAATTCAAATCACATCATCCCGCCGAACAGCTGCTCTTCCGCAGCATCGACCTGTCCCAGTGCCTCATTGACAGCAGCCATTACCAGCTCCTGCAGGGTCTCCACGTCATCGGGATCCAATGCCTCTTTGGCGATCTCAACCGAAGTCAGCTTTCTTGCTCCGGTCACGGTTGCCTTGACGGCTCCGCCGCCAGCTGCCGCGGTAAAGGACTGCTGCTCCAGCTGTGCCTTGCTCTGCTGAAGCTGTGCCTGCATCCTCTGTGCCTGCTTCATCATATTTGCATAGGATCCGGGGATCCCACCGAAATTACTTCTCTTTGCCATTTTTAAACCCTTTCCTAAACCGGACTACTCCTGGGGCTACTCCTGCTCAATCGGCATCTGTACGGTGCCGCTTGCCTCTATCTGCTTGAGCGCCTCGCGGATATCTCTATAATTGTCCGAGACATCCCCAGTGTTGTCAAGGAATTTGTACTCCACGGGGACATGTACCCCGGTCTGCTCCTCCAAAAAATGCTCGAAGTAGTCCCTGTTTTCCTGTCCCCGTTCTGCTGCGAAAAAGCCTCTACCGGCCAGATCAACCAGCACGACCAGAAGAGTCTTGCCGTCCTGTGTCACGCTGGGGTGTCCGTCAAAGAGCACCGTTTTGAGATAGTTATACCTGGCGGGGATCTTCGCGATGACCGCATCCCAGGATGCAGCAATCTTTTTAATATCATCCGTCATCGCCATCGGATAGACAGCTTTGGGGGCTGATTTGGGAGCGCTCTCCGCAGGTGCCGCAGCAGCAGGAAATGCCGCAACAGTTCCCGCCGGCGCAGCAATCCCGTCCTGCGGCAGTGCCGCAAGTTCCTGCTCCAACACACGCACCCGCTCCTGAAGCGTCGAGATCTCCTCCTGCACTCCCTCCGGTGTCTCCATGGTGGGCTCACAGAGACGGATGATCGCCGCCTCCGTCAGAACTCTCCGGTTGGAGGAATAGCGGATCTGGTCGATCAGCTCGGAAAAGACGTTGATATAGTGCAGGATCTGGTTCATGTCAGATCGTCTGGCATCCCGCAGCATCAGTTCCAGGTTGTCACTGGAGACATCCAGGCTCTGTGCCACATCCTCTGAAGCGCGCAGCAGCATGACATTGCGCAGGTACTGCAGAAAGTCAGTCACGCACTGCACCAGCTCTCTGCCCTGGGAGAGGATCTCATCCAATATGCCAAGTGCCTTGGCTGCCTTGCCGCCTGCGATGTCCTCATAGAGCTCGGAAAATACTCTGGTATCCACCGCGCCCAGGATTTCCAGCACCTTGTCATAAGTCAGGGTGCCCTGCCCGTAGTTGAAGGCGTTGCACTGATCCAGAATGGAGAGGCCGTCACGCATGGATCCGTCTGCAGCGGATGCAATATAGCGGAGCGCTTTATCCTCACAGGAGAGCTGCTCTCTTTCGCAGATCACCTTGAGCCGGTCCTCGATCGTCTGGACCGA
>JBJEYC010000453.1:0-5194 GCA_051886435.1 Lachnospiraceae bacterium
GGCGTTGATATTCGGATCGTCATCTACTTCATCGCAGCACTCGTTGCCCTTCGAAAGTTCAAAATCGGCCCCATTCAGGTCATGGTTGCCTGCGGGGTGGCGGAACTTGTCGTTCAGACCATCCTGAAATTTGCTCCATAACTGAGAAAAGCGCGCCCCACGCGGGACGCGCTTTTTTCTTCCATGATCATGTCTTATCCCAGCGGGATCTCCACCACCTCTGCCATATGCAGCAGGCACTGCTCGATCTGGCCGGAGATCTCCTTTGTCAGTGAGGAAGTCAGCTCTGCGCTCTGGCTGGTTCGTACGCTCTCTTCCATCTCTTCCTGTACCTTCCTGCCGATGCTGCCAAGGCGCGTCCGAAAATATCCCTTCGGGATGAGCTTCCGGATGGGAACCGGGATATTGGCAGAAAGCAGGGCCTTTTCCATCTGTCCCCTGCCAAGAAACAGAACCGCAAAGGACAGCACGACCCCGGCTGCCACACCGGGAAGTCCCGACGCGATCAGGGCGATCCCGCCCCCGCCGCAGAGCATGCCGACAAGGACCGAGATCACCGCGTCCACAAGAAGTGTGATCTCACGGACCGCAAACACGTCGCCCGCGTGGACGCCGATCGACACGTCCGGAAGGTCCAGATAAGAAGAGAGGGAAAGAGACTGCACCGGCACCCCGTTCCGGACGCACAGCGGCACGGTGTCCTTCTCGATTTTCCGGGCAATGCCGGAGAGCCACTTCCGAACAGGCTCCTCCAGAAGCTTCTGCGCCTCCTCGGAGCGGACATAGCGGCGGATGTTCTCCTGCATGGCATCGTCCACGTCCTGAAGGCGCCGGATCTCTCCCTGCCGCCAGCGCTCCAGGGCAGGGAGTGCTGCCTCCCGGAGAAGGGGCTCCGTCAGGACCTGCACGGCGCTCTGATACAGCGCCGGCACGCCCTCCCCCACGACAGTCTCAACCCGGTCAGAGGCGATGTAGGCATTGAGCTCCTCCCGGAACCTGGAAAGCCTCGCATCGATTCCCGCGGCATAGGCAAGACCTTTTGCCACCGAATACTCGGGCTCTGCGGAGGTCACCAGCACTGCATCCGGGAACACCTCGCTGCACCAGTCCCGGATGGCAGGGAGTCTTGAGACGCCGCCTGTCAGGAACAGGAGCTCCGGCTGCTCGCCCGCGATGCCGTCCCGGGCGCCCTGCAGGGATGCAAGGAATGCCTCGCGGAAGGACTTTCCGCCGAGGCGCTCGGATCCCGTGTTGAGGAGCTGCTTTGCCCGCTCCCCGTCGAGATACAGCTTCAGGCGCACCGGCGCGTGAAGAGCGATCACCACGCTCTGGGCAAGCCCCTCCTCCCGGTAGGTGCTCTCATTTGCAAAGTACTGCTCCTTGAGGCGCCTTGCGGCAAACTCACAGTAGCTGCGCCAGGGCTCTGACTCGGCGAGATCCCTGCGGATGCGCTTCTCCGCAAGGCCCGAGGCTTTGATGCACTGTTCCAGCAGGAGCTCATCCAGGATGCCGCCGCCAAGATGCACCTCGCCGCCCGTTTGGAGCTTTTCCTCCCGCCCGTGCCGGATGTAGGCAAAGTCGGTCGTGGAGGAACCGATGTCCACGACCAGCACCGGCTTTTTCAGGATGTCGGTCCCAATCTGCAAATGCCGCGACTGGCAGGCACAGATCATCGCTGCCCTGGACTCCGAGACGATGCGCACCGGCGGATATCCCGCCTGTACAAAGATCTCCCGGTAGCGCTCCCGGGTGTTGGCATCCCACCCTGCGGGACATCCCAGATAGAACACAGCCTCCCTGTCCCGGGTCAGATCTCCCACGGCGTAGAGCTCCCCCAGGACACCCTTCGCAAAGGTCGCTGTGCATTCTGAAGCCTCCGGATCCGTCAGAAATGCCGACTTAAACCGCAGCTTTCTCCGGACGGCTCCCACCGCATAGCAGGCCTCCTCTCCCACAAGGAGCGTCCCGTCTGACAGGATGGCATAGGCCGTGACAAAGCTTCCCTGGCCCCGCACCGGAAGAATTTGAGGTTCCCCCATATCTCCGCCGGGGAGCCTGGCAATGGCGCTCTCCGCGTCTCCCAGGTCAAAGCCGTAGTATGCGTTTTCTTTCTGGTTTTCGATCTGTTCCATCCGTCAGTGCCCCGCCTTTCTCGATGCCTGACCCCGGCAGAGAAGCTTCCCGTCTTTGACGATAGCGGGAAGGAGAGTCCGGTCCGCATCTCCCGGCAGCCGCTCAAAGAAAGCGAGGGTCTTGTCACTGCAGTCGACCACCTCGTATCCCCGTACCTCCAGAAGATGCTGCACCTTCTGCGCCTCCTCCAGGGCGTATTCCCCGTCCCGGAGCCTGGCTGCCCCGAGAAGGCCAGCGCAGAGGGAGAGCTCCTCTTTCGTCAGGGAAGTACTTTCCGCAGAGTTCTCCCTGCTTTGGGGAGATGCCATGCCACCCCTGAGATCCTTTCTGCACTGATCACAGACAACCAGCGCGTTCCGGTAGGCGGAAAGGATCGCCTCCGGATCCGCGGTAATCTCGATCTTCTGCTTTTTTCCTGGACGGTCTCCCCGCCTTCTTCCCGCAAAATAAAGCAGCACGCCCCCTGCTGCCGGAAGAAGCAGAAAGAGGATGGACTGCCCGGCGGCAAGAAGAGAAATCGCGACGGGGACCAGGACAAGAAGGGCGCCTGGAACCAGGAAACCCAGACCCCGTCCCGATCCGGATCCTGCCTTGTCCCCCTGCGTCTCCCAGAGCTCCGCTTTTGCCGCCCCCGCAAGAAGGGGCAGTTCCATCCTGACAACGGACAAAAGGGCAGCGGTCAGATCCCGCTGCCATCCATCCAGCTCCCCGCTGTTTGCCGCAAGGAGCAGATGATCCGTCTCCTCCTCGAGGATCTTCTGACATCCCATGGGCGTCCCGGCCCGCTCGAGGCGCTCCCGCAGCCCACTGACATCCCCGTCAAACTGCTCGGTCAGCGTCATTTTGCACCTGCTTTCTCCTCATCCGAAGGTCTTTACCTTTTCCCCCGCGGCAAGCCTCGGGATATCCCCCACGCCAGAGAGGATTACCGACGGGCGGTAGGCGTATTCCGCCGCCGTCTCCACTGTGGAGATTCCGGAGAGCACCAGTACCGTCTGCATGCCGCTCTCCATGCCCGCGATGATATCCGTATCCATCCGGTCCCCGATCATGACCGCCTCCTCGGAATGGCAGCCGAGGCGCCGGAGCCCTGCCCGCATCATCAGCGGATTGGGCTTTCCGCAGAAGTAGGCCTTCTTTCCGGTGGCGAGTTCCACCGGGGCAACCAGGGCGCCTCCGCCCGGCATGATGCCGTCCTCGATCGGGCCTGAGAGATCCGGATTCGCACCGATGAGCTTGGCACCCCGCATAACCAGGTTGGTAGCCTGGGTCAGGGTATCAAGGGAGTAGACTTTTCCCTCTCCGAAAATGACGTAGTCCGGGTCCACCGCGTTCATCGTGATGCCGACATCATAGAGGGCGTTCATCAGCCCCGCGTCGCCGATGACGTAGGCGGTGCAGCCCGGGGCCTGCTCAGAGAGAAAGGCCGCGGTTGCCAGAGCGCTGGTGTAGAAATGCTCCTCTCCCACGTCGATCCCCATGCGCAGCAGGCGCTGCCGCAGTTCCTTGGGGGTGCAGTTGCTGTTGTTGGTGAGAAACAGGTACTCCTTCTTTCCGGTCTTGAGCCAGTCGACAAACTCGGCCACCCCGGGCAATACCTGGTTTCCGTGGTACAGCACGCCGTCCATGTCGCAGATGAAGCCCTTCTTCCCGGCAAAGTCAATCATGTTTTGTGTTCTCCTTTTTCTCTTCTTCGTGCCGCATGGTGTAGATCCACTTGAAGACCGCCATGCTGATGATGATCACATACCCCAGGACCGAGAGGTGGTCCGGAAGCTCATCAAAGAACAAAAATCCCCATAAAGAGGCAAACATCACCTGGGAGTAGTCAAAGACCGAGATCGTCTTGGCCGGGGCAAACCGGTAGGCCGCGGTGATCGTGAACTGACCTCCGGCGGCAAAGACACCTGCAAGAAGCAGGCAAAGCAGCTGCGCAAGCGTCATCGGCGCAAAGTCCGCGATCATAAAGGGCAGCGTCAGAAGGCAGGAGAAAATCGAGAAGAAGGCCACAATGACCGGTCCGCGCTCTCCCATCTTTCCAAGCTTGCGCACAAAGGTATAGGCGATGCCCGCGCCACACCCGCTCAAAAGGCCCACCATGGCTGGAAGCATTGCGGCGCCCATCGTCGGCTTGACCACGAATGCCGCCCCGAAGAAGGCGATGATCACGGTGATGATCTCCACCAGGTTCGGGACCTCCTGCAAGATCGGGATCGAGAACAGGATCGCAAAGAACGGGGACATCTTGTTCAGGATGTTGGCATCGGCCAGGCCAATGTGGTCAATTGCCCAGAAGTTGAAGATCAGGCCAACAGAGCCGAAGATTGCCCGCAGAAACAGCGACGGCAGAGATCCTTTCCGGATATGGAACTTCTCCTTTGAGCGGAGCAGCGCGATCACCGAGACAATGCTGGCGATGAAATTACGGAAGAAAGCCTTCTCCATCGTGGGCAGATCCCCGGAGAGCCGCACCATGGCGGTCATCAGGGAAAAGAAAAAGGAGTCCGCAACAACAAGCAGGATTCCAATCAGCAGCGGATTGCGAAGTTTTTTCACAGAAATGCCTCCTGAATACATGTCTGATCTTACGGCAGGCAAAGACAGATTACAAGAAAGGCGAAAAGACAGCAGACGGAGCAGGAGCCAGTCAGTCATCGCCATCCGCAATGGTCTGACCTTTTATCAGGACACTTCTCCCTTGTGATTCGACCGTTCAGCCGTGGACACTCCGGTACCTGGCAAAGCGCCCACCGCCAGGACTGAAAGACCCGGGGCACAAAAAGGGAACGTACCAATCCGTTTCCAAAATGCATTCCTGATACAGGAAGATGGCTTTCTCCGTGATGACCGTATCGCCATATGGTAAGATCATGACGAATTAAGGAGGCACACGGATGGATACACTCAAGGACTATCTGCTCTGGTACCGGGATTTTCCACTCACCGAGGCATCCCTTGGTGATGCCGACAACTTTATGCTTGCGGACCTCTCCTACCTGGATCTGTCCGGATCCTATGACCCGCATCAGGAGCGGACGCTCTCCGAACACATCCGGATTCT
>JBJEYC010000454.1:0-5182 GCA_051886435.1 Lachnospiraceae bacterium
CATTCTCCTTCTGTACAGGATTTGACGCGGCGGCTATAATAAAGTCACGAAAGATTGCTCCGGGGCTGGCACTGTTGTGCCCCCGCGGGGATCATGCAAAGGAGAACGGTCTATGACAAAGGAAGAACTGGAGGGAAAGCTCCTCGTCGATATGCGGCCCCACACGGCTTACTGCGAGGATTTCCTGGCAGACAACTACGAGGTGGACATCGAGGATGTCCACGAGGCAATGCTGGAGCTGCGTCAGCAGAAGCATGTCTTTGAGTGCGGCCCCATGGTGAGCTTCAACGAGCCCCGCTGGGTCCGGATCTGAAGCGCGCTGCGCCGAGTCTGCGGAATGCCCATCCTGGGTGTTCCGCTTTTTTTATGCCGGAAAACGCATGAATTGCCTAATAGGTACATGTACCTATATTTGGATAATTCAAAAAGGTAAAAATACACTTTTCTTTTTTCACGGGATTGCTTATGATTAGGGAAACCGGGCAGGGAACCGGAATCGGCAGGAGGGAAAAGCTCTATGAACGCAGAGGAATGCAGAAAACAGATCGAATCGGGCAATGCTGTCATTGGCATTGAGTTCGGCTCCACCCGTATCAAGGCGGAACTGATTCTGTCCGACCACGCGCCGGCAGCAGAGGGTGCTTATGAGTGGGAGAACCGGCTGGAGAACGGCATCTGGACCTACTCCCTGGATGACATCTGGCAGGGACTTGCCGGCTGCTACCAGGATCTGAAACAAAATGTGAAGGACCGCTACGGCGTGACACTTCACAAGGTGAAGGCTCTTGGCATCAGCGCGATGATGCACGGATACCTTGCCTTTGACCGGGATGGGAAGCTTCTGGTGCCATTTCGCACCTGGCGCAACACAATCACCGAGGAGGCGGCGGCAAAGCTCACGGACCTCTTTGGCTTTAACATTCCCCAGCGCTGGAGCATCGCCCACCTCTATCAGGCAATGCTGAACGGCGAGCCCCATGTGAAGGATCTGGACTACGTGGCAACGCTGGACGCCTATGTCCACTGGCAGCTGACAGGGCAGAAGGTCACCGGCGTCGGTGATGCCTCTGGTATGTTCCCGATCGATCAAAAGACCTGCGACTACGACGCAGGCATGATGAAAAAGTTTGATGCGCTTGCTGCTTCGGCAGGCTATACCTGGAACCTCCGGGCGATTTTCCCGAAGGTCCTTCGGGCGGGAGAGCCGGCCGGCACCCTCACGAAGGAAGGCGCTGCACGTTTGGATCCCTCGGGAGACCTGGAGGCAGGCATTCCGCTCTGCCCGCCGGAGGGCGATGCGGGCACCGGAATGGTAGCCACCGACGCTGTCAGAGTGCGGACCGGAAATGTCTCGGCGGGGACGTCGTGCTTTGGCATGGTGGTGCTGGAAAAGCCCCTTGCCCATGTCTATCCTGAGATCGACATTGTGACCACGCCTTCCGGAGAGCCGGTTGCCATGGCGCACTGCAATAACTGCACTTCTGATCTCAACGCCTGGGTGGGTATTTTTGATGAGTTCTGCCACGCTATGGGAATGGAGGCGGACCGGAACCGCCTGTTCTCGGTGCTCTACAGAAGTGCCCTTTCCGGAGATCCGGACTGCGCAGGTCTGACCTCCTACAATTACTTCTCCGGTGAGCCCATCACCGGACTCGAAGAGGGAAGACCCCTGTTTGCGAGAACGCCGGATGCGAAATTCACCCTTGCGAACTTTATGCGCTCGAACCTCTTCAGTTCCCTCGCAGTGCTGAAGATCGGCATGGACCTGCTTCTCAAGAACGAGGGCGTGAAGGTTGAAAACATGATGGCCCATGGCGGCCTCTTCAAGACCCCGGTTGTGGGACAGAAGATTTTGGCTGCAGCGCTGAATACCCCGGTCACGGTGATGACCACCGCCGGCGAGGGCGGCGCCTGGGGGATTGCGCTGCTTGCCCAGTACATGGCGGAAGGCACAGACCGCTCTCTGGCAGGATGGCTGGATGAAGAGGTCTTTGCGGATGCGAAGGGTGAGACCCTGGCACCGGACCCCGCAGATGTGAAAGGATTTGACGAATACATTGCCCGCTATCGGAGCGGACTTGATGTGGAGAAGGAGGCAGTCAGATGCTGGAAGAACTGAAGAAAAAGGTATACGAGGCAAACATGCTGCTGCCCAAGTATGGTCTGGTGACCTTTACCTGGGGCAACGTGTCCGGCGTGGACCGGGAAAAGAAACTGTTTGTGATCAAGCCCTCAGGGGTTCCCTATGATGAGCTGACTCCGGAGTCCATGGTAGTCTGTGATTTTGACGGCAACCGTGTGGAGGGAGATTACAATCCCTCCTCAGATACTCTGACGCACGCCTACCTGTACAGCCACTGGGACAAGATCGGGGGCGTCGTGCACACCCACTCCCCCTATGCAACCAGCTGGGCCCAGGCGGGACGCTCCATCCCCTGCTATGGCACCACCCATGCGGATTACTATTATGGTGAAGTTCCCTGCCTGCGCACACTGACGAAGGAAGAGATCGACACCGCCTATGAGCTGAACACCGGTGTGCTGATCATCGACGAGTTCGCCCGGATGAAGAAGGATCCGGAGGCGGTCAGCGCCTGCCTCTGCAAGAACCATGGCCCCTTCACATGGGGAAAGGATCCGGAGGACGCGGTGCACAGCGCGGTGGTCCTCGAGGAGGTTGCCAAGATGGCATATCGCACCGAGCTCATCAACCCGAAAGTAGAACCCGCACCCCAGTGCCTGCAGGACAAGCACTACTACAGAAAGCACGGCGCCGGCGCCTATTACGGACAGACCAAAAAGTGAGAGACGGGCTCTTCCGGGGACTTCCCGGGGGAGCCTGTTTTTGTCAGGACAGCAAGACCCTTTGCCATTCTGTCGGGTCCGTGCTAGTATCTGCACCAGAGGGGATGAAAGGAAGCAGCATGCAGAACAGAAAATTGATACGATGCCGCTGGATTGCAGCGGCCGTCCTGGCATCCTGTGCACTGATGACAGGCTGCGGGAGCAGTGAGAGCGCAACGGAAGAGACCACCACTACGTTTATGGAGGACATTCCGGCGGACGATCCCTATTACCAGCAGTACCTGCAGAGCCATAACAGCACGGCAGCAGCGGGTGATACCACAGCACAGACGACTGACAGCACGCAGGTGATTTCCACACCGGAGAGCATCAGCAGCGATGCCTCCACTGAAGACAGCGAAGTTGCTGACGCAGCAGAGAGCGCATCCAGCGAAAGCACGGAGAGCGAAGAAGTCGACACCCAGACCACAAGCGAGGAGACCGCGGAAGCGGCATCCTCTGGAACAAGCGATGACCCGAACGTGGGCACCGTGACCGGAACCGTGGCAGCCCAGTCCAACAGCAGTCAGATCTTTCTCTCCACGGATGAGGATGAGCTGGAGTTCGAGTTCAACAGCAGCACGGATATCTCCGAGTGCAGTGGCATTACGGTTGGTAAGAAGCTGACGATCACCTACAACACCGATGAAAACGGCATGCTGGTGGCAACCAAGGTGGCAGACGCACAGTGAGCGCGGACCAGTCGGCCGACAGGGAGTTCCCTGTCGGCTTTTTTCGTGAGTCTGAAACATTTCACATTTTTTGGTGACGGCGCGAAAAACCTGTAATAAAATCGGTCCGACAACAAATGTCATCCCCGGCGGGAAGCGCCGCCGGCATCCACAAGGAGGAGCGCGCATGGCCAATCAGAATGACACCCAGATCCCCACACCCGCAGAGGCAATCGAGGAGGCAAACGAAGTATTGGAGAAGATGGAACCGGAGGAGGAAAAGCCCGCCAAACAAAAGCGCAAGCTCTCCCTGGCGGAAAAGATCCTCATCGCCATGCTGCTTGCCATTTTGGCCGGCCTTCTCCTGCAGTCCCATTCGGACATCGCAGAGAACTACATCGCACCGTTTGGCACCATCTTCCTGAACCTGATCCGGTTCATTATTGCGCCGATCGTGCTGTTCTCTATTATCGCCGGCGTCCTCTCCCTTTCGGATATCCGCAAGATCGGCATGATCGGCGGCACCACACTGGTCTACTACCTGTGCACGACCGCACTGGCGACCATCATCGGCCTTTTCTTTGCCTCGCTGTTTCAGCCCCACTTCCCGGTTCTCTCCACCTCGAACCTGTCCTATGAGGCGGCGGAGAGCCCTTCAGTGATGGACACCATCGTCTCGATCTTCCCCAGCAACTTCCTGACGCCAATCACGGAGGCAAACATGCTGCAGGTGATCGTGATGGCGCTGATCCTTGGTTTTGCCATCATACTCCTTGGAGAGAAGGGCAAGCCTGCTGTGCGTGCGGTCAACCTGTGCAATGACATCTTCATGAAGGCGATGGAGATGATCCTTGCCCTCTCCCCGATCGGTGTGTTCTGCCTGCTCTGCCCGGTCATCGCCGAGAACGGAGCGCAGATCCTGGGTTCCCTCGCGATGGTGCTTCTGTGCGCGTATCTGGCCTATCTCGCCCACATGCTGGTGGTTTACTCCAGCGCCGTGCGGACACTCGGCGGCATGTCCCCGTCGATGTTCTTCCACGGCATGTTCCCGGCCATGCTTTTTGCCTTCTCCTCCGCATCCAGTGTTGGCACCCTGCCCATCAATATGGAGTGCACCCAGAAGCTGGGGGCTTCCAAGGAAGTCAGCTCCTTTGTCCTGCCGCTTGGCGCCACCATTAACATGGACGGCACGGCAATCTACCAGGGCGTCTGCACAGTCTTCATCGCGGCCTGCTACGGCATCACCCTGACGCCCCAGCAGATGGTAACCGTCGTGCTGACGGCAACGCTTGCGTCCATCGGTACTGCAGGCGTGCCGGGCGCAGGGCCCATCATGCTGGCCATGGTGCTGCAGAGCGTGGGACTTCCGGTGGATGGCATCGCACTTGTCTTTGGCATAGACCGCATCTTTGATATGGGCCGCACCACGGTGAACATCACCGGCGATGCGAGCTGTGCGGTGATCGTCTCCCGCCTGCAGCGCAGACACCAGGCGAGAAAGAGATAACCCGGAATATCCGTATTTCCGGTCAATCTGCACAAACCGAACTTGTTTGCCCCCAACGCGGGTGTTAAAATTTGCTTATCACAGGTAGGAGAAGATCGCGCATGTCCGATGTCGACGATTTGTTAAAACTGCAGAAGCTCCTGGACAGCGGGGCCATCAC
>JBJEYC010000455.1:0-5172 GCA_051886435.1 Lachnospiraceae bacterium
GACCACTGACTAACCTCCTTCATCCGGGCTCTCCCCCGGAAAGTCCCCCGGTGCACTCCTGTGCCGGGGGGCTTTTTTGTGTCAGGGGACCTGTCTCACCCGTTTTGTCCGCTGCCCGGCCAGATATCCAGATGGGACGCGTAGTAGTCGTTCAGATAGGGACCTACCTCGTCGAGTCCCTCTTTGGTAAAGGGGAAATCCTTCGTGACCTTCTGTTCCTCGGGCGTCTTCTCATAGGAGTAGGGTTCCGGCCAGATCACCACCCGAAGAACCGCACTCCCCCGCTTGTCCGGCGGCGTGAAGTGGACATTTTCCAGGGGTTCCCTTGCGATGCGGAAGCGCATCCCGCGGTAGGAGCCAAAATACGGCTCACCGTACTCGTAGTGGGAGATTGGGAAGAGCTCCCGCTGCAGGATTCCCTGCGAGCCGTCATTGAACCAGATGATTGCCAAGGGCCGTCTCCTTTCTGTGCCGCAAAAGCACCGTCTCCTGCAGAGAGCAGATCTTGTCGGAGAGCGAGACGATCCAGCCCTCCTTCGAGTCCGGTACCGAGAAGAGTGTCAGGGGCCACATGTGGCTTGCAATGATGTCCGTCTCCTTTTTTGAGAGTCCGAAGTCCCGGGCCGCGTTCTGCGCCGCGATCTTCGGATGATGAAACCCGTGCAGGTGATCCCCCTTCGTGTGCCAGTCGTAGAGAAAGTAGTCGTGCAGAAAAGCCGCCCGCACAAGGCTCCTCTCCTCCAGAGCCAGAGGGATATGTGCCCCGATGGCATAGGAGAGCCTTGCCACCCGCAGGCAGTGGTCATAGGTCGTGATGCTGCCATGCTGCAGGTACTGCCGCATCCGGAGGGTCCTCGGATCCCGGTCCAGGCCGCCAAGAAGCGACAAAAACCGGTTTTCCTGCGCCCTCGTCATGACTTGCCTCCCAGCTGCGCCGTCAGGATCTGCCGCATACCCTGCTCGGCCTTCTCCTCATCCGGGCCCTCGATGCAGACCTCCAGGGTCTCACCGCAGGCCGCCTTCAGGGCCAAAAGGCCCATCAGGGACTTTCCGTTCAGTTCCCGGCTGCCGCACCGGATCAGGATCCGGCTCTGAAAGCGCTCAGCCTCCTGGGTGATGACGGCGGCGGGCCGCGCGTGCAGCCCCTCCTTCCTGCCGACCACAAACGAAAATCTTCTCACGTCCGCCTTCTTTCTCTCCGGCGATGCTCAGATGATGGTGTGCCGCAGCTGCGGGTCATAGCCCGCCTCCTGCAGTGCCCGGATGATCTGATTCTTGTGCTCTGTGCCAAAGGCCTCCAGCGTGATCCGAAGCTCCACGGCTGCCTGCCGGTTGATGGAGACAAACTGGTTGTGCTCGAGGCGGATGACGTTTCCGTTCGCCTTTGCGACCACGCCGGCGACCTTGCAGAGCTCTCCCGGGCGATCCGGCAGCTGCACCGAGATCGTGAAGATCCGATCCCGCAGGATCAGGCCCTGCTGCACCACCGAGCTCATCGTGATGACGTCCATATTTCCGCCGGAGAGGACACAGGCCACCTTCTTGCCCGCGCAGTCCACGTGCCGAAGCGCTGCCACGGAAAGAAGTCCCGAGTTCTCCACCACCATCTTGTGGTTCTCGACCATGTCGAGGAAGGCCTCTACCAGCTCCGCGTCAGGCACCGTGACGACCTGGTCCAGGTTCTTCTGCAGGTAGGGGAAGATCTTCGTGCCGGGGGTCTTGACCGCCGTGCCGTCGGCAATCGTGTTGACGGTGGGAAGTGTGACGGGCTTCCCCGCCTTCAGAGAGGCGCTCAGGCAGGCTGCTCCCTCAGGCTCCACGCCGATCACCTGAATCTTGGGATTGAGGAGCTTGGCCAGCGTGGAGACGCCGGTGGCGAGTCCGCCGCCGCCCACGGGAACCAGGATCATGTCCACCAGGGGCAGCTCCTTGTAGATCTCCATCGCGATCGTGCCCTGGCCGGTGGCAACCGCCGGGTCATCGAAGGGGTGCACAAAGGTGTACCCTTCCTTTTCCGCGAGCTCATAGGCATAGGCTGCCGCCTCGTCGTACACATCGCCGTGGAGCACCACCTCGGCGCCATAGGCCTTGGTGCGGTTCACCTTGATGAGCGGCGTGGTGGTGGGCATCACGATCACGGCCTTCACGCCGTAGCGCTTTGCCGCATAGGCGACGCCCTGGGCGTGGTTGCCGGCGGAGGCGGTGATCAGCCCCCGGCTGCGCTCCTCCTCCGAGAGGGTGCTGATCTTGTAGTAGGCGCCGCGGACCTTGTAGGCACCGGTGCGCTGCATGTTTTCAGGCTTTAAGTAGACCTTTGCCCCGGTCTGGCTGCTGTAGTAGTCCGAATAGACGAGGTCGGTGTTTAAGGTGACCTGCTTGACGATCTCGCAGGCCTTCTCAAATGCGGTTATCGTGAGCTGCTCCTCTGCCATGTGATTTCCTCCGTTTCAACTGCAGAACTGTTTTGTATTATCATAATCCGAACCCGGCAAAAGAAAAGTGCGATTTCCACCGCGCCTGCCGGAATTGTCTCACTCGCTGCTGCCCTTCGGGGAATCCGTCAGGGTCTGCCCATCCCTGCCAAGGCGGATCTTCTCCCTTGTCCACTCGTCCAGGGCAGCCTTCAGTCTCGAGAGCGTCGGGGAAAAGGCGACGTTCTCCCTGCCGTAGGTCAGCTGCAGGTCGTACTCCAGGGGAAGCCAGGTGGCAAGATCCGACTCATCGTGCGTCAGAACCGCCTCCAGCTTGTCCAGGGCCTTGTAGGTTTTGGCCTCCCTGGTGGAGAGATCCTCCATCTCCTGAAGGAGCGCCTGCCATTCGGACCTTTGGGGCTCCGGGAAGGAGGCAACCCAGTCATCGAACAGGCCATCCTCCCGCTTTGTATCCCCCGCGGTCTTCTCAAAGGCCGGGATGTCACCGGTGAAGGACTCTCCCAGATCGTGGATCAGGCACATCCGAATCACCCGGTCCATGTCCACGTCCCGGAACTCCTCCTCCCCGGAAAGGAGCATGGCCATCAGGGCAATGCGCCAGCTGTGGTCCGCCACGCTCTCCTTCCGGTCCGCTTCGATCCAGCAGTGTCTTGTGTTCTCCTTGAGTCTGCCAGCCTGGTGCAGGATGGCAAGCATGGTCTCCGGACGCATATCTTCCTCTCTTTCTCAGATGCCGAACTGCCACTCATACAGCACCGCCAGCATCTCCCGCACCCAGAAGGTGGGAAGATAGAGAAGCGGTGTCTTCGCGGGGACGCAGCCGGCCGAAATCCCCTCCTTTTTTGCGATAAGCCGCGCCCGGTAGCAGTGAAACTCACTGGTCACAATCGCGGCATCGCTGCCAAGGCCCTGCTTTTTCATGATCTTTGCCGAGTACAGAAGATTTTCCCTGGTGGATCGGGAGGCATCCTCCAGGATCAGGCGATCCTCAGAAATCCCCCGGGCCGTAAGCTCCCGCTCCATGCAGGCGGCCTCGCTGATGCGCTCTCCGGAGCCCTTGCCGCCGGAGAGGATCGCCTTTGCCTTTGGATTTTCGGTAAGATAGTCCGCTGCCGCATCGATCCTTGCGCGCAGTGCCCGGGACGGCCGCTCCCCACGCACCTCACAGCCAAGGACAATCGCCGTGGCGCCCTCCCTGGGCTGTACCCGCATCCCTGCTGCCATCCTGCAGGAGATGAGGACCGCCAGAAATACGATGACGCCCACCGCGCCAAGGAGCATTCCAATCACCGTGTGTCCCACAGCGCCCCGGGTGAGGCAGTAGGCAAAAAAGCGGCGGATTCCGTCAAGACGCAGCCCCGCAAGAAGCACCAGTGCCGAGACAAAAAGGCCAAGAAGATTCCCGGCATTCAGAACGCGCTTTGGAATCACCGCGCCAAAGACAAAAAGTCCCGCCGCGCCAAGAAGGATCAGAATCACCTGCGCCGGCTTCATGATTTATCCCCCGCGCCGTCAAACAGATACAGATCCGGAATCGGGATCCGCTGCCGCAAAAAGAAGGAGAGGTCCATCCCCGCCACAAAAGCTCCGGAAAGCCCCCCCTGGATCATTCCGGTTCCCTCGCCCGCCCGGCGGCAAAAGAGAACCCACCTTGCCTCCTCCTTCGTCCCGCTCCAGCGGGTATCCTTCCGGAAGTACCAGAAGGCGTCCAGAACCTGCAGGATCTCCTGCATGGCGGCCGGAGAGATATCCGTCTCCTGCACGCGCCCGATGCCGCGCTTTCCGGGCCCCTTCCCTGCGGTGTAGCTGCGAAAGGCGACGTGCCCGTCATGTTCCAGGACGAGGTGCTGGCGCACCTCCTGCTTTGCCGGGACATGCTCTGCTTCCTCACCCAGATCCGTGACCAGTTCCACCGCATCCGCCTCCGCCAGGGAGAAGGGAAGCTCCGGCGCCTCCAGATCCGCATTCAGCTGGTCCATCCACTCTTCAATCATCAGTAGTCCACCTTCATCAGGCAAAGGCCCTGGGGCGGCGCCGTGGGGCCCGCCTGCTTCCGGTCCCGCGCTTCCAGGATCCGGTCCATGTCCTCCGGGGTCAGCCGCCCGTACCCCGCCTCCAAAAGCGTCCCCGTCAGGATGCGGACCATGTTTTGGAGAAAGCCGGAGCCGTGGAAATAGAGCCGGATCGTATTGCCGCTCTCCACGATCTGGATGTTGTCCACCACCCGGACCGTGGATTTCTTCATGTGCGAGTTGCCGCAAAAACTCTTAAAGTCGTGCTCGCCCACAAGATGCTCCGCCGCTTCCCGCATGCGTTCCACATCGGGCTTTTCCCGGAGCACCCAGGTGTACTTTCTCTCAAACACTGGCTTCTCCCCGCTTGCTGCGTACCAGAGTGTGTAGCGGTAGGTCTTTCCGATCGCCTTGAAGCGGGCGTGAAAGCGGTCCGCACACTGGCGCACCTCATTGACGCTGATGTCGTCGGGCAGGTACCGGTTCAGGTACTGCTGAATCTGGAGCTCTGAAAGGTCCGTGTCCAGAAGGACGTTCGCGGTCATTGCCCGCGCGTGCACCCCGGCATCGGTGCGGCCCGCCCCGATCACGGTGACGGGCGCGCCCGTCATCTGGGAGAGCACCGTCTCGAGCTTTCCCTGGATCGTCATGTCATTGCCCGGCTGGTGCTCCCAGCCAAAATACCTCGTCCCGTCGTAGGCGATGGTCATCTTGAAATTTCTCATGTT
>JBJEYC010000456.1:0-3653 GCA_051886435.1 Lachnospiraceae bacterium
GCGAGGAACCAGCCCTCTCCGGTCTGGTTGCCGATGGAGACCAGCTCCTTCGCATAGTCCACAATCGTGTAGATCGAGGTGGAGGGCTCGAAGTGCTTCGACGCCTCATAGGCCCGGTTGATGGGCTTTAAGAAGTCCTCAATCGCCTTGATCGAGACCTGCATGATGACCTTGGTCTTCTTGCTGGTGCCAAGGTAGTCCGCCTTGTAGATCTGGTTGTAGAAGCAGTAGAGCATGAAGCCCATGAGGTCGGGCACCACGGCCTCGGCCCCCTCTGCCTCCAGGGTGTCCACCAGGTGGTTGTTGGCAGCCGGCGCGTACTTGACCAGAATCTCACCGACGATGCCGACACGGGGCTTCTTCCAGTCCTCATGGATCGGGATGCGGTCGAAGTCCTCGATGATCTCCTTGCACATCTTCTGAACCTTGCGGATCGGGACGCCCTTGGTGTTCTCGAGGAACTCGGTGCAGCGCTTCAGCCACTTCTGGTGGCAGGCCTCCACGGAGCCCTTCTCGATCTCATAGGGCCGCATCCGGTAGATGCACTTCATGAATACGTCTCCGAAGACGCAGCCGAAGGCCATGCGCACCAGGAGCTTTAAGTTGATCTTGAAGCCCGGGTTCGACTCGAGGCCTGCAAGGTTTGCACTGATGACCGGTACCTGCTCCATGCCGGCCTTCTTCAGGGCCCTGCGGATGAAGCCGATGTAGTTGGAGGCCCGGCATCCGCCGCCCGTCTGGCTCATGATGATGGCCGTGTGGTTGACGTCGTACTTGCCGGACTCCAGCGCCTCCATGATCTGTCCCACAACGAACAGGGACGGGTAGCAGGCGTCGTTGTTGACGTACTTGAGGCCGTAGTCCACGGCCTTCTTGTTGTCGTTGGGCAGGACCACGAAGTTGTAGCCGCAGGAGCGGGCCGCTGCCTGAATCAGGTCGAAGTGGACCGGAGACATCTGCGGACAGATGATCGTGTACTTCTCCCGCTGCATCTCCTCGGTGTAGGGGACCTTTTTCTGTTCCGTGGAGCGGATGATGCGCTTTGCCTTCTTCTTGTCCCGGATCCGAACCGCGGCGATCAGGGAACGCACGCGGATTCTTGCGGCGCCGAGGCTGTTGACCTCATCGATCTTCAGGCAGGTGTAGATCTTGTCCGAGCCCTCGAGAATCTCATTCACCTCATCGGTGGTGACGGCGTCCACGCCGCAGCCGAAGGAGTTGAGCTGGATGAGCTCCAGGTCATCCCTCGTGCGCACGAAGGAGGCCGCCTCGTAGAGCCGTGAGTGGTACATCCACTGGTCCAGCACACGGAGCGGTCGCTCCAGAGTGCCCAGCTGGGAGATGCCGTCCTCGGAGAGAACCGCGATGCCGTAGCTGGTGATCATCTCCGGGATGCCGTGGTTGATCTCCGGGTCGATGTGGTAAGGGCGTCCTGCGAGGACGATGCCCTTCATGTTGTGCTCCTCGATGTACTTGAGGACGCGCTCGCCTTCTGCCTGGATGTCCTTGCGGCAGTTGGCCAGTTCTTCCCAACCGGCAAGGGCTGCCTTGGAGACTTCCTCCCGGGGGATCTCGTGGAACTCCCGCACCAGGGCGTTGGTCACCGTGGCGATGTCCGTGAAGGCCATGAACGGGTGGCGGAAGACCACGGAGCCGTCGGCGATGGACTCCACGTTGTTGGCGATGTTCTCCGGATAGGAGGAGACCACCGGGCAGTTGTAGTGGTTGTCTGCGCCCTTGAACTCCTGCCGCTCATAGAACAGAGACGGATAGAAGATGAAGTCGACGCCCTTCTGGATCAGCCACTCCACATGGCCGTGGGTCAGCTTTGCGGGGTAGCACTCGGACTCCGAGGGGATGGACTCGATGCCCATCTCGTAGATCTTGTGGGTAGACGGCGGGGAGAGCACCACTCGATAGCCCAGTTTCTTGAAGAAGGTCGCCCAGAACGGATAGTCCTCGTACATGTTCAGAACACGGGGAATGCCCACAGTGCCGCGGGTCGCCTCCTTCTCAGAGAGCGGGCGGTAGCCGAAGATCCGGCCCATCTTGTACTTGTACATGTTCGGAACGCCGTTGTCGGTGCGCTCCAGGCCGAGGCCTCTCTCGCAGCGGTTGCCGGAGATGAACTGCCGGCCGTCGGAGAAGTGGTTCACGGTCAGGCGGCAGTTGTTCTGGCACTTGCCGCAGTTGGTCAGGGTGGTCGCAAAGGTCAGAGCCTCGATCTCGTCGAAGGAGAGCATAGTGGAGGGAACGCTCTCGTCATAGCGCTCTCTTGCGATCAGGGCTGCGCCGAAGGCGCCCATGATGCCCGCGATATCCGGCCGGATCACCTGGCCGTCTGCGATCTTCTCGAGGGCGCGCAGCACCGCGTCATTGTAGAAAGTGCCGCCCTGGACCACGATGTTCTGGCCCAGCTCTGCCGCGGAGGAGACCTTCATGACCTTGAACAGGGCGTTCTTGATGACCGAGTAGGCAAGGCCTGCGGAGATATCCGGGACCTCTGCGCCCTCCTTCTGGGCCTGCTTCACGCGGCTGTTCATGAACACGGTGCAGCGGGTGCCCAGGTCAATCGGGTGCTTGGCAAACAGGGCCGCCTTGGCGAAGTCCTGCACGGTGTAGGAGAGGGACTTGGCAAAGGTCTCGATGAAGGAGCCGCAGCCCGAGGAACATGCCTCGTTTAAGGCGACGGAATCTACCGCGCCGTTCTTGATGCGGATGCACTTCATGTCCTGACCGCCGATGTCCAGGATGCAGTCGACCTTCGGGTCAAAGTAGGAGGCGCCGTAGTAGTGAGCGATGGTCTCCACCTCGCCGTGGTCGAGCTTGAAGGCACTCTTCAAGAGCGCCTCTCCGTAGCCCGTGGAGCAGGAGCCCGCAATCGTGACGCCCTCGGGCATCAGGTGGTGGAGCTCGGTGATGGAGCGGATCGCGGTCTTGATGGGAGAGCCGTTGTTGCTGGAGTAGAACGAGTACAGAAGCTCTCCGTTCTCCCCCACCAGGGCGAGCTTGGTCGTCGTGGAGCCCGCATCGATTCCGAGGAAGGCCTTTCCGCGATAGCTCTTGAGGTCGCCCTTTTTCACCTGGTACTGATCATGCCGTGCGCGGAAGGTGTCGTACTCCTCCTTCGAGGCAAAGAGCGGCTCCATACGGGAGACCTCGAACTCCATCTGGAGCTTGTGGCTGGTCTTCTCCAAGAGCTCCTCCAGGGGAAGGGAGACATCCTCCTTGGCGTTGAAGGCAGAGCCCATCGCCGGGAAGAGATGGGAGTTCTCCGGCTCGATTGTGTGCTCGGCGTCGAGCTTTAAGGTCCGCACAAACGCGGCCTTCAGCTCTGTCAAAAAGTGGAGCGGGCCGCCCAAAAAGGCCACATGTCCCCGAATCGGCTTGCCCTGGGCAAGGCCGGAGATCGTCTGGATGACCACAGCCTGAAAGATGGACGCCGCCAGGTCTTCCTTGGTGGCGCCCTCATTGATCAGGGGCTGGATGTCCGACTTGGCGAACACGCCGCAGCGGGCAGCAATCGTGTAGAGGGACTGGTAGTGCTTGGCATACTCGTTGAGCCCGGACGCATCGGTCTGCAGGAGGGATGCCATCTGGTCGATGAAGGAACCGGTGCCGCCGGCGCAGGTTCCGTTCATGCGCTCCTCCAC
>JBJEYC010000456.1:3753-5095 GCA_051886435.1 Lachnospiraceae bacterium
CCGAGTGTATAATCTCTTGAAATCATGAAAACTCCTGTTGAATTGGGCTGTTTACTTATTAAAAAGGGAAAGCCCGACCATAGACGATGGAATTTTAAGGCGCTCCTTGGCACCCTGTCAACGCGGCCGAGGGCCACAAATTCTGAAATTTGTCGAACCTGTTTGGGAAAGATTTAGGAAGATGCCCGAAAAGCCCGCAAATGCGGCCCTGCGGGCCCTTCCTCAGTTTGCACTTTCGAGAGGGCGATGGTATCCTAACTCTTCGAAAGAAGATGGAAATCAACCGATTTTCCTGCACGCATCAGAAACGGAGATACCTGCCTTGCGCAAAATTGACCGGTTTTTCTACAAGCACAACATCCGGAACCTGTCCCTCTACATCGTGATCTGCTATGCCTTCGGCTACCTGCTGTATGCGATCAACCCGGACTTCTTAAATGTGCTGACGCTCAACCCCGAGCGGATTGCACACGGCCAGATCTGGCGGCTGGTGACCTGGGTGCTGGTGCCCCCGGACACGAGCAACCTGTTCTTTGTGCTGATCGCCTGCCTGTTTTACTACTCCATCGGCACCGCCCTGGAGCGCGTCTGGGGACCCGCCCAGTACACGAAGTACATCACGGCCGGCCTGCTCTTCACGGTGGCGGGGGCATTTCTGGCGGCCCTGCTTGCGATGCCGCTCTACGGCATGACCTTTGCGTCGTCGGGGAGCTATGCGGCCTATTATTTCTCCACAAACTACGTGATGATGTCGATTTTCCTCGCCTACGCGGCGACCTTCCCGGAGGCCCAGGTCCTTCTGTTTTTCCTGATCCCAATTAAGGTCAAGTGGCTGGGCATTCTGTATGCGGTGCTCGTGGGGTATGAGGCGATCACCTACTTCGTCCCCTCGTTCAACCTCTTCGGCATCCTGGCGATTGTGGCGTCGCTTTTGAACTTTGCCCTGTTCTACTTCACGGGCCGGGACTTTAAGCGCTTTTTCCCGAAGGAGGTCAAGCGCAGGGCCGCCTTCCAGAAGGCGGTGCGCCAGGGAACCAAGGAGCGGGAGAAGGAGAATCCCAAGATGACCCCCTACCGCCACAAGTGCGCGATCTGCGGCAGAACCGAGATCTCGAATCCGGAGCTGGAGTTCCGGTACTGCTCCAAGTGCGAGGGAAACTACGAGTTCTGCCAGGACCACCTGTTTACCCACGTGCATGCGGTGAACGGCAATGCGCCCTATATCATCCCCACGAATTCCAACGGAGGAACACCCAGTGGACAGCAATGAAAAATGGTTTCTGGAGGCCCTGCAGGGCCTCCTTTTGAAGGCACAGAAGCAGCAGGACATGGTGACGAGCGA
>JBJEYC010000457.1:0-5080 GCA_051886435.1 Lachnospiraceae bacterium
GCCATCTGAGGTTGAATATTTTTTGTGCCTATAAAACGCTTGGGGAAGTCAAGATTATTTGTAAATTCACCTATTATGCCGAAAGCCCCCCTCGGCCTGCGACAGAAAAGGCAAAAATGTTGAACATCAAAGCGAATCTCCTCAGCCCAAAGAGCATTTCGAAATTTCATACCGCACTTGCCGATGGCAGGCCGGTGTTCCTGACAGCAGGCGTCGGATTTGGAAAGTCAGAGCTCACCAGGACATGCCTTTTTGGCTGCCCGGCGGTCTTTCTGACATGCCGCGATTCCAGTGATCTTTCCTATTCGGAGGAGAAGTATCGGAAAGACGGGGCGCCCATTCCGGTGGTGGTGGACGATCTGCAGCTTGTTGACGACCCGATCCGGCAGGAGCGGGTGCGCCGGATCGTGGCAGACCCGGGCCTTTTGCCGGTCTTGGTCAGTGAGACCTCTGTCCCCGCATGGCTTGGGGATCTCATTGAGAAGCGGGACTTTTTGTTCGTGCGGGAGGAGGACATGCTCCTGTCTCCGGAAATGATTTTCTCGTTCCTTGCAGAGAACGGCATCTTCCTTTCAGAATCGGAGAAGGCAAAATTCATCCGCCGCTGCGGCGGAAGAGCAGGATATGTACAGCGGGCCATTCCATTTCTCAAGGAAGGCGTGTGCCTTGAGGATGTGCTCAACAAACAGCTGCCGGATACGATCAGTGAGGAGATCTGCAGATATGTCATACCGGAGTGGGACAGCGATGTGCAGAACGCCATGATGCGTCTCTCCTGGGTGGATGGGTTTGATCTGGAACTGGCGAGTGCGGTACTGGTGATGGATGAAAACCGCACCCTTATGATTCTACGACGCGCGATGCGGATGGGGGCTTTTCTGGAAAGCAACGGGAAAATCTGGCAGATTGAGCCTATGGCCCGTCATGCCCTGCAGAAAAAGGCACTGCGGGAGCTGGGAGAGCGGACCGTCCTGCAGTGTCAGTACAGCGCCGGGTTGTACTACGAAAAGAAGAATCAGATGCGGGGCGCGCTGTCCTATTATCGCTCCTGCGGCGCCGTGCAGCGCACCGCCGAGGTGCTGACCCAGGGAAAGAACTACCACATGTGGCAGGGCGCAGATCTGCTCTACCAGGATGCCTTCTCCTCCCTGCCGGAGAAGATGATCCGGAAGGAACCGCGGTTTCTCGCAGCCAATGCACGGCTTTGCGCTGAGAAGATGAAGATGGAAGAGAGCGAATTCTGGTATGAGGCGCTGGAGGACTTTGCGGGTGAGCAGATGGGCGGTGCCAGGAGGGAGGCACAGACGCTCCTTACTGCGCTGGATCTTACCCTGCCCCAGAAGAGCTCCAGGGAGGTGCTGGAGAAGCTGGCAAAATTTTCTGAGGATGCGGAGCAGACAGGCCTTTCCCTGCCAGATGTCTCTCTCACGGAGGGATTTCCTTCTTTCATGAATGGTGTCAGGGACTTCTGGAACTGCGAGGAACTGCTCCGTCGCGGTGATGTGCGCCGATCCATTTCCTTCCTCTCCGGCGGATCTCATGACGCAGTGCTGTCTGTGATCGATGCGGAGATCCTTGCCGAGCGGGCAAAGGATGACTGCCGCGCCCTCACCCTCTCCATGAGTGCCTGGATGCAGGCGCAGCAGAAGGATCCGGACATTTCCTTTGCAGCGGTGGCCTGCGCGGCACGGCTGAATCTCTTTTCTGGTGATCCGGACAGGGCACTGTTCCTGCTGGACTGCATGGAGCAGAGCGCGAGGAAACGGGAGGAGACCCAGATTCTGTCGAATCTCTCTGCAATCCGTGCCGGCGTCCAGCTTCGGACCGGGGATACGGTGTTTGCCGGGGATTGGGCGGCCTCCCTGCAGGAGCACCCGTTCCAGCTCTCCCTCACCTGCGAAAAGATAGTCCGTGCGGAATATTTCCTTGCTGTGGGGGAGACCCGCCGGGCCATGGAGGAAATCGCACCGATCCGGGAGGCTGCCAGCATATTTCATCAGCCTTTCCTTCTCTGCCGCTGCGATCTGCTCCTTTCGGTGGCGGCGCACCGCCTCGAAGAGGACTGGAGAGAACCGCTGCGGGCCGCCCTGCAGCGCATCGAGCAGTATCACTTTCTGCGGGTTGCTGCGGAGGGCGGTATGTCTTTGTACCCGCTTCTTCTGCAGGCCTTCGAAGATCCCTCCTTTGAGGGCTGCATCAGCGCCAGCAGGTTCCACCAGGTTCTTCTGACCGTGCGCAGTTTTAACCAGCATTATCCGCACTATCTCGAGGAGGTAACGCCCCGGGAACAGGCAGTGCTATAAGAGAATACGGCAGACAATGGCCGGGAGATCCTGCAGCAGACGGATCTTCCGGCTGTTTTTTTAGGATAAATAGAAAACATAAGGTTTTGTCAATCCCTAATTTTGCGAAATTTTCGGGATTTTCCGTCCTCTTTTCGGAGGAGAAAAAGCTGATAATGAGAACAACAGAAGGAATGTACCGGGGAGGGTATTACAGCCTGTCACTCATATCTTCACCGAATTACTGTCTTTCAATTGATCGGATCGCCACATGATATTAATAAAGTCATTATAGATATGACATTTTTTCGACACCCGATGTTTATTCAAGCCGGGATGAACGGGAAAAAGTTCGGGGCGAACTGTGGCGTAGGAGGTAAGCGGATGGATGACATGATTTTGACGACACCGTCATTGACCAAAAAGCTGCAGCAGGGAAAACTGAGCGGAAGACCTCTTTATGTCAGCGGCGGTACCGGCTGTGGAAAGACCACCTTTATTCGAAATTATCTGCGCAACAGAAAATACGCCGTCTGTCCTCTGGCCGGCATTGGGGCCGATAAGGCAGTCCGTGATCTGGAACAGCTTTTTTCGGACTCCTATGCAGGAGAACCGGTTGTCATTGACGACCTGCAGTTTCTTCGGGACCAGAGAGGACGTCAGGAACTCATCCGCAATGCATCCCGCCGGGACATCTGGCTGATCCTGATCAGCGAGAGTGCAATTCCCACCTGGCTTCTGAAGACCAGCATGGATCAGAAATTCATTCTGTGCCAGGAGAAAGACCTGCTTGTTTCCGACGAGGAAGCGGCGAAGTACTTCGTAAAAAGTGGAATAGGAACACTGGATAAGGAAGAAGTAAAACAGATCGCCGAGATCTGCGGCCATAGGGTGGGATATCTTCATCGGGCTGTGCAGCTGATGCAGGAAGGAAAGACGATAAAGCAACTCCTGGACGGGAGACTTTTCCAGGAATTTCAGGATTACTGCGATTTTGGCATCATCCCCAACTGGAACCGGCAGCTGCAGGATTTCATGATGAAGGTTTCCTGCGTGGATGAGTTTGACGAAAAACTTGCCGCCAACATTACGGGAAGCAGCGAGACATCCCAGCGGATTCTGGAGGCAAAGGAAGTCGGGAGTTTTCTGAAAAAAGACGGAAAGCAGTACCGGATCGATGCGGACATGCTCGCAGGACTCCGGCAGCGGGCAAAGCGCCTTTTGGGTGAGGAGATCATCCAGCAATGCGAGTACAATGCCGGCCTCTACTACGAGGAGAAAAACGACTGCGTGATGGCACTGCAGATGTTTGAGAAGTGCCATGACGAAGACAAGGTGGCAGAGACCCTCGAGCGCAATGCCTTTGAGAACGTGAGCACAGGGCAGTATTACGCACTCCGAAAGTGCTATCTGTCCCTTCCCGATGACAAGATCAAGAGTCCAGCCCTGATGGCGGGCATGGCGATGCTCAACAGCTGCCTCTTTGATGTGAAGAAGAGCGAGTACTGGTATGACAAGCTGAAGGACTACTCAGCTTCAGCACAGGGCGGACAGAAGCGGGAGGCTATCGAGCGGCTTGCCTACCTCGACATCTCCCTGCCTCACCGCGGGAATGACAGGACGATGGAACTTTTGAAGTCCTATCCGGAGACTCTCTATGCGAGGGGCATGACACTTCCGCCGATCTCTGTGACTTCCAACATGCCCTCCTTCATGGCGGGCGGCAAGGACTTCTGGATGTACGCGAAGGACTTTGAGGATCCCGCGGAGCGCCAGGTCGTGGAAGAAGGCTTCGGAAAGTGGGGCATAGGCCTCTCGTGCACCATCGAGGGAGAACTGCTCTTTGAACGGGCAGAGAATGACTTCCGCGCAATCTCACTCCTGTCTCAGGGGTATCTGCAGACCGAACAGGGAGGTCGTCTGGAGGTTGGCTTTGCCTCTGTCGGCACCCAGGCACGCCTGAATGCCATGCGTGGCAGACCGCAGACCGCGCTCTCTTTGCTTGGGTCCTTTGAGAAGAGAGTCCGGGAGGAAAACGTCATGACGCTCTTTCCCAATATCCAGGCCCTGGAATGCCGGATTCATATCCTGAACGGGGATCTGGATAACGTCCGGGAGTGGAAAAAGTATGCGCCGGATGACAACATCGGCTTCAACATCCTGCAGCGGTATGAGTATCTGACCAGAATCCGCTGCAGCATCGCGCTGCATCAGTATGATGAGGCTGCTGCGCTGATTGCCAAGATGCTGTACTATACCCAGAAGTACAAGATGACCTACCTCCACACGGAAGCGCTCCTTCTGTCGGCTATCGTACAGTACCGTATGGAAGAGCGGGGCTGGAAGGGAGATTTGATCAGCGCGATGAGTACCGCCTCCCGCTACCGGTTCGTCCGCCTGATCGCAGGCTTTGGAGGAGCGATCCTGGAGCCGCTGCGTGCTCTTGGTGCAAAGGAACTCTCCTTTGCTGATTCCGAATGGCTGCAGAAGGTGATGCAGGAGACCCAAAAGATCGAAGAGCGTTATCCCAGTGCCTATTCCAGACAGGGAGCATCCCGGAGCGACTTCAGCGAGAATGCGCTGGCCATTTTGAAGCTCCAGACCGAGGGACTCTCGGTGCCGGAAATTGCAAATCGGCTTGGGCTTAAAACCGAGAACGTGCGCTATCACATCAAGCAGAACTATCGCAAGCTCGGCGTCTCGGACAAGGTTTCCGCAGCGCTGGAGGCGAAGAAGCTCATGCTGCTTTGACGGGTATGGCTGGGGAGTTGCAACACAACTCCCCGGAACCGAAACCA
>JBJEYC010000458.1:0-4999 GCA_051886435.1 Lachnospiraceae bacterium
TCCGAATTTGTTTCTTCCCTTTCTAATGCGCTACTTGCCATTGTGTAGTAAAATATGGAGATGTGAATTCATGAGGAGGAAGCGGTCTGCAATGCATGGGAAGGACGTTTATAAGCAGGAAGCGGCGGAGATCGTGCGCAGCAACTACTGGGTTCAGACAGGAGCCTTTCTCATCCGTGCACCGCTGCTGATTCTGGCAGTGCTGTTCGGAGGAAGAAGTGTCCAGGGTATTCTGATCCTTTTGCTGCTCCTTCTTCTCTGGAACATCGCAACGGTGGGCCTTTGCTGGTTCACGCTCCGTTCCCAGCGGGGGCAGGAGCAGATCCGCGATGTCTACACAGTCCTGGGGGATCATCTCTTCAACGTCATTCTGACGATGGCGCTGCGGGATCTGGTCATCGCAGCTTTTTGCGTGCTCCTTGTTGTCCCGGGGATCCAGAAGGCCTATTCACTGCGCCTCGTCCCCTACATTCTGGCAGAACGTCCGGACACCAAGCCCCTGGACGCCCTCCGTGAATCCGGTGAGCTCACGCAGGGACAGCGGGGAAAGCTCTTTCTCCTCGACGTGTCCTTTCTTGGATGGCTCCTTCTGACCGTGGCAACCTGCGGCATTGTTGGAATTTTCTGGACGGGAAGTTACTATGGCAACACCAACGGTCTCGTCTATGCACAGCTGCGGGACAGCTATGATACCCGTACCGCCTTCACCGACGAGGACTATGACGATGACGGGGAACTGGATGAAGACGACGAGGAGCAGGAAGAGAGAGAGAACGACGCCTACGGCACCGCGCCGGAGGAGCCGGATTATCGCTATCGATAACGGAACCCACCGGAGCAGTCAGCATCCGGATGATAAATACGCAGGGCCGCAGCGCGGCCGGAAAGGGAGACATGGCAGACCTGGAAGAGCAACTTCGCAGCACCGATTACCCCGGAAGGGGCATCTTCGTGGGACGGTCCACGGACGCATCCAAGGCGGTTGTCGCCTACTTCATTATGGGCCGCAGCGCAAACAGCCGGAACCGGATCTTTGTGGAGGACGGACAGGGCATCCGTACGCAGGCTTTTGATCCCTCCAAGATGGAGGATCCGAGCCTGATCATCTATGCACCGGTTCGGGTATATGGCAACAAGACCATCGTGACCAACGGAGACCAGACCGACACGATCTACGAAGGTCTGGACCGTCAGATGACCTTTGAGCAGTCCCTGCGCAGCAGAACCTTCGAGCCGGACGGCCCCAACTATACGCCCCGCATCAGCGCCGTACTTCACACCGAGGGCGGCATGTACAACTTCGCCATGTCGATCTTAAAGAGCGACGACGGGGATCCGGAGCACGCTGAGCGCTTCACCTTTGCCTATGAGAATCCGAAGGCAGGAGAGGGAAGATTCATTTCCACCTACCAGCATAACGGATCACCCCTGCCGTCCTTTGCCGGAGAGCCCATAAAGTGTACCTTCGGAGCGGACTTCACCAATGATATTGACACCTTCACGAACCGCATCTGGAATGCCCTGAATGCGGACAACAAGGTCTCGCTTTTCACCCGGTTCATTGATCTTTCGACCGGAAAAGCAGAGAGCAGAATTGTCAACAAGAATCAGTAATCGCAGCGGGCATTGCCCGCATGGCAAGGAGGGAAACGTGAAAGAACTCGCACTGAAATACGGCTGTAACCCCAATCAGAAACCCGCGCGCGTGTACATGGAGGATGGATCCGATCTTCCGGTGACCGTCCTGAACGGCCGCCCCGGATACATCAACCTGCTCGATGCCCTGAACGGCTTCCAGCTCGTCACGGAATTGAAGCGCGCCACAGGACTTCCTGCGGCTACCTCCTTCAAGCATGTCTCTCCGGCGGGTGCCGCTGTGGGACTTCCGCTTAGTGAGGTGGAGGCAAAGATCTACTGGGTCGCAGATCTGGGAGAGCTGACACCCCTTGCAAGCGCCTACGCAAGAGCACGTGGCGCGGACCGGATGAGCTCCTTCGGAGACTTCATCTCCCTGTCTGACACCTGCGATGTCTGCACCGCAAAGCTGATTAAGCGTGAGGTCTCTGACGGTGTCATTGCCCCTGCCTATGAGCCGGAGGCACTGGAGATCTTAAAGGGAAAGAAGAAGGGAAATTACTGCGTACTGCAGATCGATCCGACCTATGTGCCGAATCCGATCGAGCATAAGCAGGTCTATGGCATCACCTTTGAACAGGGCCGCAACAATGTGGTCATCGACGACGCGATGTTCCAGAACATCGTGACAAAGAACAAGGATCTTCCAAAGGACAAGCTCCACGACCTGGAGATCGCCATGATCACCCTGAAGTATACCCAGTCCAACTCGGTCTGCTATGTCAAGGGCGGACAGGCGATCGGCATCGGTGCCGGACAGCAGTCAAGAATTCACTGCACGCGCCTTGCCGGCCAGAAGGCTGACAACTGGTGGCTGCGGCAGTGCCCGAAGGTTCTGGATCTTCCTTTCCTGGAGAACATTCACCGGGCTGACCGGGACAACGCCATCGACCTGTATATGGGCGATGCGTACGAGGATCTTCTCGCGGACGGCGCATGGCAGAAGGTCTTCACCAAGAAGCCTGAGGTCTTCACCCGTGAGGAGAAAAAGGCCTGGCTTGCAAAGAACACGGACGTCGCTCTCGGCTCCGATGCGTTCTTCCCCTTCGGGGACAACATCGAGCGGGCTTTCAAGTCCGGCGTCAAATATGTGGCAGAACCCGGCGGCTCGGTCCGTGATGACAACGTCATCGCGGCAGCAGATGCCCATGACATGGTCATGTGCTTTACCGGCCTTCGTCTGTTCCACCACTGATACAGCTACTGCGTAAGGAGAGACAACCCACATGAGAATCGGCACAGGTTACGACGTGCACCGGCTGGTGGACGGCAGGAAGTGTATCATCGGCGGCGTCGAGATCCCCTATGAGAAGGGGCTTCTGGGTCACTCCGATGCGGACGTTCTGCTCCACGCCATCATGGATGCGCTGCTTGGAGCTGCCGCCCTCGGCGACATCGGCAAATGGTTCCCTGACACGGATCCTGAGTGGGAGGGCGCGGACAGCACCAAGCTTCTTGAGCGGGTCGGTGAGATCCTGCAGGAGCACCACTACCTCATCGAAAATATCGACTCCACCATCATCGCCCAGGCACCGAAAATGGGCCCGCACATCGAGACAATGCGGGAGAACATCGCAACAGCCCTTGGAATTGAGAAAGACCAGGTGAGTGTCAAGGCGACCACCGAGGAGCACCTGGGCTTTACCGGACGGGGCGAGGGAATCGCCGCACAGGCGGTCTGTCTTCTGACCTCTCCGATGGATTTGGTCGCCCGGGAGGTCTCTCCTTTTGCCGCTCCGCAGGGGGGCGGCTGCGCCTCCTGCCCGATGCGGCAGGGACAACAGTAGCAGGAAGGAAGCTGCATACGTATGGGATTACTCAGTGAGATCAAAGAGGAGATACGGGTCATCCGGGATCGGGATCCCGCGATGCACAGCAACTGGGAGGTCTTTCTCTACTCGAGTTTCCACGTCATGCTGGCCTACCGCAAAGCCCACAAGCAGTACCTGAAGGGCCACTACTTCCGGGCCCGGCAGATCTCCCAGAAGGCGGCACGCAAGTACGGCATTGAGATTCATCCGGGCGCCACGATCGGGAAGGGCTTCTTCATTGATCACGGCACCGGCGTGGTGATCGGAGAGACAGCCATCGTGGGCGACAATGTCACCCTCTACCAGGGGGTCACGTTAGGCGGCACCGGGAAGGAGCAGGGAAAACGCCATCCCACCATCGGCAACAACGTTATGATCGGCTCCGGAGCCAAAGTTCTTGGCAACATCACGATCGGAGACGGCTGCAAGGTTGCGGCGGGCGCGGTGGTTCTGCACGATGTCCCACCGGGATGCACCGTGGTGGGTGTGCCGGGGCGCGTCGTCAAGATGCTGACCCCGGGCGGCGATGACCTGGATCAGATCCACTTCCCGGATCCGGTGCAGATCGACATCCGCTGCCTCAATCGCGGTCAGTCTGCGCTGACCAACCAGCTGCTGGACCTGCAGGATCAGATGCGGGAAATGCGCGCAGAGATGCGCAGGCTCCGCAACGAGCGGGAGGAGATGTCCCGTCAGCTCTCTGAGACCCAGCGTGAGCTGGAGGAGGAGCGGGTTCTTCTGCAGGTACAAAAGAAAAAGAATGCGGAGCTCGATGATCCGGACTGTCCCTGCAGTGAGAAAGCAGGTGGACAGGGCAGTGAGGAGACCAACATCTCCCTCACTGACTCAGAGCTCTGATGACAGAAAGGGAAGCACATGATCAAGATATTCAACACCGAAACCCTCTCTCTCGAGACGTTTAAGCCGATTGAAGAGGGAAAGGTCCGCATGTACGTCTGCGGCCCCACCGTTTACAACCTGATCCATATCGGAAACGCGCGCCCGATGATCGTCTTTGACACCGTGCGCCGCTACTTTGAGTACCGCGGGTATCAGGTCAACTATGTCTCCAACTTCACCGATGTGGACGACAAGATCATCAAGAAAGCGCAGGAGGAGGGCGTTGACGCCTCCGTCATCTCCGAGCGCTACATCAAAGAGTGCAAGAAGGACATGGCGGATCTGAACGTCCGCCCCGCCACCACCCATCCCCAGGCGACCAAGGAGATCCCTGGGATGATCGAGATGATCCAGTCCCTGATCGACAAGGGCTACGCCTACGTGGTGGACGATGGCACCGTGTACTTCTCCGTCCGCAAGGACCGGCAGTACGGAAAGCTCTCCCACAAGAACCTGGATGATCTGCAGTTCAACATGCGCGGCATCGCTGTCTCGGGAGAGGACCAGAAGCAGGATCCCCTGGATTTCGTGCTCTGGAAGCCCAAAAAGGAGGGTGAGCCCTACTGGGAGTCCCCCTGGTGCGAAGGTCGTCCCGGCTGGCACATCGAGTGCTCCGTGATGAGCAAGCGCTATCTGGGTGACACCATCGACAT
>JBJEYC010000459.1:0-4960 GCA_051886435.1 Lachnospiraceae bacterium
ATCACGCTGGCATATCGTTCCTGTTTCTGCATTCCGATTGAAAATGCCGGCCCACCGGCCGGCATCCTTTCCTCCCACGCTCTTTGTCAGTTTGCTGCCTTTTTGTCTTCCTCCAGGATTTCGCGGATGATCACCCGCTCGTCCATCGGGTACTTGACGCCCCGGATCTCCTGGTAGTCCTCGTGGCCCTTGCCGGCCAGGACAATGATATCCCCGGGCTCTCCGTGGTGGATCGCGTAGGCGATCGCCTCCTTCCGGTCGGGGATCACAATGTACTTGCCGTCGGTCTTTTTGATGCCGGTCTCAATGTCCGCGATGATGTCCAGGGGCTCCTCGAACCTGGGATTGTCGGAGGTAATAATCGTGAAGTCCGACATCCTGCCGGAAACCTCTCCCATCTCAAAGCGACGCAGCTTGGAGCGGTTTCCGCCGCAGCCAAAGAGCGTCACAATCCGATTGTGCCGATACTCCTTCAGCGCAGCAAGAAGGCTCTCCAGAGCCACCGCGTTGTGGGCATAATCGATCATCAGCGTGAACTTGTCCGAGACCTTCACAAGCTCGATTCTGCCCTTGACATGGGCCTGCTTCAGGGCCTGCTCGATGTCCTGTTCCGGCACGGAAAAATGCCGGCAGATTGCAATCGCGCACAGCGCGTTGTAGACGGAAAAGCGCCCCGGTGTCGGGACCTCTGCGTGAAGCTTCAGGAGTCCCTCGGTGTCAAAGCTGATCCCCAGCTCACCGGGCTTTTCGATCAGGGCAAAGTTGTCCGCGTACAGGTCATTGGTTTTCCCAAGGCCGAAGGTCTCCACACTGCAGGTGTGGCCCTCGAGCACCTGCTGCACGTGCTCGTCGTCTCCGTTGACGATACCCACCCTGCATTGGCGGAACAGCATGCCCTTGCAGTGCAGATAGTCCTCGAAGGAGGCGTGCTCGTTGGGTCCGATGTGGTCCGGGGAGATGTTCGTAAAGACGCCGATGTCGTAGACAATGGCGCCAACCCGCTCCTGCATCAAAGCCTGGGAGGAGACCTCCATCACGACCGCCTGGACGCCCGCATCCGCCATCTCCCGCAGGGTTTTCTGCAGGACGATGGACTCAGGAGTGGTGTTGGCGCTGGGCACGTGGACATCGTGATAGGTGGACTCAATCGTTCCCACAAGGCCCACGTCCACTCCTGCTGCCGCAAGGATCGACCGGACAAGGTAGGTGGTGGTGGTCTTTCCCTTGGTGCCCGTAACGCCGATCATCTTCATGCGGCGGGACGGATTCCCGTACCAGTTGGCGGAGATCACCGCCATCGCGTGGCGGGAGCTGTCCACCAGGACCTGGATCACACCCGGATTCTGCACCTGCACCGCATGTTCCACCACCAGCACGTCAGCGCCAGCCTGGACGGCCTTCCCCGCAAAAGCGTGTCCGTCGCTGTTGGCCCCGCTGATACAGAAGAAGAGATCCCCGGGTTTCACTTTCCGGGAGTCATTCTGAATTCCGGTCACCTCTCTGCTCTCTTTTGCCGTCACCAGTCCCGGATCCGTGATCAGCGACCCGTCTTCTGCCACCAGGTGGTATTCCAATCCCTCCAAAAGGCTCTTCAGTATCATCTCAATTCCCTTTCTGTACGTTTGGCCGGGGCACGTTCCGGCCCCGTGAAAAAGATTATAACATCGCCGGGAAGACGGGGAAATCCCAAAGACAAAAGACCACAAAGGAAGCGGAAAAGAGGCAGAAAAATAAATCAGAACGGCAAAAGAGCCTCTCTTTCGAGAAGCTCTCTGCCTGTTTTCTTATGAGGGGGGAGATAGTCTGTAGCAACTATCTATGTTGACATCATACGGTTGAATTGTGTTCAAAATGTGTTATCCGTCTTAGATGTTTCGAAATTTCATAAAATATCCATGAACTTCCCGGGAAGATTTCGATCCGTTCCGCTTGCGGCCGCGTTTGTTTCTTCCGGCGGCCTGAGCCTGCCGTTACATTCAAAGTGAGCTGATATTTCTTTTGCAGGAAGTTTATTCATAAGAAAGCAGGAAATCTGATTCCGGGAAAACCGACTGGCGAATTGAAAAATCTGCAGACGGCAAATGGGCTCCGCTTTCGCGGAGCCCATTCGTCTGTCATTTAAATGAGGGGGAGAGAGAGTGGATCAATTCCTTGATCCTCTTATACAGTACACCATGGGTCTGTCCAATTCATGACCTGCAGATAACGATTCTCGAAAAAAGTCTAAAGGATTTGTGAACTGCCCGTCACTTCCCGGTGTCGATGCCGCTCAGGAAGGAATCCAGGCCGCTTCTGGCGTTCAGGACCTCCTGAACCTTCTCCTTTAACTCTGCCAGGGTCTTCTCAGCCTGCTCTTCCCTCGCCCGGCAGGCATTTTCCGTTTCCTGCCGCTTTGCCTCACACTCGGCATTTGTCCTGGCAATCAGAGCATCACAGGCGGCCTTGGTCTCCTCACGCTGCCGCTCCATCTCGGCCTTTGCGTCCTGGCTCACCCGGTCCAGCTCCTCCTGCTTTCTCTGCTCCAGAGCCTGGATACTGTCCAGGTACTGCTTTGCCGCGTTTTGGGCATCGGTCAGCACGTTGTTGAGGTCAAAAGCGGCCTCGGCGATGGTGCCCGCCTGCTCAAGACGGATGGTTCTGTCCGAGAGGGCCTTCTCAGCCTCCTGGTACTTTGCCTCCTTCTCGGCCAATTCCTTCTGCAGCGCCTGATTCTGGGCGGTGAGGTCCGCCACCTTGGCCTGCAGGGCGACAGCCGCCTCCTCGGCGTGTTGGGCATCCTGCTTTTTCTTTGCCTCCTCGTCCTGCTCCTTCTTCGCGATCTCCGCCTCCCGGGCGTTCATCTTGTCCTGAAATGCATTCTGGAGGGAGAGGAGCTCCTTCTCGTGCTGCTCCTTCTGTTTTCCGATCTTGTCCTCGTAGTCCTTGGTCAGGGCGTTCAGCGCCGCCTCCTTCTGGGCGAGATAGTCGGCCTCCTTTTCCTTCTGCAGTTCCTGCATGCGGGCACAATACTCCACCAGGGCCCGCTTCCCCATCCTCTTGAACTGATCCTGTTCACTCATATGCATTGCCTCCATCCGCTTCCGGTATTGTCCCCTCGCGCACCGCTTCTTTTGGTTCAGGACTATTTTAGCAGAGTTTTGGTGTCCTTGGCAGGGGTCAGCGCTTCGAGAACTGCCAGTCCCGGATCACAAACTGGAGCGACGTGGTGCCGTTGTACTCATTCAGATCCGGGTAGTACACGGCGTCGATTCTCGTTCCGGGTTCCAAAAGCGCCTCCGACCCCTCCCCCGCGGAGAAAAGAAGAAACGGGTAGCCGCTTCCGTGTCCGTCCTGCGCCTCAAATCGAACCACGTTCCGCTTCTTTCCAAGGATCCTGCCCCGCTGTACGGTCAGCCCCGCTGCGATGAACAGGGGCTTGGCATTGCCCTGACCGCAGGGCTCGAGAAGCTTCATCTGCTGCACCAGCTCCGCCGAGGCATAACCCGGAGACATGACCATGTCCACGTAGATCACGTTCCGGAAGGCATCCTCGCCGAGGCTGCACTGGTCATTGAGCCGCGCCCGAAGTGCCTGCAGGTTCTCCTTTTTCACGGAGAGTCCCGCCGCGAGTTTGTGGCCGCCGAACTTCTCCATCAGATCTTTTGCACCGTTCATCTGTGAAAACATGTCGTAGGCATCGATGGAGCGGCCGGAGCCCTTGAGCATCCCCGGCTGTCCCTCAGCATCGGTCAGCACAAAGGTGGGGTGCGCGTACTTCTCCCGCACTTTTCCCGCGATGATCCCCGCAATCGACTCCCGGGTGTCCGGCAGGTAGAGGAGAAACACCTTGTCGACGGACCCGCCTGCCGCCTTCTGCGCCTCCACCTGCGCACAGGCCTCCTGGACGCCCTGTTCGGTCAGGCTCTTTCTCTCCTCATTCAGGTTCCGAAGCTCCTCCGCCCGGACCGACGCTTTGACGGGATTGCTCTCCATGAACAAATCCAGGGCCTTCTGGGCGTTCTCCATCCTCCCGCAGGCGTTGATGCAGGGGCCGATGACAAAACCCGCATGATACCCGGTGAGGGGCGTGCCGTAGATACCGGTGGCAAGAAGCAGGGCCTTCAGCCCCACGTTTTCGGTGCGGGAGGCCTCCTTTAAGCCCTCCCGCACCAGAATCCGGTTCTCATCCTGAAGCGGCATGACATCGCAGACCGTGGCAATCGCTGCAAAGGCGAGGAGCTCGCGAAGAAGCGCCGCCTCCTGCCCGGACTGAGCAGGATCGGTCAGATCCGGATTTCCCAGCATGGCAGCGGCCAGCTTGTAGGTGACCTCCGCACCACAGATGTCCCGGAACGGATAATAGAAGGCCTCCGGGCCGGCGTCCTCCCGGCGGATGCGCTCCTTTGCCATCTTCGGCTCCAGGATGACGTCCGCCCCGGGAAGGTCGTAGTACTGCACACCGTCCTCCTCGTGGAAGGGGATCTCATGGTGGTCGGTGACGATCACGGCAAGTCCTGCCTCCTTTGCCTTTTCGAGGGCGCCTGCTGCGGCAATGCCATTGTCACAGGTGATGATCGTATCCACGCCGTCCCGCACGGCTTCCTCCACCATGGTCTCATTCAGTCCATAGCCGTCCTTTACCCGGTCCGGGAGCCGCACGCTCGCATCGCCTCCCAGGTAGGTGATCAGCCGCCAGAGGATGTAGGAGGAACAGACGCCGTCGACGTCATAGTCCCCGATGACGCGGATCTTTCGTTTCTCCGCGATCTTGTCCCCCAGAAGCTCCACCGCATCGTCCATGCCGTGGAGCAGATAGGGGTCATGCAGCTCCTGCATGGTCCCATACAGGTAGGCCCTTGCGGCCTCCTCTCCCACCGCGCCGCGGTTTCGCACGATCCGCGCGAGTATCGGGGAGATCCGGAGGTGCTGTCCGATCTCCTGAAAGTTTCCGCCCTTGTTGAGCACGATCCACTTTGCCAAC
>JBJEYC010000460.1:0-4946 GCA_051886435.1 Lachnospiraceae bacterium
GGGGCATGACCACCCGTGTCATCGGCGCCATGATCATGGTGCACGGCGACAACCGGGGACTTGTGATTCCGCCCAGAATCGCACCGACCGAGGTCATCATCATCCCGGTGCAGCAGAGAAAGGCAGGCGTTCTCGAGAAGGCCTATGCCCTGCGGGATCAGCTGATTCAGTCGGGCTTCCGCGTCAAGGTGGACGACTCCGACAAGAGCCCGGGATACAAGTTCGCAGAGTGCGAGATGCGCGGCGTGCCGGTTCGTGTCGAGATCGGACCCCGGGATATCGAGAAGGGTCAGTGCGTCCTGGTGCGCCGGGATACGCTGGAGAAGGAAGAGTGCGCGCTCTCAGATCTTTCCGAGCGCATCGGTGTTCTCCTCAAGACGATCCAGGGCGATATGTACACCAAGGCCAAGAAGCACATGGAGGCGCACACCTATGTCGCCCACAACGCGGAGGAGTTCCGCAAGACCTTCGAGGAGAAGACCGGTTTTGTGAAGGCCATGTGGTGCGGAGACCGGGCCTGCGAGGACAAGATCAAGGAACTCTATGGCGTTACCAGCCGCTGCATCCCCTACGAGCAGGAGAAGGTGGCAGACACCTGTGTCTGCTGCGGAAGACCTGCCACCAAGATGGTGATCTGGGGCAAGGCGTACTGATCGCCGCCAGATGACGGGACAAGCAGCGTGAACACAAATGAAATACGGATCGCGGTGCCGGAGAAGGTAGAGACTGTGCTCTCCCGCCTTCGCAGCGCCGGATATGAGGCATATATCGTCGGCGGATGTGTCCGGGACGCCCTGCTCCACCGCACCCCCGGGGACTGGGACATCACCACCAGCGCCCTGCCCGGAGAGGTGAAGCAGATCTTCTCCCGCACCGTGGACACCGGCATCCGCCACGGCACCGTGACGGTGCTTCTCGGAAAAGAGGGCTTTGAAGTCACGACTTACCGGATCGACGGCGCCTATGAGGACGGCCGGCACCCGGAGAGTGTGACCTTCACCAGGAGCCTACTGGAGGACTTAAAGCGCCGGGACTTTACAATCAACGCGATGGCCTACTCCGAGGAGACAGGGCTTGTCGATGCCTTTGACGGCATCGGGGACCTTGCCCGGGGGCTCATCCGCTGCGTCGGGGATCCGCGGGAGCGGTTTTCCGAGGATGCCCTGCGGATCATGCGGGCCCTTCGGTTCTCCGCACAGCTCGGATATGAGATTGAAGAGAACACGCTGGCGGCGGCCCGGGAACTTGCCCCGAACCTGGACAAGGTCTCAGCAGAACGGATCCGGGTGGAGCTCGAAAAGCTTCTTGTCTCGGATCATCCGGACCGGATCCTGCTTTGTCAGGAGACCGGTGTGCTGGCACGGTTTCTGCCGGAGTTCACACCCTGTATGGATCTGGTGCAGCACTCTCCCCACCACGGGGACACGGTGGCACACCACACCGTGCAGGCGCTCCTTGCGATCCCAGCGGATCCGGTGCTTCGCCTTGCAGCCTTTCTCCACGACATTGCCAAACCGGTGTGCAGAGTTACCGGGTCAGACGGCATCGACCGCTTTCCAGAACATGCGGCAAAGGGCGCGAAGATGGCGGACGGGATCCTGCGGCGGCTTCGCTATGACAACGATACGAGACGTCAGGTGGTCGCCCTGATCGCGCATCACAGCGACAAAATCGCCCCGGAGCCCGCGGCGGTGCGCCGCGCGGCGGCGGATATCGGCCCGCGGCTTTTTCCGAAGCTCCTTGCCCTGCAGGCAGCGGACGCAAAGGCGCAGGCACCTGCCTGGGCGAAGGAAAAGGGCGCTCGTGTGGAGGAGGCTGCCGGCTGCTGGAACGAGGTCCTTGCAAGAGGCGACTGCCTCGACCTGGGACATCTTGCCATCACCGGAGCGGATCTGATGGCGCTTGGCGTCCGGCCCGGAAAGGAGATCGGCACTCTTCTCTCAATGTGTCTGGAGGCGGTTCTGGAGGACCCGGAACAGAACGAGAAGCAGACCCTTCTTGCGCGGTGTGAAAGGGCCCGGGAAGCCGCGGCAAAACCTTGAATTTTTGCCGAATTTTCGGCACTTTTGGCACGCCTCTTCCTTGACAAACGGAGAGGCAGCGACTATAAATATGTAAGATTGTTTTTTAATGAAGAAATGATCGAAGCACAAAACATTTTTGTATGATGGAGGATTGATAAATGAACAAGAACGAACTGATCGCAGCCGCTGCGGAGAGCTCCGGACTCACCAAGAAGGATACCGAGGCAGCCCTCAAGGCATTTGTCGAAGTCATCACTGATTCCCTGAAGAAGGGCGACAAGGTTCAGATCGTCGGCTTCGGCACCTTCGAGGTTTCTGAGAGAGCCGCAAGAGAGGGCAGAAATCCTCACACCGGCGAGACCATGCAGATCGAGGCCTCCAAGGCACCCAAGTTCAAGGCTGGCAAGGCATTAAAGGACGCGGTCAACGAGTAATACCGGGTCCCGGCAAAAAAGCGAAGGAGAGTCGGAGAAGGCAGCTGCTTCTCCGGCTTTTTTGCGCCGCAAAAGGAGAAATGAGTGAGACTGGACAAATATCTGAAGGTATCCCGGCTGATCAAGAGAAGAACCGTTGCGAATGAAGCCTGCGACAACGGCAGGGTCACGGTCAACGGGCGGGTTGCCCGGGCCTCCACGGAAGTGAAGGTGGGAGACGTCATCGGCATCGCCTTCGGGGATCGGGAGACAAAGGTGGAGGTTCTCTCCGTGCAGGAGGTCATCCGCAAAGGGGAGGCAGCGGAACTGTTTCGCTACTGCTGAAGCAGTCTGCACAAAAGAATCGCTAAAATTTTGTGCACACTTTGGCGGCAAACGCCTGGTATCTTATCTTTCTTCCCTGCCACGCTTTGTGGTATGATAAAAGGTACCAAATCGGAAAGGAAGGCAGCGGAAGATGGCAAAGAGAAAATCCCAGAACCGGCTCAGCATGGGACTTGTGCTGTTTGTGATGTTCGTGATCCTCGGTGTCGTCGGCCTGCGCGCCTACCAGCTGCACCGGCAGCTGGACCAGTACACGGCCAAGAAGGAATCACTCCAGACGCAGATTGATGCGGAAAATCAGCGCACCAAGGAGATCGCGGAGTACGGAAAGTACACGCAGACCGATGAGTACGTGGAGGAGGTGGCCAGGGAAAAGCTGGGACTGGTCAAGAAGGACGAGATCATCTTTAAGAGTGAAGACGCCAACCCGTGAGCGGGCTGGAATCAGCCGGACAGAACCGTCTGTCCGGCTGAAATTGTATCCGGGGGAAAGGAGAAGCCCGGGCATGGAAGAGGAGAAAACCCGCGCGCTCCTTGCGAAGGTGCGCAGCACCCTGCGGGAGCAGGGCCTTTTGGAAACCGGCACAAGGATCCTCGCCGCCGTCTCCGGCGGCGCCGACTCCCTGTGCCTTCTTTTCCTGCTCGATACCCTGGCAAAAACGGAGCCAATATGTCTGCGTGCCCTGCATGTAAACCATGGGATCCGGGCAAGTGCGGAAAACGACGCGGCGCTGGTCGATGCGTTCTGCAAAGAGCGCGGCATCCCCTGTCGGATTGTCCGGGTGGATGTGCCGGGCTATGCTGCCAGGAGGCACCTTGGCACGGAGGAGGCGGCAAGAATCCTTCGCTATGAAGCCCTGGAGGAGGAAGCGGCGGCCTGGGGGAAGGAGAAACCCGGGCTCCCTGTCCGGATCGCCCTTGCCCACCATCTGGAGGATCAGGCGGAGACCGTCCTCTTTCACCTTGCCAGGGGCTCCGGAATCGCGGGGCTCTCCGGTATGCGTGTTGTGAGCGGGCAGAAAATCCGCCCGCTCCTTGACGTCTCCCGGGAGGAAATCGAGGGGGTTCTCCGGGAACAGGCAATTGTCTGGGCGGAGGACGAGACCAACCGGGATCCCTCCTATGCGAGAAACCGGATCCGTCTGGTTCTTCTCCCCGAGATGGAGAAGACCATCAACGCGGGAACCGGAAGGCACCTGGCGGCCCTTGCGAAAGAGGCGGCCGAGGTGGAGGACTACCTGGAGGAAGAGACTGAAAAGGCCCTGCAGCGGGTTCTTCGCCCCGACGGTGGGATCTTTCTTCCTCTGCTCTGGAAGGAGGCACCCCTTCTGCAGCGCCGGCTCCTCTACCGGTATCTGACAAAGAAGGCGGGACGCAAAAAGGACATCACGAGGGAGCACATCCAACGGCTTCTCGACCTTGCCAGGGGGAGCGGAAGCGGCCGAATGGATCTTCCCTACGGACTGCAGGGCGTGCGGCGCTATGATGTGCTGTATCTTCTGCGGCAGGAGGAGAGCCTGCCGAAGGGAGATCTTCCCCTTCCGGAGCGGGAGGAGGACTATGAAATCCGGGTCTTTCCCTTCTCGGGACAGCTCTCTGACATCCCGCAAAAGAAGTACACGAAGTGGTTTGACTATGATAAAATATCTCCGGCTTTTTCATTCCGAACGCGCCGTCCCGGAGATGTGATTACCATCGCGCAGGCGCAGCGCTCGGAGGACGGGAGTGTTCTCCCGGCCCAAACAAAGAGCATCAAGAAGTTTATGATCGATGTCAGGATACCGGCGGACCTTCGGGACCGGATTCTGCTCCCTGCCTGCGGCAGCCAGATCCTCTGGGTGCCTGGATACCGGATGGGGGCAGAATACAAGGTCACGGAAACGACGCGGCGGATCCTGGAACTCAGGCTGACAGGAGGAGAAGATGGCGGAGACGATCACCACGCTGATTTCACAGGACAAGGTTGAGAAGCGGATCACCGAAATGGCGGAGCAGATCTCAAAGGATTATGCGGGGCGGGAGCTCCGGATGGTGGGCATCTTAAAGGGCGCCTGCTTCTTCCTCTGCGAGCTGGCCAAGCAGGTCACTGTACCGGTCTCCATCGACTTCATGCAGGCTTCGAGCTACGGCGGAGCGACCGAGTCCACCGGCACGGTCCGGATCC
>JBJEYC010000461.1:0-1154 GCA_051886435.1 Lachnospiraceae bacterium
CCGGATACTCCTGCAGGAACTCGTCCATCGCCCGCTTCTTGTCGGCGAAGATCACAATGAGCCCCCGCTCCTTCCCCTCGATCTCCTGGTGCAGGTTCTTTAACGTCTCCTCCTCCAGGGCAGAAGCGTTGTAGACAATCATTGCGCCGCCGCTGATCTGATCCAGCGTAGCGGAGAGCTTCTCCGGCGCAAGGCGATTGAGTGCCGGGCCGGATGCCTTGGCGATCTTTCCGGTGAAATTGGCGTCACTGTGCTTGGTGATCTCCAGAATGCCCTGGGAGACCTTTCTGGCAGCCCCTTCCGGTCCCGTCACCACGATGTTGCCGGTGTAGGACGCAAGGCTCAGGTTGTCAATGGCAGCCAGGATCTGCCGGCGGTTCTCCGGCACAATGCAGGTCGGTCCGAAGAGCTTCTTCTCGCTCTCCGTGAGGGCCCGCTGTCCGGAAGCAGCAAGAGAACGGGTGTCATCCTGCACAGCAGGGGCGGCGTTCTCCTCCTGTCCGGCTTCCTGCTGCTTCGGTGCCTCCTGGGGCACCCTGCGGGGGCGGCGGGGTGCGCGGAGCGCTCTGCCCGCGTTCTCCTCCTGCGGTGTCTCCTCCTGGGCAGGCGCATCACTTTCCTGCTCCGGAGCAGACTCCTCCGCCGTTACTGTCTCTTCCGCCTGAGGAGTTTCTTCCTCTGTGGTCTCCTCGCGGCGCAGTTCCTCTTCCGGTCTTCTGATCGGTCTTGACCGCCGTCTTCTTGAGCGCACCGGCACCTCTTCTGCGCCAGTGTTTTCCTCTTCCGGCAGTGCTCCAGGGAAGGCATCGGGTGCGTCAGCCGTCTGCGCAGGGGCAGCCATCTCCTCTTCCCGCGCTGCCATCTCCGCGGCGGGGCGTACAGGACGACGGCGCCTTCTTGTAAAGACAGGCGGTGCCGTTTCCGGCGCAGCCTCCGGCACGGTCTCCTCTTCCTGCTGTGCGGGGGTCTCCTCCTCTTCCGGGATCTCCTCGCTGGCAGGTTCCTCCTCGGGCAGTGGTTCTTCCTCAGGAACTTCTTCGGGTACTTCTTCAGGAACCTCTTCAGGAACCTCTTCGGATACCGGCTCCTGAACGGCTTCCTCCACCGGCGCTTCCTCTGCAGGAATTTCATCTGCAGGGATCTCATCTGCAGGA
>JBJEYC010000461.1:1254-4932 GCA_051886435.1 Lachnospiraceae bacterium
ATCTCATCTGCAGGAGCTTCCTCAGCCGGCGCCTCTTCTGTTGTCACCGGTTCCTGTGCTGCCTGATTTCTCTCCCGGGCTTCAAACGCCTCATAGCGCTTCTTCTCCCGGTCCATGGCAAGTCGTACGGCATTGGCATCCCAGCGTCTTGTACAGATGCTGCCGTCCTCGTTCTCCTCGTAAGCAGGCTCCTCGGCATCCAGGTCAGACGCTGCAGGGGTGCCATAATCCTGCTCTCCGCTGTCGGCATACTGTACCGGCTCTTCTGCGTAGCCCTCCTCCTGGCCATAGGATGTCTCCTGGCCGTAGGATGCTTCCTGGTCATAAGACGCCTCCGGGGCAGCACTCTCATCCTGTCCTGCGGCATACGCATCACGCTCTTCCTGATAGGTGCCCTGCTCCGGCCCGTCATTCGCAAACATATCGCCCGACGGCTGTGCCTCGGCATTCTCCTCCGGGACCTCCGGTGCCGGGATGTGACGCACCCGGTATCCGCCCTCAGGTCTCGGCTCCTGGGGAAGCGGCGCCTCTTCCGGCTGTGCAGCACGATAGTGGGCAGACCCGCGCCCGGAAATACCGTTTTCCAGGGAGGCTCTCGCATCCCGGTGGCGCTTCTCTACATTCTTCTCAATGTCCTCTAGCAGACCATGGCGGGAGGTCTCGTCGAACTCCTGAAAGAGCTCGCCGGTATCCTCCATGATCTTCTTCGCAACCTTCTCCTCGCTGGTATCTTTGACGCTCTGGCGGATCTTCTCCCACTCCGCCATCACCTCGCTGATGGACAGGGTAGCCTGAGAAGGCGATGCGCTCTCCTCCGGCGCTTCCTCACCGGCATTTTCGTCCGGCTCTTCCTGCGCCGCCGGTGCAGACTGGTTCTCCACCTGAAGCTCCTGCGCGGGTTCCGGTTCCTGCGCAGCAGGCGCTGCTTCTTCCGCGGCCGGATGCTCTTCTTCCTGGGCGTCAAGCTGGGCAAGACCCTCTGCGACAGTACGCTGCAGGGCAGCGTCCGTATCGACTTTTTCACCATTCTCGACAGGGGAGATGTCCTCTCCTGCAGGGGCAGCTTCTTCGGACTTTGGCACGCGGGGTGCCGTCTCGATCTCCTGAATCAGCTGTTCTGCCTTCTTTGCAAACCGGCCGCCGGTGTGATCCAAAAGATCCCGGCATGTCGCGATTGCATCCTCGTTCCGTCCCGCCTCACGCTGCTGGATGGCCAGCTCATAGATCCACCTGGGCTCTGCGTGTTCCTCGCGAAGGCGCGAGAGCACATCAATCTTCTCATCAACGGAAACCGGGGAAGCCTGGTACATCTTGTACTGCAGGATCAGGCGCTTGTAGCTGTTTGGCGCCAGCGTGTTAAAAGTCTGCATCAGTGCAAGGGCAGACGTCAAATCGCTCTGCAGGCCGTCTCTTTTATAGAGAAAGAGTGTCAGCTCACAGAGTGAATAAATGATCTCCGGATTCTGGGGATCCCTTTGATCGGCAAGGACCAGGAGTCTCCTGCTCTTTGCATATTCCTTATTAATTTTATAGACATCGCTGACCTTGCAGAGCGTCTCGGCGCTCTTGACTCTCTGCCAGTCGATTCCGTCTGCGACGCCTGCCGCATCCCGGAAATTCTGGGCGGAAATCAGCGAGTTTATCTCCTGAAGCCTGATCCGATATTCGTACTTATCCAACGCTTGCTACCTCTTGGCTCCCCTCTTCTATGCAGAAAGAGCAGACCTTCCCTTATCATAATTCCAACAAAGTTTAGCATACGGCTATGGTGATGTCAAAAACGCAAAGTCGCTTTCACTCATTCGTTCCGATCCGGAGAAGGTGCCAAATTCCCGCTTTTTCGGTGTTTTTCCAGCTCATTGGCAAGATCTGCGAACTGCTGGAGCGATAGTTTTTCTCCGCGCACATCCGCAGAAAGGGAAAGGGCAGTTAGTGCCTCCACCACTTCCTCCCGAGAAAGGGTTCTTCCATCCAGGGAAAAGCCATGGGAGAGGCCGTTGGCCAGAGTCTTTCTGCGCTGGTTGAAGCTCGCCCGGATCAGGGCAAAGAGAAACGCCTCATCCGCTTCCACCGGCGGAGTATCCCGCAGGGTAAGGGTCAGCACTGTGGAATCCACGGCGGGCCTGGGCGTAAAGGATGACGGCGGCACGCTCAGATCAACCCTGGGAATGCTGTAGTAGCGCACCGCAAGGGAGAGGGCGCCGTACTCCTTGTCCTTCTCGGTGGCCAGAATCCGTTCCGCCACCTCCTTCTGCACCATCACCGTGATGCTCTCAAAGACATCCCGCTCCCGCAGAAGCTGCAGCAGGATCGGGGTGGTGATGTAGTAAGGGAGGTTTGCAACGCACTTTAAGCGCCGTCCTCCGTTATAGGTATCCCGAAGGGACAAAAGATCCGTCTTCAGGATATCCTGCCAGAGAATCGTCACGTTGGTGCAGCCGTCGAGCGTCTCCGCAAGGACCGGCTCCAGAGTGGTGTCAATCTCCACCGCCACCACCTGGCCCGCCGCCAGGGAGAGCTCCTGGGTCATGGTCCCGATGCCGGGGCCGATCTCCAGCACGCAGTCGTCCTTCGTGACCCCTGCTGCCGCCACGATACCGCGTACGATATCCCCGTGGATCAGGAAATTCTGTCCGAATTTTTTCTTGGCCCGGATTCCATACTTGTCCAGGATCCGCCGGGTCTCATAGGGTGCTGTGAGAAGTGCGCTCATAAGTGATACAGCCTTTCTGCGTTTTGCTCGGTGACGGCGATCACCTCTTCGGGATCGATACCCTTGCAGTCGGCCACCGCCTGTGCCACAAGGGGGAGAAACAGAGAGGAGTTGCGCTCGCCCCGGTGCGGAACCGGCGCCATGTAAGGGCAGTCAGTCTCAAGGACCAGAGAGGAAAGTGGAATGTCACGCACCACCTCCCGGATCTTTCTCGCGTTCTTGAAAGTCAGAACGCCGCCAATTCCAAGGTAAAAGCCCAGCTTTACAAACTCTCTCGCCAGCTCCGTGCTGTAAGAATAGCAATGGATTACCCCGCCCGCAAGACCGGAATGGTATTCCTGCAGGATGTCAAAGGTGTCCTTTGCGGCATCACGGGAGTGGATGATGACGGGAAGCCCTGTCTTCTGCGCGAGCGCAAGCTGCCGCACAAACCACTTTTTCTGGAACGCGGGGTCCGGATCCTCCTCCGGAAAGTGGTAATCAAGGCCGATTTCCCCGATGGCCACCACCTTCGGATCTTGGGTCTTTTTCTCCATCTCCTCCAGAAACGCCTCGGTAAGATCCCGGCACTCAGAGGGGTGGATGCCAAGGGCAGCATAGACATTCGGGAACTCGTGGGCCAGAGCAAGAACCCGGTCCACGCTCTCCATGGTGGAAGCCACATCCGTGCAGCGGCCGATCCCGTACTGCGGGAAGGCGCCGATCACCTCCCGGTAGTCTCCGGCAAAAGCTTCATCATCGTAGTGAGCATGGGTATCAAAGATCTGTGCCATCGTTCCTCCTGCTGTAAAATCTGTTGTAAAATTACGGTGAAGGCCCGGAAAACTTATCCGAAAAAAGTCTTGCATTCCGGGACCGGTTCCCCTATAATACACCTTGCGTTCAGAAAAGGAAGCAATTTTCCACATACGATATGCGCTTTTAGCTCAGTTGGTAGAGCACCTGACTCTTAATCAGGGTGTCCA
>JBJEYC010000462.1:0-4926 GCA_051886435.1 Lachnospiraceae bacterium
CAGAGGAGTACGGCATCGGCTGCCGCAAGGGATCGGATCTTGCTGACTACATCAATGACGAGCTGAAGAAGTTCTATGACGACGGCTCCATGGAGACCATCGCCGAGCAGTACGGCGTGCAGGACGCCATCGTATCCCAGGACTGATCGCCGGAAAGGATCGTATACTTCATGTTTTGGACAGTCACCCTCTCTCTTCTCGAAGGGTTTTTGACCACGGTAAAGCTGTTTGCGCTGACGCTTCTGTTCTCCCTACCGCTGGGACTTGTGATGTCCCTGGGGTCGATGAGCAGGATTAAGGTACTCCGGTATCCCATTGTGTTCATCATCTGGGTCATGCGCGGGACGCCTCTTCTTCTGCAGCTGCTCATCATCTACTACGGCCCGGGCATTCTGTTCCATACCAATGTCTGGGGATCCGGGGATGGCGGACGATTTACGGCGGCACTGGTCGCCTTCGTGGTCAACTATGCCTGCTATTTTTCGGAGATCTACCGCGGCGGGATTCAGTCGATCCCGGTGGGCCAGTATGAGGCCGGCAAGGTTCTGGGCATGACCAATGGCCAGATCTTCCGCAAGGTCATCCTGCTGCAGGTTATCAAGCGGATTGTGCCTCCGATGGCAAACGAGATCATCACACTGGTCAAGGATACCTCCCTGGCACGTGTCATCGCAGTCTATGAGATCATCTGGAGCGGCCAGGCCTTCATCAAGAGTGATGGCATCATCTGGCCCCTGTTCTACACAGGCGCGTTTTACCTGATCTTCTCGGGCCTTCTCACGCTGCTCTTCCGTTATCTGGAGAAGCGCCTGGACTACTTCCGCTGAGGAGGATGCATTCGATATGTCGATACTTGAAGTTAATCACATCCGAAAGAACTTTGGGGAGACCGAGGTTCTGAAGGACATCAGCTTTTCAATGGAGGAGGGCCAGGCGGTCTCGATCATTGGCTCCTCCGGAAGCGGCAAGACAACGCTCCTTCGATGCCTGAACTTCCTGGAGACCCCGGACGAAGGTATCATCAAGGTTCGGGACGAAATGCTCTTTGACGGCGCAAAAAAGGAGAATCCCAGCGAGGCGCAGCTTCGCCAGCGCCGTCTTCACTTCGGCCTTGTATTTCAGCAGTTCAACCTGTTTCCCCAGTACACCGCGCTTGAGAACGTGTGCCTGGCCCCGAGATTGGCACTGAAGGACAAAAACGAGGCACAGCAGAAAAAGATCACCGAAATGGGAGAGGAACTCCTGGAGCGTATGGGACTCTCGGACCGGATGGGAAACTATCCCCATCAGCTCTCCGGCGGACAGCAGCAGCGCGTGGCGATTGCCCGGGCGCTGGCCCTGAAGCCTGACATCCTCTGCTTCGATGAGCCGACCTCGGCTCTGGATCCGGAACTGACCGGGGAAGTGCTGAAGGTCATTCGAAGTCTTGCGGAGCACCACACGACGATGATCATCGTGACCCATGAGATGACATTTGCCCGGGACGTATCCGATCGCGTTATCTTTATGGACGGCGGACGGATCGAGGAGCAGGGAACCCCGGAGGAAGTCTTCGGGAACCCGAAGAGCGAGCGCACCAAGCGCTTTTTGGCTGGATATTGACGTTTTTGGTTGAACTTTTGCCAAAAGACGGTTACTCTTAACAAGGCGGGTACAAGTTCATGCCGCAGGCATGGACCGGTCCGTCTTGTTTGTTTATCACTATCACGGGAATGAGAGGTTAGGAAAATGGCAGACTATGCATTTGGTATCGACGTCGGCGGCACCACCGTCAAGTGCGGACTGTTCTCCACAAAGGGAGAGCTTCTGGACAACTGGGAGATTCCGACGCGCAAGGAGGATGGCGGAAAGTACATTCTGGGGGACATTGCGGAAGCCATTCGCAAGAAGTGCACAGAAAAGAAACTGAAGAAGGAAGACGTCCTGGGCGTTGGTATCGGCGTTCCTGGACCTGTCCTGGAGGATGGCATTGTCAACAACTGCGTAAACCTTGGATGGGGCGTAGTGGATGTAAAAGAGAACCTCTCGAATCTTCTGGATGGCATTCCCGTGGAAGTCGGCAATGATGCGAATGTGGCAGCTCTTGGCGAGCAGTGGAAGGGCGGCGGCCGCGGCTACAAGAACGTCGTTCTGGTGACGCTGGGTACCGGTGTCGGCGGCGGTATCATCATCAACGGCAAGATCATTCCCGGTTCCCATGGCGCCGGCGGTGAGATCGGTCATATCCAGGTGGAGAAGAACGAGACCATTCCCTGCAACTGCGGCAAGAAGGGATGCCTCGAGCAGTATGCGTCCGCGACCGGCGTTGTCCGCATGGCAAAGAGATACCTGGCAAAGACCAAGAAGACAACCGTTCTGCGGGACGATGAGTCGCTCAGCGCAAAGGCCATTTTTGATGCGGCCAAGGCTAATGATGCCGCGGCCATGGAAGTGGTGGAGCAGTTCGGCGAGCGCCTCGGCACAGCCCTGGCGGCCATCAACTGCGTCGTGGATCCGGAAGTCGTCGTGATCGGCGGCGGTGTCTCCAAGGCCGGCCAGATCATTCTGGATGTGGTGCAGAAGTACTATATTCCGGCGGCATTCAACGCCTGCCGCAACTGCCTCTTCAAGCTGGCAGAGCTGGGAAATGAGGCCGGCATGTATGGTGCCGTCCGCATGGTTCTGAGTAAGTAATCAATACGCAGCAGAATACAGCAAAGCGCCCGGGGCACTGCCTCGGGCGCTTTGTCATAAAAAGGTTTTGTTACTGGGAAGTTCCGGCGCCCACGTAGTGGGCGTAGAGTGCCACCTGATCGTAGATGCAGCGCCAGCCGTCCCAGGCTCTTGCGGTGACACAGATGTAGTGCTTTCCGTCGTCCCCTTCCAGAAAGGAGACAGCGCAGTTGCCGGCCTTCTGCACGTATCCCGTCTTGCCGCAGAGAACCGTGCCGTTTGTGTCCTTGTTCTCGATCTTGCGGAGAAACCAGTTGGAGAGGTCAAAACCGGCGGGCGTTCCCTGTGTGCCCGGAATTGTGTAAGTGTGGGTGGAGAGCACCTGGCGGCAAAAATCATTCTCCGCCGCGGCTTTCATGATGACGGCCATATCCCTTGCGGTGGTGTAGTGATCTGCTGAATAGGTGCCGACGCAGTTCGTGAAGTGGGTGGTTTCGCTGATCCCGAGCTCCTGTGCTTTCTCATTCATGAGGTCCGCAAATGCCTCCTCACTCCCCGCAATGTAGTCAGCAAGGGCGATGGCGGCGTCCGCTCCCGAGGGGAGGATGGCTCCATAGAAGAGATCCCCGACGGTTACGCTGTCCCCGGGGGCAAAGCCGACGTAGGAGCTGCCGGTGACATAGGACTCGTCGCAGACCTCCTGGGAGATCGTCACGGTGTCGGAGAGGGCTTCATCCGAGGAGAGGTGCTCTGCGGCGACGAGAATCGTCATTACCTTCGTCATGGAAGCAGGAAAGATCCGAGCTGTGCCGTCACGCTCGGCCACAACCTCATTGGTGTCGGCGTTCACCAGAATCGCATTCGGGCTTGCCACGTAATCGTTCTCCACGCCGGAAAATCCGGCTGCCTCAGAGGAAGCAAGGGCGGAGGCCTTTGCCTCATCCATGGTCACCGCCTGATCTGTCAGTGGCCCGTTCTGGGACGCGGAACCGATGGTGGAGGAGACCTCGGAAAGAACTGCTGTCTGCTCTGTCTCGGTGAAGGCATATCCGTCGGCAAGAAGAGAAGCGTACGCGCTCTCTGAGGACGATTCAGAAGCGCTCTCAGTCGGCGCAGACGCCGCAGTTTCTTCCGCGGGCGATGTTATGGCAGACGCAGAGCTTTCTGTGACCGCAGTGTCTGCAGGCACTTCCTCTGGTACTTCTGACTTATGATGCCGGATCACAAGCACAGCCACAAGGAGAATGGCAAGGATGGCAATGCCTGCTGCGATGCGCCGGTTCCTGCGCCTTCGTCTCTGCCTTGCGCGCCTCCTGGCGCGGGCTCTTCGCCGCCTTGCCTCTTCCGGGTCCCATTCTTCCTGCTGCCGGTATGATCCCTGTCGCATTTGCATCCGCCTTTCCATATGTAGTCAAAGTATAGCACCGGCCCCGGACTGCCGCACCGGAAAAACGGGAGGAAAGGTATTGGCGTTTTGCCGGAACCGGGCAAAAAGGAAGCGCAGCCCGCTGTAAAAATTTCCTGTTTTTCTAAAATTTCTCTTTCGTCACATTTTGACCCCATTTCTGCGCTATGATAGTTTTACAGCGATGCAGGCTGGCGTGCTGCCGGCCGGAGGAAGTGATATGAACACATGGACCATCCTCGCCGTAATCTTTCTTGTCATCGGTACGGCGGTGACGGCATCTGGACTGTTCGCCATGGAAAAGCAGCTCTCGGGGAGGGACATCATTAATCCGAAGATCCGGGTGCGGGGGCGCCTGGGGGGCAGGATTACCCACGTGCTGCTGGCAGCGGTGACGATTCTCGCAGGAGCAGCATGCGCTGCAAAGTGCATCTGGCTGCTCTGTCAGGATCGTTTTTGGGTCAGTCTGTACCTGTTTGTCACGCTGACAGCGCTGCTCCTTCTCTGGGGCAGCACGCTGCAGGCGGGGCAGCGGATCTTCCGGCAGACCTACGGACAGGAGGGCATTGCCCTGGACGATTTTCTCATGGAGAAAAACGGCGTAGCCCGGGGAAGCGTACAGATCGGAAAAAAGCGGTACCTTGCCTGTATCCTGTATACCCCGGCTGTGCCGGGGGAACCCATCCCGCCCAGGGAGGTCAAAAGGACTGTGCTTCGGAGGGGAAGCACGGTGCGGGACTTTACACAGAAAGGTGTCATCCTGTATCTGTCCGGAGACGGACAGGACCGGCGATGACACGGCGCGAACGAAACTGATTCAGGGGAGCTTTACCGCAGGGGAAGCTCTCCTTTTTGGTCCTTATTTTTGG
>JBJEYC010000463.1:0-4923 GCA_051886435.1 Lachnospiraceae bacterium
GTCAAAGCCGGGATGGCGCCCAGGCACTCAGGAGCCATCATGAAGTAGGTCGAGGAGACCGCGCTCATGAAGGCTGCGGGGATAGCGCAGACCCAGAAATTCTTCTTCTCACGAGCCAGATACATGGCACCGGACCAGAGAACGATCATAGCAAGGGTCTGGTTGGTCCAGGAGAAGTATCTCCAAATGACCGTGTAAGAAAGGAAACCAAGCGTGTTGCCGAAGCCAAGGAACGCGCCGACGCCCAGCACCGGAACGCAGAGCTTTAAGCGGTTTGCGGGCTTTCCCTGATCGATCTTCGCCCAGTCGGCGATGGTCAGTCTTGCGGAACGGAATGCCGTATCACCAGAGGTGATCGGGCAGGCAATGACGCCCAGCATGGCGAGTGCCACACCGATACTGCCCATGGTCTTGATGCAGACGTCGTAAATGGCGGCGGACTGGCCGTCAGCGAGGATATCAGCAAGGCCGGTGTTCAGGCCATTGGTAACCTCGTAGATGGAGCATCCTGCAGCAGCCCAGACAAGGGCGATGATGCCCTCTGCCACCATGGCGCCGTAGAATACGAAGTGGCCCTGGCGCTCACTCTTTAAGCAGCGTGCCATCAGAGGTGCCTGGGTGGAATGGAATCCGGAAATAGCACCGCAGGCGACGGTGATGAACATGAAGCTCCACATCGGGGTTCCCGACGGATGCATGTTGTAGAGATGCGACCAGATCTCAGGGGTCTGATAGCCGTGGATCGGCAGGCCGATGGCGACGCCGACTGCCATGGCGATCAGGCAGAAACCGAAGATCGGGTAGATCTTACCGATGATCTTGTCGATGGAGACGAAGGTGGCGATGAAATAATAGATCAGGATGATCGTGAGCCAGGTCGTGGTGGCGGAGAAGATGCCGCCGTTGCCGGTCTTGTTCGGATCGATCAGCTTGACGAGCAGGCCTGCAGGGCCGACCGCGAACACGGTGCCGACCATGATCAGCAGGACCACGGAGAAGACACGCATGATGGCCTTCATCGTGTTGCCCAGATACATACCGGTGACCTCGGCGATGGAGACGCCGCGGTGGCGCTCGGAGAGCATACCGGACATGTAGTCATGCACACCGCCGGCAAAGATCGTACCAAAGGTGATCCACAGAAATACTGCGGGTCCCCAAAGGGCACCCTGCATGGCACCGAAAATCGGGCCAAGGCCTGCAATGTTCAGCAGCTCGACGAGGAACAGTTTCCACTGCGGCATGACCACGTAGTCGACGCCATCGTTGATGCTGACGGCGGGCGTGTCGCGGTCATCTGGTGCGAAGATGTTGTCGACGAACTTGCCGTAGGTAAAGTAGCCGCATATCAGCAGGGCAAGACATATTAAAAAGCTAATCATTTGGATACCCCTCCTTCTGCATAAGGAAACGTTTTTTGTAAATTCTGACGAAAATGCGCCTGCAGAATCGCACTGCTTTCGTCATACATATCATAAAACATGGGTATGCCAAAAGATAGCAGCATTACGCTGAAAATCCTACCGGATTTTTATACAGGTTTTCTTCTCTGTTTATAAACTTTACGAATTGTTTACAAATGTCAGAAGAACGCCCCAATCTCCGCCCGTTGCGGCAAAAGCGCAAACGGCACGCAGGGGAACCCCCTTCGCGCGCCGCATTCTTACAGATTCATGGAAAAGAAGGCGCAGAGCCCGGCGATCGTCTTCGCGTCAGTGAGATTCCCAGACCCGATCCGGGACTGCAGCTCCTGCCTTGTATAAAACTTCCGTTTGATGTCCTCTGCCTCGTCGAGGTGTGGGGCCTGGACCTTCCGGATGTTTCGCGCAAGGTAGACCTCCGTGTACTCATCACACCAGGCAACGGCTGTTCTTGCCCTGCAGAGAAAGGAAAACGAATCCGCCGTGTATCCGGTCTCCTCGAGAAGCTCCCTTCTTGCGGTTTCCAAAAGGGAGGCATCGGCGGGATCCTTTCCGCCTGCGGGGAGCTCCAGAATCTCCTCTCCCACCGCCGGGCGAAACTGCGTAACAAGGAGAATCCGCCCGTCGGGAAGGACCGGCACCACGGCGGCGCCGCATCCCTTTTTGTGGTGGACAAAGTCCCAGGATTCCACCTTTCCGTCCGGGAGAAGAACCTGGTCTTCGCAAAGGTCCACGATCGAGCCGGATGCTTTCACATGCCGGGACAGGAGGGTCAGCGAATGCTTCATGATGCCCCTCCAAGGATTTTGTCAAGTGCGGCAAAGAGCGCCTCTTTGGTTTCGTAGGGGATCACGTGAAAGTAGGGATCCCCCTGGATCATGGCGGAGAGATGAGCTCTGCTTTTGTCGTAGAAGACGTGGCAGGGAATCCCGTGCGCCTCCGCAAAGGCGAGCTCATACCCCACACCAAGGGAGGGGCAGGTCGCCTCGGCGATCACAAGATCTGCGGCGGCAAGCTTTTTCGTGTCGTCCTCATAGATGGCGGCATCGCTCCCGGCAGTCCCCTCCAGCGAGGATTTGGAGAGATCCCCCACATGCTCGGTGAGGACCTCTCCCACAGTATTGCACCGCTTGATGATCTCCCGGTAGAGGGCGGCGTCGCTCCGCCCGCCCCGGATCGATCCCGCAAAGTAGATCTTTGGACGTTCCATGGTCTCCTCTTTCTTACAGCTTCAGGCGAAGGTCCGCCTTCGGCGCATCGCCCTCGTCAAAGGGGGCCGAGTCCGGATCCTCGGTGCCGTCCCCGAGCTTCGTGGTCAGAAGCCGCACGCCGTTTAACTCGATGTCATCCTGCACCGGAATGCAGATGTATTCCTGTCCGTCAATCAGGCGGGTCGAGATGAGCGAGCTCATCTCGCTCTTGACCTGGATTTTGATCGAGGGGGACTTGAGCTGGATTGTCGGGCCCGCCGCGATGTTCTCGGCGCTCAGCGTCTTGCCCTCTCCGATGATCTCGTCGTAGTGTTCTTCGAAGTGGGCCATGGCTTCCTGCGGGGCCCCGCTGTTTTCCAAAACCCTTCGAAGCTCTGTCTTTCCGATCTCGAGCGGGGCATCTCCTGCCTCCTCGCCTCCCTCGTCTGCGTCCTGCTTGATCATCTGGTTCAGGCTCTCGTTGACGGCCTTGACGTTCTCAAAATCGCAGCTTCTGCCGAGGGTCTGTTCCACCACCTGGGTAAAGAGCTCCTTCTGGGCCTTCTCCCCCTCGGGGACCTCGACAGCTTCGCCGACAAGGCCGTCCAGGAGCTCTTCGTGGCGCTCGTCCTCTTTCTTTGTGTAGTACAAAAGCTCGTGGATGTCCGGCGTCCTATCGTTGTAGGCGGGGAACAAAAAGCCCTGGGCGGGGAGCTGGACCCCGAGGTCCGATCTCTTGTTGAGGAAGGTCATGCTCTCCGCGTCATAGCAGAGGCCCTCCTTGATCTCCACCACGGGACAGATCGCGGCCACGAGAAACTGGTAAACATCGTCGCTCGCGTCCTCCATTTCGGTGCCGTCCGAGGCCCTGCCCGGGATGTCGTACGCACCGTGGGCAAGCAGGATCAGATGCCGCCCCGCCTGGTTGTAGTTCTCCTGGATCTTCCCGAGAAACTCCTTTGCCACCTCCTCGTTGTCAAGGCCGGAGCGCAGGAGCTGATACCACTCCCACTGCTTTCCGCCGGTCTCCTCTTCCTTCAGCGGGAAGGAGAGGTTGAAGAGGTTTCGGCCGAACTTTCCCGAGAGGACCTTCTTGAAGATCTCACAGTACTTCTCGAGCTCCTCGTCCTGCAGGGCCTGAAACGTCACCTTGAGGTCGGCGATCACGCTCCCGTCCTCGTCCACGAAGACACCGGTGATCCTGTCGATCGCGCAGTGCTCCCTGGTCAGCTGCTTTCTCACTTCTGCTGCTGCTTTTTTATCCATCGTTCACTCCTGATTTCTTTCCAACACAAACGGACACAGGGACCATCATACGATGGACCCTGTGCCCGTGCAAGTTTCAATGACGTGCGGCAGAGGGAAGATTTCGCCTGCGCCGCGACATTTGGCGCTTATTTCAGGCTTCTTTTTTTCTCGAAGTCATCGATCAGCTGGATGATGAGCTCTACCGTGCCGTCCATGCCAAGAAGGCTGGTGCTCAGGCAGGCATCATAGGTGTTCGCCGCGCCCCATTTCTTGCTGGAGTAGTAATTGTAGTAGCTCTGGCGCTGGCGGTCCTTCTTGTTCATGAAGTCCTGGGCCTTCTGCTCGGTGGTGATGTCCGGATACCGGTGCATGATCTCATGAATCCGATAGCTGTCATCCGCGTAGATGAACAGGTTGATGACATTCGGGAAATCCTGCAGGGCGCTGTCGGCACAGCGGCCGATAAAGACCGCGGGACCTTCCTTGGCAAGCTGTTTGATCGTATCAAACTGCGCCAGGAATACCTTCTGACTGATGGGCATGTCCACGAAGTTGGAGGCGTTGTAGCCAAAGGAATAGGTGTCCATGACCAGGTTGTAGAGGAAGGAATTGGTGGGTGCCTCGTCGTGCTGTTGGATCATCTCCTTGCAGAACCCGGAATTGGCTGCCGCCTTGGTGATCAGTTCCTTGTCGTAGTAGGGAATCCCGTAGTGGGCGGCGACCTTCTCTCCGATCTCGCGTCCCCCGGAGCCAAATTGACGTCCTATGGTAATCAGTGTATTCATACGGCCTCCTTCCGTTCCCCGGATGGATCAGCCGGGGAGATCTGCTGTACCTTTATTATACGGCTTTCTCCGGAAAATGCAAAAGCCTTTGTAGATAGTGCACGAAAATCTCACCAAAAATCTGAGTTTGCTTGGTTAATTCGCAGATTCCTCCAGCACGCAGACCTCGGGATCCTGCTCTTTTGCCCTGATCAGGGCCTTCTTTGCTTCTGCAACAAGGCTGCTGACCCGGTCTTTTTGATAGACACCGCCGATCGCCGGGTGCAGGACCAGATCCGG
>JBJEYC010000464.1:0-4907 GCA_051886435.1 Lachnospiraceae bacterium
GCAGCATCTCGGAGTGGGTGTAGACATCCACGCCGGTTCCCTTGGTCTGCTCGAGGAGCATCTCCAGGTCCTTCAGGTCGTGGCCGGAGACCAGGATGCCGGGGTTCTTGCGGACGCCGATGTTGACCTTGGTGATCTCGGGGTTGCCGTAGGTCTCGGTGTTGGCCTTGTCGAGAAGGGCCATACCGCGGACGCCGTACTCGCCGGTCTTTAAGGTCAGGGCGACCAGATCGTCCACGCTCAGGGAGTCATCCAGCGTAGCAGCCAGCGTGCTCTGCAGGAAGGCATCGACCTCCGGATCATCCTCGAGCAGGGCGTTTGCGTGCTTGGTGTAAGCGGCAAGGCCCTTCAGGCCGTAGGTAATGAGCTCGCGGAGAGAACGGATGTCCTCATCCTTGGTGGCAAGAACGCCGACGGTCTTTGCCTTGGCGGCATAGGAAGCCTCGTCTCCGGTCCATGCGGCTGCCTCGGGAAGAGAGGAAGCATCCTTCACCTTGGCAAGAAGCTCTGCCTTGACGGCAAGGGTCTTGCTGATGCGCTCAGTGATGGCCGCATCATCAAAGTTTGCGTTGGTGATCGTCGTGAAGAGGTTGACGCTGACGAGGTGATTGACCTCAGAGGAGACCTCGGTTCCCTCCTTGCGCAGCTGGGTGGTTACGGCGGAGAGGCCCTTCGTCACGTAGATGAGAAGGTCCTGCAGCCCTGCAGTCTCCGGCTTCTTGCCGCAGACACCGCGCTGGGTGCATCCCTTGCAGCCTGCTGTCTCCTGACACTGAAAGCAAAACATCTGATTCTCCATGGTATATCCTCCTGCTCCTTCCTGAATCCTGAAAGGTTGTCTGTCGTGTGATGGTTGCATCATAGCCCGGGATGCGGTAATCTTCTGTTGCATTTGCAACACTTTGAACGGGAACGAAATTTGCGGAGGCAAACGGGATGAAGATACCAGATGCGAAACAATGGGAAGCGCTGCTTCCTGTATTAAAGAAGAGTCAGCTGTTTGCGGGAATCGCGGATGGGGAGATCCTGCCGATGCTCCAATGTACCGGGGCCTATCAGAAGCACTTCCCTAGTGGAAGAGTAATCCTCCTTGAACAGGACTCGGTCAGCTGCGCGGGACTCATCCTCTCCGGCACCGTTGAGATGGTGCAGGAGGACGTATGGGGCGTGCGGACGATCCTTATGTCAATGGGAGAGGGAGAGTTCTTCGGAGAGAGCTTTGCCTGCGGCACGAAGTCCCTGGCAACGGTCTTCTTTGAGGTCTCCTCCGACGCGGAGGTGCTCTTCTTCCCCTTTCACAGGATGCTCACCATGTGCGGCAGCGCCTGCGTCTTTCATCAGCGCCTCATCGAAAATATGGTCCGGCTCCTCGCAGACAAGAACGCCCGCCTGATGGAAAAGATTGAGATCCTCTCCAAGCGGAATTTAACGCAGAAGATCTTGGCCCTTCTCTCTGCCAGGGCCCAGCAGGCTGGGAGCCTTTACTTTGCCCTTCCGATGAACCGGGACGCGATGGCGCAGTACCTCTGTGTCAACCGAAGCGCACTCTCCAGGGAGCTTGCCAAGATGAAGGAAGATGGGCTCATCGACTTTGATCGGAACACCTTCCGGCTTTTGAAAGCCGGAGATGCGGCGGAGGCATAATCTTTTGTTGCAAATGCAACAACGATGGCGGCTGGTCTGTGGGATACTGCGCAGGTGAAAAGAGAATCGCTTAGATTTAGAAATTAAAGAAGAGACAAACGCAAGGAGGACAGATCATGAGCGCTGTGCTGGGACCGATACACCAGTGGATGTTTGACAAGATTCGGCTGCAGGAGCAGCTGACCGGTGAAATTGCCGCATTTGCCGTGCAAAACGGCTGGGCAGATGCAGATAGTGCACTGATAAAAAAGTGCACAAAGGAGGATACACGGACTCTGGAGGAGGCAGTTGACCTCTCGAACATCCATGGGAGCCTCTCCGGACTCATCGATGCCGCAGAGGGGGACTATGGCGAACTCGTCACATCTCTCCTCTCTGGCCATCCGGAGCGGTGGAACGAGATCCAGAAGCTGGCCTATGACTTTGGAACAAGACACGCGGCAAACGATGCGGCGGATCCCACCGAGGTCTACCGGATCTTTACCGGAACACTGCTCTCCGGCATGCCCTGCGACCGGGTCGAGGAGATCACGGAGCAGAGTGCGGACCGCTTTGCGTGGGACGTCACCGAGGATCTGCATGCCCCCTACTGGGAGGATCCCGCGCGCTATCACGAACTCCGGAAAAAAGTGATGGAGGGAATGCTCCGGGATACAGACTATACGCTCGTATCCTCTTCCTGGGATCACTACTGCATTGAAAGAAAGGCGTCCTGACATGGTCAGCATTGAGCTCATGAAAGAGGAGCACGTCAACATCCAGCGCATGATCGCAGTCCTTCGAAAGCGCTGCATCGCAATGATGAACGGCGCACCGGTGGATCCTGCGGAACTGCGTCAAATCATCTCCTTTATCCGGGAGTACTCGGATGCCCATCACCACGGCAAGGAGGAACAGTTTTTATTCCCAGTGATGACGGAGAAGCTCGGCCGGGTCGCCGACAACCTGATCAATCACGGGATGCTCGTGGAACACGACCTGGGGCGCGGCCACGTCCTTGCCCTGGAGGAGGCCGTCACGGCATATGAGAAGGACCCTTCAGATGCAAACCGCCTGGACATCCTGACCGAGGCCATGGGCTGGGGAAAGCTCCTGGAACGGCACACCAAAAAGGAGGACGAGGTAGTCTATCCCTTTGCAGAGCGCGCTCTTTCACAGGAGGACAAGGACAGGGTGGATGCCGCGTGCCTTTCTTTTGAGAAGGATCCGAAGAATGTCCAGATCCGGGACAAGTGGCTCTCCTTCCTTTCTGAGATGGAGCAGAAGGCGTGAGCGAAAAGGAAGAGGCGGCAGAGGACTTCTGCCCCTGCAGGCGCTCCTGTTCCCGGCATGGTGACTGCGCGGCCTGTCTTGCCGCCCACAAGAATAAAAAGATCCCGCCCGCCTGCAAGCGGGGGAGACGCAAAGAAGGCACAGCGCCGGAAAGGTAAACTTCCGGCTCTGTGCCTTTTTTTCGTCTTTCTTATGGATTAATCGTAGATGATCACCGGGGTGCCCATCTCGATGCTGTTGTAGAGCTGCTCCACTGCCTCCAGGGGCATGTTGACGCAGCCGTGGGAGCCGCCGCTGATGTAGATCTCCTTGCCGAACTCCGTGCGCCACTGGGCATCGTGGAGGCCGGTGCCGGAGTAGGTGACGGGCATCCAGTACTCCACGTCGGTGGAGTAGCCGTCTCCCTTGAGCGTTGCCGGGTGCTGCTTGTCCAGAATCATGAAGACCCCGGGGGTCGTGGAGTTGGTGCCAGTGCCAGTCACCACGTCCGTCTCCATGGCCAGGGCGCCGTTCACGTAGTACCAGAGGTGCTGGTCCGGGATGCTGACCTCCACGTAGGTGGTGCCAAAGTCGTTGTCATCGCCCCGGGTGCTGCCCGCCACCGGCCATTTGGCCGCGGTGTCCTGTCCGGTAAGACAACAGGAGGCAATCCGCTGTGCGGTGGTCTCCACATCCATTTCATAACCGAAGGTGTCCTTGTCGGATCCGCCCACCTGGATGACGGAGCCGCCGGTGGTCGTGAAGGTACGAACGGTTCCCAGGGTGTTGTACTTCTGGGCAAGCTGCTGGGTGTAGGCGGTCACCGCCGCGCTGTCCACGGAGATGTCGCCGGAGTCGGCGTCATAGATGATGAAGCTCATCACGGTGGCCTTGTCGATGCGCTCCGTCTTGCCGCCGGACATGTTGACGTCGATGTAGTTCATGTTGTTGATGGTCTGCATCTGGTCCGTCAGCGAGAGATCCTCTGCCTTCACGGAGGGCTGCACATAGCAGGATGTCCCATCGATCTCGTACTCCCACTTTGCAAGGCTGTCAGTGACCAGGCTCAGAAGCGCCTGCTCGTCGATCTTTGTGCCAGTGGTCTCCGGCACGATGTCAAAGCCGCTGTCGGTCTTTTCGATGTAGGCATCCGTGGGGTCCGTGGCGTTTTCGTTGGTCACCGCCGGGAGCTTGTCAATGACGCCCTCGATGAGGTCCGCGTCATAGGACAGCACTGGTTCCAGGGTAAGATCCTGGGCCTTGGGATGCAGGTAGGAATAGGGGTTCTGGGCATCGATGAGGTCGTTCAGCTCGTCCAGATAGGAGTAGCTCCCGCCCACGTCAGCCAGGCTGAAGGTGTCCTTCTCTCCGCCGTCAAAGTTGATAGTGACCGTGGGGAGCGTGTAGGTCAGACTGTCCTCTGCCTCCTCGGCGGTCATCCCAGAGACGTTCACCCCATTGATTGTGGTCTTGGGCAGGAACTTCGAGCTGTAGGTGACCTTACCGTAGATAAAAAGGAGCGAGACGATAAGCAGCACGGCGATGGCCGCAAGAACGCCCAAAAAGATCCGCTGCCGCATCAACTGCTGCCTGCGCCGTCTGGCACGGGCCGAGCGATTTCTGTTGTTGGGTACCCTTTGTGTCATAATCTTTTACCGTAATCCCCCAAGAAGGAAAGAAAAAAGCCAAAGAGCATTTGAACGTGCTCCCTGGCAGCGATGCAGGAAAAGGGCAGTTGGAACACCGTCACCCAATATCAGGCACCGCCAAATAAGCATTTTCACGGCGTTCATTATGCCACCGCATGACAGGTGACGTCAATTTTGGTTTCACGAGAGTCACACATACACGGGTACAAAATGAACGATACATAAAAGGCAATTGGCAGGGACCACAGGTCTTGTCCCCCGCTAAAACGTCAGTAGACATTTACTTTTGAAGCGCAATTGCGTTTCCGCTTGTCGTCCGGCGCCTGGATATCCCACCCTTAGCCACAGCATGATATTATATAG
>JBJEYC010000465.1:0-4876 GCA_051886435.1 Lachnospiraceae bacterium
ATCGATCTGCTTCCCTCCAACAACGAGGACGAGGCGGTTACCGAGTGCACGGATGATCTCAATCGCGCTTCCGACAGTTTCGAGGCAGGAGAGAAGGATCCTTCCGTCTCCGTTGCTGATCTTGCTGATGATTCCGTCTTCTTCGAGACCAAGAAGGATTTTGCTCCCGAGATGGCAACCGGCTTCATCCGCCTGAACGGCGCAACCGTCGGTGTTGTCGCAAACCGCGCTGCATCTTTCGACGAGAAGGGTGAGGTCAAGGCTTCCTATGACACTGTTCTCACCACCAAGGGTCTGACCAAGGCAGCACGTTTCGTGAAGTTCTGCGATGCTTTCGAGCTTCCGGTTCTGACCGTGACCAACGTCACCGGCTTTGCTGCCTCCAAGGATGAGGAGTCCACGATTGCTCAGGCTGCGGCTTCCTTTGTAGCTGCTCTGTCCGAGACCACTTCTCCGAAGGTCAACATCATCCTGAACGCCATCGGCTCCGCTTACGCGGTCATGAACTCCAAGGCCATCGGCGCAGACATCACCATTGCTCTGCCGGATGCCAAGATCGGCGTTATCGATGCCAGACACGCTGCAGATATCCTCGCTGCCGACAAGAGCGCAGACGAGAAGGCAGCTGTGGAGAAGGAGTACGATACCCTGCAGAATGCCTCCGCTTCCGCAGCGGCCCGCGGATATGTGGATGAGATCGCAGATCCCGCAGACCTTCGCAAGTATGTGATCGGTGCTTTCGAAATGCTTTATACGAAGAGAGAGGAAGTTCTTTCCAAGAAGCACGGCACCGTATAAGAAAAGGAGATACAGCACAATGAAAAAATGGTTGGCAACACTTGGAATCATTACCTGTGTCTTCGGTCTTACCGGCTGCGGCGCCAAGGAGACGAAAATCACGGGTGATCCCGTTGATTCCTCTGTGGAGTCTCAGCTGATCAGTTTCGGCGAGTCTTACGTGACGGGCGTGGCCCAGGCAGCAGACGCCGGCCAGGCATCCGCCTACGCGGACAATGACGCCATCACCGCCGCCATCGAGAGCTATGATTCCGTCAAGGAAGACATCGGCACGATCCAGAGCTTCCGCTCTGACGATGAGTACGTGGTTATGCCGGATGACTCCACCTATGAGATCGTCATCGGCTACGATGGCTCTGACCACGATGGCTATGTCACGCTGGACGTGGATGCCACAAGCGGCACCCTCACCAGCATGCAGTACAACGTCAACTACTCCTTCGGAGAGCTGATGGAACAGGCTGGCCTGAACACCGTGCTCGGCATGGGCACCACCTTCGTCATCCTGATCCTGCTTGCCCTTCTGATCTCCCTGTTCAAGTTCATCCCGAACGGACAGACCAAGAAGAAGGCAGCTGCCGAGAAGGAAGATGTGACGCCCGAGCAGGCTCTTGCTGAGGCTGCCGAGGAGGCACCCGCTGAGGATCTGACCGACGACGGTGAGCTCGTCGCAGTGATCGCCGCTGCCATTGCTGCCAGCGAGGGTAAGAGAACCACCGGCGGCTTCCAGGTCCGCTCCATCAGAAAGTCCAGAAACAGGTAATTGAAAATTTAACCGGACACGGAGTCCGGATGAGAACAAACAACACAAATCCAGTGGAGGTTCAAAATGAAGAATTACACCATTACCGTGAATGGCACCGCATATGAGGTCACTGTCGAGGAGACTGGCGAGAGCGCTGCTCCTGCAGCTCCCAAGGCCGCAGCTCCGAAGGCTGCCGCAGCTCCCAAGGCTGCAGCTCCTGCCAAGAAGGCTGCTTCTGGCGCACAGGGTGCCAAGAAGGTCACTGCCGGCGCAGCTGGCAAGGTCTTCAAGATCGAGAAGAAGGTTGGCGATGCCGTCAAGAAGGGTGATTCCGTTGTCGTGGTCGAGGCCATGAAGATGGAGATCCCGATGGTCGCTCCGGAGGATGGAACTGTCGCCTCCATCGACTGCGCTGTCGGCGATGCAGTTGAGGCAGGGGCTGTCCTTGCTACCCTCAACTGATATCCCGGCAAAAGCGCAACCCGCCGGGGATTCTCCCCGGCAACTCTGGAGGTCGTAACGTATGAGTTATATCGCAAATACTTTAACCAACTTATTACACCAGACCGCTTTCGCTCAGCTGACCTGGGGCAACTACCTCATGATCGCCATTGCCTGTGTCTTCCTGTATCTTGCAATCGCCCATGACTTCGAGCCCCTGCTTCTCGTCCCGATCGCATTCGGCATGATGCTCGTCAACATCTATCCCGACATCATTGCAGCTCCTTCAGGTTCGGGATCGGCCGGCGGTCTTCTGTGGTATTTCTATCAGCTGGACCAGTGGTCCATCCTGCCGTCCCTGATCTTCATGGGCGTCGGTGCGATGACAGACTTCGGTCCTCTCATCGCAAACCCGATGAGCTTCCTTCTGGGCGCTGCCGCACAGTTCGGTATCTTCGCCGCTTACTTCGGTGCCATCGCCCTCGGCTTTAACGGCAAGGCTGCCGCCGCCATCTCCATCATCGGCGGTGCTGACGGCCCGACCTCGATCTTCCTTTGCGGAAAACTCGGACAGACAGAAATCATGGGACCCATCGCAGTCGCTGCGTACTCCTATATGTCCCTTGTCCCGATCATTCAGCCTCCGGTCATGAAGCTGTTCACCAGCCATAAGGACCGTGCAATCCGCATGGAGCAGCTTCGTCCGGTCTCCAAGCTCGAGCGTATCCTGTTCCCCATCGTCGTCACCGTTGTGGTCTGCATGATCCTGCCCACCACTGCTCCGCTCGTTGGTATGCTGATGCTCGGCAACCTGTTCCGTGAGTGCGGCGTCGTGAGACAGCTCCAGGAGACCGCTTCCAACGCCATGATGTACATCGTCGTCATCCTGCTGGGCACCTCCGTTGGTGCGACCACCAGCGCCAGCGCTTTCCTGAACGCCACCACGCTCAAGATCGTCGCTCTCGGCCTGATCGCCTTCATCTTCGGTACCGCAGCCGGTGTCTGGTTTGGCCAGCTGATGAAGCTGATCAGCCACGGCAAGATCAACCCGCTCATCGGCTCCGCCGGTGTGTCGGCCGTCCCGATGGCAGCCCGTGTTTCCCAGAAGGTCGGTGCCGAGGAGGATCCCACAAACTTCCTTCTCATGCACGCAATGGGACCGAACGTGGCCGGCGTTATCGGAACTGCAGTCGTTGCCGGTGTGTTCATGGCAGTGTTCGGAATTGCTGCCTAAGTTTGATTACAATCTTTGAATTTGAAGGAGAATAATACAATGTCTGAACAGGTTGCAAAGCATCCCGTGAAGATCATGGAGACCGTGCTGCGTGATGCAGGCCAGTCTCTGATTGCAACGAGAATGCCGATTGAAGAAATGCTTCCCATCCTGGATACGATGGACCAGGTCGGTTATGCTGCAGTGGAGTGCTGGGGCGGTGCAACATTTGATTCCTGCCTTCGCTTCCTGCATGAGGATCCCTGGGAGAGACTTCGTACCTTAAAGTCTCACTTCAAGAACACCCCCACCCAGATGCTGCTGCGTGGCCAGAACATCCTGGGCTACTCCCACTATGCAGATGACGTTGTCGACCGCTTCGTGAAGAAGTCCGTTGAGAACGGTATCGATCGCATCCGTATCTTTGACTGCCTGAACGATCTGCGCAACATGAAGACCGCTGTCAAGGCAACCAAGGAGGCTGGTGCCCATGCACAGATCGCTCTGGTTTACACGCTGGGCGATGCTTACACCATGGAGTACTGGGAGAACATTGCAAGACAGATCGAGGAGATGGGCGCTGATTCCATCTGCATCAAGGATATGTCCGGACTGCTTCGTCCGTTCACTGCCTATGAGCTGATTTCCGCCCTGAAGAGAGGCTCCAAGCTTCCCATCGATCTGCACACGCACTACACCTCCGGACAGGCTTCCATGACCTACCTGAAGGCTGCTGAGGCTGGCGTCGATATCATCGACTGCGCAACCACACCGTTCTCCATGGGTACTTCTCAGCCCTCTACGGATGTCATGGTCGAGGCCTTCCGCGGCACTCCTTATGACACCGGACTGAACCAGAACACCCTGAAGAAGATTTCCGATTACTTCACGCCTTATCGCGAGGAGTGCATCAAGAACGGTCTGATGAGCACCAAGGTCCTTGGTGTCAACACCAGAACCATGCTGTATCAGGTCCCCGGCGGCATGCTTTCCAACATGATCAAGCAGCTGGATGAGCAGGGCAAGGGCGACAAGCTCACCGACGTGCTCGAGGAAGTCCCGAGAGTCCGTAAGGATCTGGGTGAGCCGCCGCTGGTTACTCCTTCTTCTCAGATCGTCGGAACCCAGGCCGTCATGAACGTCCTCTTCGGCGAGAGATACAAGGTCTGCACCGAGCAGACCAAGGATCTGGTCCGCGGCAAGTACGGCCAGACCATCAAGCCGATGAACCCGGATGTTGTCAAGAAGATCATCGGCGACGAGGAGCGGATCACCTGCCGTCCCGCAGATCTCATTGCCCCCGCAATGGACAAGTTCACGAAAGAGGGCAAGGAGCACGGCGCAAAGAGCGAGGAGGATGTGCTGTCCTATGCACTGTTCCCGCAGGTTGCGACCGACTTCTTCAAGTGGAGAGATGCACAGGAGACCAGAGTCGACCTCTCCAAGGCAGACACCAAGAACGGTGCCTATCCTGCATAAGCAAAACAAGACAGATCGCATGATCTGAAAGATGTCCGGAGAAGCGAACGCTTCTCCGGATATTTTTTTGCCCGTTTTGCCGGACCCGAAAGAGAAGAGGGACAAAGGCGATCTGGAGCACTATAATGAAGGGAGTCTGAACTTTGCAGAAAGAGAGTCCTTGTCATGGGCTACGTCTCGTTTTCCTACGCGGCACTGGT
>JBJEYC010000466.1:0-4872 GCA_051886435.1 Lachnospiraceae bacterium
TTTACGACGATCGAGTACAACTATGCGCCCCAGGAGACAACGGGGGATCTGGACGCCTGTGAGCACCCGGAGAAGAATGAGCTCTTCCGCCTTCTTCTCCTGCACCTGTGCGACCGGGAAGGGAAACTCTATCTTCCAGACCCCGAAACGACGCTTCCCGCGCTCTATCGATTAGCCCAGCTATCCCGCATCTCCCAGGACATCTTTTCCGGGCGGGGTGCCGGGGATCTTGCCGCAGGAGGCGAGGTGCCGGTCTTAAACGAGGCGGTCCTCTCCGTCCGGGGATTGTTTCACGTCCTGGACCACTGGAATCTTGGCGAAGCGGAGGATCTCTCCATGGCCCTCTGGAACGGCTTTCTCTCCTCCGTCACCAACGCGGATGATAGGAACCTTCTCCTTGCCCTTTCGGTGCGCTGCGGGTTCTTCCCGGAGACGAAGGGGTGGCATGTGGAGGCCAAAAAGCGGGGCGATGCGCCCCTCTCCTATGACGACATCCGGACAGATCCCGTCCGGCATGTGGTGCAGCCCCTCATCTGCCTCTCTTCGGAGGATGTGGCAGAGCTTCTTTTTGGCAGGGGGCCGAAAAGATCCACAATCGATGAGGACCTTGGCGAAGAAATTCTCTTTGATGAGGGAAAACAGGCGGATCGGGAACAGGGTCTTGCCCTGGATGAAAAGATTCGCGATCTCGAGCAGGCGGGAGATGTCCTTGCCTCCGCGGTGACAGACGATGGAAACAGCACGAAAGCATGAAGATCAGGACCTGACAGATCGGATCTGCGCCTTCCAAAAGGATACGGAGACGCTCCGCGCTTCCTACGAGAGGGCCCTTTCCACCGGGATCTTCCCGGCATCCCTCGTGGATGAGCAGGCACGGCTTTCAAAGGAAGGGGAAGCACTTCTTACCTTCTCGCTTCCCGCGATCCGAAAGCGGTTTCTCGACCGAAAGGACATCGACGCAAAAGCAGAGGTCCTTCTGACCCCCGGAGAGGATGACAGCGCCTCCACCGGGATCTCAAAGGAGCGCCTTCTCGAAGCAGATCTTTCAGAAAAAGAGCGTGCTCTGGTGCAGACACTTCTTGACGGGGAGGCACCGGAGGAGGAACTGCCGGAGGAGCTGGAGGCGCTCTGCGCGGATCGGGATCTCCCGGTCTACCTTGCGCCGGGGACGGACTGCGTGCGGTTTCTCTTTACGGAGGAGGGTGACGTATACCTTGCCGAGGAAAACAGCGGCTGGATGATCCGGCAGGCGCCTCTCTTTACGGGACTTCTTGCGCAGGCAGCCCTTGCTGAGGGGGATGCGCGGATCCTTGTCCTGGACGGGGATGGGCGCGTGGTGCGCCTTTCCTATGACCGGATTGATATACCGGAAAAGGCAATGAGGTTAAATTTGTATGGATGAAGCGGACCGGAAAAAACTGGATGCCCTGAACGAGGCAAAGGAGAGTGAGAAGGCCTTGCAGAAAAAGGACCTGGAAGATGTGCTGGCCCGGGTGTCAGATCTTCTTCTTCTCTTTTCCGGAGATTCCCGGCTCACCTATCCTGTGGATGAGCGCGGGGAGCAGTTCGTGCTGGATCCCGAGCGGAGACAGGTGCGGGTGCCCCTTGCCTTTTTCACCTCCTACCCCTACCGGGAGTCCCGGTTTTTGTTCCACCTCTACACGGCCCTTGCCCTCTACCCGGACTGGGTGCGCTGCCCGGAGGGGTACCTGCACCGGGGGGAGACCTTTGCCAGAGAGGCAGGGCTCCTTACCAGCGCCTTTCTGGACAAGGTGAAGGCGGCTGGCCTCACAGAGGACCCCGCCTACCAGAAGGACGTCGTCTACCGGTACATGACCTCTGAGCTTCTCTCCTTTTTCGAGGGGTGCGACCTCTACGCATCGGTCCTGATGGTTTTTCTGCGGGCGCCGATGTATGAGGACCCGGCACAGAAAAAGGACCTGGCAAAGATGCTCCTTCTGGAGGACCTGCTCCCCCACGAGGACAACCCGACACAGACCCACCGGGACCTCGCGGGTCTCCTTCTTACCAGGGAGTTCTGGGGAGAAGACGAGATCGAAAACAAAGACGTGAAGCGGATGTTTCGGGAGCCGGTTCTTGGAAGAGAGCGCTTTTTGTGTCTTCGGGAGGAATTATCAAACGCTCTTCTTCATGGAGAGCCCGTGACAAAGCGGGATGCCATCATCCGGATGGTGCTTCTTCCCTGCTTTCTGGAACTCTTTTTCGGTGATCTGAACCGGATGGAGCTCTCCTCCACGGTCAAGCTCCAGGACGGGGAGGCAAAGCGGGAGGCCGCCCGCAAAAAGCGGGGCGCCCCCTCTGCCAAAAACATGCAGGAGCTCCTGCAAAAGCTCGACGAGGCAAAGCGCCAGCGGGCGGTGGCGGCAAAGGAGCTTTTATCCGGAAAGCGCGACCTCACCTCTTTCGGCGTGACGGCCGAGGATCAGAACCTCTTTGCCCACTACGAGCGTCTTGTGCGGCCCGAGCGGGAGAAGATGAAGGCCTTCTGGAAAAAGCTCCTGGGGGACACCTCCCGGGAGGTCTCAGTGCCCGTCACCGGCGTCCCGAAGGGGACCCTCTCCGTGGAGGCACTGATCGACCGGTATCCGGACCTGGTGGAGGCAGAGCGGCAGCAAAACTACAAAAACCTTCTGATCTTCGACACCACGCACCTGAAGAAGATCTCCCGTGTCCTGCCCAGGTTTCTCGACATCTCCTTTGTGATGGACAGCTCCGGCTCCATGCGGGGCGAGAAGCTCGCCCCGGCAAGACAGGCCCTTGCCATCTGCCTCCTCTCCCTGGAGGACTTTGCGGGGTACCTTGCACAGAACGCAGCGGTCACCCATGAGCCCTGCGCAGTGCGCACGGAGGTCTGGCTCTACGGGACGGCGGGGACGAAGATCCTCTCCTTCTCCGATCAGGGCGCCAAGAGGGAGGCGGACCGAATCCTCTCCCTGGCAAGGCTTGACGGGAGCCGTGGCTCCACCGATGACGGCGGGTGTCTGAAGCAGGTCATGAAGGAGATCACCCCGGAGATGATCCGGGAGCAGAAGGCAGGGCGGAGGATCCGCCTCGTCTTTGTCGTGACGGACGGTGCCTCCTCCTTCCCCGGCACAGCCAAAAAGGCGGTGGAGGCACTGGAGGAAACCGGAGCCCTCGTTCAGGGAATCGGCATCGGGGACCCGCAGGATGCGGCGGCCCTTGCATCCTTCCGCTATGTCTACGGGGACCGGGGTCTTTACCTTGGAAAGGACGCAGGGCGCCTGCCCGATGCCCTGCTCTCCGCTCTCCGGGAGAACATCGGCGGGGTCCTTCGGCAGTACTTTCGGCGAAGCGAGGGGATGGAATAGACGATTCCGGCATAGAAGGGGCTGTTTTCCATGCGGGTCACAACTTTCTATATCTGAAAGATTTTTGAAGGCAAAGAGCCGGAAATCCTTGATTTTTCAAGGCTTTCCGGCTCTTTTTTCGGTGTCGTTTTGCTTCGAATCCGAAGCAGAATGAAATGATATGTCTTGCTTGCTTCTATTGGATGGCTGGTTCATCGCGGAATCCAGCATTCCTTCGTCACGAATTCTATCGGAGCCTCTGTATTGCTGGATCATCTGAGTATGCAGCAGGATAATCTGTTGCCTTGGCAGAATATTCGTTTCGCGAGTTCCTGATAAACATGTTTATTTCGCTTCACCGTGATCTCGAAGCCGTACTCCGGGGATTTGCAGTGCCCCGGATCCGGGCATAGAAAAACAGAGAGAGAATGGGGCTCAACCTTCCCCATACTCTCTCTGTTTGCGGTATTCCCGCCTCTCGTGCAGGGGCTCTTCATAGTAGGCGCGCTTTTTCTCATACATCTCCTTCTCTGCCGCCTGGACTAGTTTCTGCATGTCGAGACCTTCCCGGGTGCTGGTCGCCGCGCCGATAGAGACATGGTAGCCGTGCTCCCGGATCCGCATCCTGGCGAACTGCATCCGCACTTCAATCTCCGAGAAGGTGGCGTCCGGAACAAAGGCCACCACCTCGTCGCCGCCGATGCGGTAGGTGTCCTCCTTTCCAAAGGCCTCCTGAAGGGCGGATCCCACCTGCTGCAGCATCAAATCTCCCGCCTGATGCCCTCTCGAATTGTTGAGCTCGTGGAGGCCGTTCACATCGGCGTAGATGCACGTGATGTGATTCTTACAGCGCGTCATGTACTCCGGCAGGCGCTTTTCAAAGCTGTTTCGATTCCGAAGGCCGGTCAGAACGTCCCAGTCGGAGCGGAGCGCCAGTGCCTCCTCATAGGCGAGCTTCTGGACCTTGGTCCGGTTTATATAGGCATTGACCAGGATGCTGACGGTGCCGAACAGGAGTGCGTTTCCAATGTCGTGGAGCCGCACAACATCCGCGTCAAAGATGAACGACATGACACAGAAAAAGGTGATAAAGCTCCCGAGAAAGGCGGTCATGCGGCGGGGTCGATCGATGAAGAACATCGGCGCTGCCATAAGGACCGTGTCAAAGGCCGCAGCCAGTTCCTTCTGCCGAAGCATGGTGCCGAGGATCACGGTAAAGAGAAGGACTGTGGTCATGAACAGATAGGAAAGAAGGAGGTTTCTCCTTCCGTCCTCCGGACGGGTTCTGGAGGCCAGAAACCACACAAAGGCAAGCGCGAGATCAAAGATCAGGTACATGCTCCGATACGGGAACAAATCCCCGCCAAAGAGCGAGATCACAAACAGGATGGAAAGGATCAGGACCGTGCCCCTGCTGGTCAGAAGAAGCCCCTCGTGGTTTTCCGAGGAGATCCTGGGTTCCAGTTCTTTCTGCTGTTTCTCTGTCAGATCCAGCTGAAAGAGATGGTGAACGTTTGGAAAAATATGGGTCATAGCAATGGGT
>JBJEYC010000467.1:0-23945 GCA_051886435.1 Lachnospiraceae bacterium
CCTCGACCTACTTCATGATGGCTCCTGAGTGCCTGGGCGCCATCCCGGCTTTGACGAACAACACCACCGTCGCTTACCCCGTCGGTATCATTGTCGCCATCGTGTTCTTTGGCCTGTTCTGGCGGGCAAAGAGCAAAGGCGAGAAGGCTGAGGCATAACGGACCGGCATCGCCGGAACCAACAACACTGCTCGTTCGGCAGACCGTATTTCTGCAGAGGTACGGCCTGCCCATTTTGCGTATCAGGAGGCTTTTAATATGATCTTTGCACCAAAACGCGTGGGGAATCTCACCCTGGATCCGATATCACTGAAGGAGGACCGCCGCAGCTGCGAGAAGATCGGGCCCTGCGGCCTGGGGGAGCAGGCCCTGTACCTCAACAGCTTTTTCATGGACCGGCGCTTCTACTGCGTCTGGACCGACGTGCGCCGTGTCTTCAAGCGCGTCGCGATGAGCAAGGGCGGATACACCGGAAAGGGGCTGTTCGGCTCCCTTCCCTACCTGGTGGTGCAGCTCTCGAACGGCCGGGAACTCTCCTGCAACTTCAAGTTTGAGGAGGATGTGGACCGGCTCCTCGCCGCGGTGCAAAAGAGCCATCCGGACATCCCCATTCACTCAAAGGAGGCTGAGAAGCGCCTCGAGAAGGCAAGAAGGGAAGAGGAGGCAAGGTATTTGAAGGAGCTCTCCCCCGAGGCCCAGGGGGCGGTAGACAGCCTCGGCAGAGCGCGGGACTACCTCGAGAAAAAGCCTGAGATCGGAGAGGAGCTCTCCGCCTGCGCAAAGAGAAAGCGCGCCGTGGACGGTGTCAAGCGCGGGAACCTCCTGATGGCCTTCGGGATCCTTCTTGTCTCCATCGCCCTTCTGGCGGCTGGCCTTGTCTTTCTCTCAAGAGGAGAAAAGAGCTGGCCCCTCTACTTTGTGCTCTTTGGCTTTGCGGGCATGCTCTTTGTCGCCGGGGCGGGAATTCTGCCCACCGGGCGGCGCAACAAAAAGACGGTACAGCGGGACTGGGATCTTGCGCTCTCGAATGCAAAAGCGTATACCGATGCCTATCCGGACTTCCCCGTTCCGCCCCAGTACGCACACCCCGTGGTGCTCACCCGCATGATCCGGATTCTTCGGGAGGGGCGGGCGCAGACGGCAGAGGAGGCCTTTGACAAGATGAAGGAAGACCTGAAGGGGCTCGACCACACCAAGACCGTCTCCCAGGAGGAGTACGACGAGATCGTCGCCGTCAAGCCCATGTTCCGGGTGATGCAGTATCAGTAATAACAGCAGGAGGCAGGCATCATGGATGACATCCTTACATTTTTGAAGAAGGAGGGCGTGGATGATGCCCTCCTTCGCGGCGTTTCCGATTTTCGGAAGGCGCATGAAGTTCCAGAAAGTCTCGCATCACGGGTTCCCGCGGGGGGCGTCCGCTACCTTGGGACGCCGGTTCTTGACAAGGCGATTGCGGCGCTTCTTTGCCGCAAGAACCTCCTCCTGGCAGGTCCCAAGGCGACCGGAAAAAACGTGCTCGCCACGACCCTCGCCGAGGCCTTCGGACGGCCCGTCTGGAACGTCTCGTTCCACATCGGAGCGGATGCGGCGTCCCTTGTCGGTACCGACACCTACGACGGGGAAAAGGTGGTATTCCGGCAGGGCCCGGTGACGCGCTGCGCAGCCTGCGGGGGCTTCGGGATTCTCGATGAGATCAACATGGCCCGAAACGAGGCGCTGGCGGTTCTCCACTCAGCGCTGGATGACCGGAGGATCCTGGATGTTCCGGGCTATCAGCTCGTCCCCCTTGCCGAGGAGACACGGTTTATCGCAACCATGAATTACGGCTATGCCGGAACGAGGGAGCTGAACGAAGCCCTTGCCTCCCGGTTTGTCGTCCTGGACATGCCCCTCATCACGAGGGACAACCTCCTTCGCCTCATCAGGGAGCGCTTCCCAAAGCTCAAGGAGAGCGCGGGAGAGCAGTTCGCAGACCTCTTCTTTGAACTCGAGAAAAAGGCGGAGAGCGCCGAGGTCTCGGGGAAGGCTGCGGACCTGCGCGGACTTCTCGATGCGATCGACCTCTGCCAGAACGGCCTCACCGCCGGGGATGCCCTTTCGATGTGCATCGCGGACAAGACTTTCGACCCCTATGAGAAGAGCCTGGTGACCGATGTCATCGACGAACGCATCGATCCCTCCTGGAAGGGGCGTGAGCTGTTTGATTAAAAAACACACGGCGCTGGCAAGGCGTGCCGAGAACATCATCTGGAACGCGGCGGGAGATTACCACTTTGACCCGCCCTACCTTGCCTACTACGAGAACGGAACGCCGGATCCCTACTTCAACCTGGTGATCGGCCTTGCCCACAAATGGCTGGACCTGGACCGGATCGCGGCCTTCCTGGATCAGGTGACAAGAGGCCCCAAGGGAGAGGAGCTGACAGATCTTCTCTGGCTTGGAATCGAGAACTGCGTCTATGAAAAGGAGCTTCCGCAAAGGCCCCGCCTTGTGGATCTTCGAAAGCGCAAAGCAGAGGCCTTTTTTCAGAACCGCCAGACCCTCTCCCGGCAGCAGATGATGCTGCAGTCGGTGACGGTCTACACCCAGCAGGAGGCAAGGTGGAGCAAAGTCCTCGGGAAAGCGGTGCGCCTCTCCAAACGGGAGAAGGAGCTTGCAGATGCGCTTGCCTTCCCCGCATCCCTTGACACCGACGGCGTTCTTAAGGAAATGCAAAAAATCCTCGGGGAGCGTTTTCACCTTCGCCCGGAAAGCGGGGAGGCTTCCCTCACCCCGGTCACCGGCCTTCGGAGAAAGATTGCGGCGGCGGTCCTTCGGCACGAGCACCAAAACACCGACACGCTCCTTGTCCGCACAGGAACAGGTGCCGGGGTGACAGAAGGGGCAGCTGCGCTCTCCCACGATGGGGCGGGCGGCGGTACGGGCGCAGGCTCCCCCACAGACGCGGCATACCTTACAGGGACCCTCGGACCTCTCTGCCTTCGGGAGAAGGAACTCGCCTCTTTAGAGCATGATCTCTGCACCGGTCCCCACGCAAGATGCCGGCTCTGGGTCAGCAAAAAGGGTCCCACGGCGGACCCGCCCAGAGATCTCTCCGCCAAAGATGCCGCGGATCTTGCAAGAGTGCAGAAGGATGCAAAAGCGCAGAACGCGCGGAATCTTGCCTTCTGGAAAAAGAACGCGGTCCGGACGGCTTCCGGAGTCCGCAGACTCTCTGCCCGGGTGGATGAAATCCTCTCCGGCACGGAGCGCGCCCTGCCGGAGCGGGCAAGAACAGGCGTCCTCTCTCCGGAGATCGCCTACCGGCTCCCGGTGCTGCACGATCCCAACGTCTTTTTGCATACCGGGGAGGAGACCCAGAGGAGCGTCAGCCTTGACCTTCTTCTGGACGCCTCGGCGTCCCGCCTTGACTGCCAGGAGGAGCTCTCCGCCCAGGCGGACGTCATCGCAAAAAGCTTTGAGAGGGCGCGGGTTCCGGTCCAGGTATCCTGCTTTCGCTCCCTCCGGGGATATACCGCCCTGCAGATCTTAAAGGAGCGGGACACGAAGGACACCTCCGGCATCGCCTCCTACTTTGCGGGCGGCTGGAACCGGGACGGCCTTGGCCTTCGCCTTGCGGGCCGCTTTCTTCCAAAGGAGGGGGACTTTGCGCGGCGCTTTCTCTTTGTCCTCACCGATGCCTCCCCCAACGACTCGGTGAAGATCCCGCCGGAGGGCGGCCGGGGCCCCGCAAGAGAATACCAGGGAAATGCCGCCGTCCTCGATGCGAAGGAGGCGGTAGCAGAACTGCGGGAAGAGGGGATTGCCGTAGGGGCGATCTTTCTCGGACCAACGCTCTACCTCGAAAACCTGCACACGATCTACGGAAAAGAGTGCGTTCGGATCCACAGGATCGATCAGCTCGAGGAGGCGGTCAGCACCCTCCTTGCGCAGGCACTCGAAGGAGTTGAAAATGTTTGCTAATCCGTTTTCCAAAGACCTGAGAAAGGTCACGATTTACAAAACCCATGATAAGAAGGAGCGGGATCTGTTCGCTTCCAGGCTCCAGAAGGCCGGCATCTGGTGCCAGACGAGGGACCAGGACATGGCCCGCAACACTGCAAGCTTCGGCAGCAACTTTGTTGACATCCAGCAGTTCGCCGGAGACAAGGAGAAGGACAACCGCTTCTACGACATCGACGTCCACGCAAAGGACGAGAAGGCCGCGAAGGATCTTCTGGGCGAGCGCTGCCGGGTGATGAACACCCAGCTCATCTGAATCAGAAAAAGGAAGGGGGGCGTCCCGGCATCACCGGGACGCCTCCTTTTTGGTCCCCGCAAGAAGGGAGAGAAGAAGGGAAAGGGCCGGGGCGTGATCGGTCCCGTCATAGGCAAGAAGGACATCCGTCTCAAAATCGGCATCTGAAACCTTGAGGCAGGAAAGTCCCGTCCCCTCTGCCATCTGGGCGGGAAGAAGTGCCGTCCCGATCCCGGCCTTTGCAAGGGTGAGGGCGGTCCTGCTGTCGCCGCAGGTGCAGACGATGTGCGGGATGGGTCCCGCCTTCCGGAATGCCTCCTCGACGAGGGACTGGTAGCGCTTGGAGAGGATGAGGGGACAGGCGGCAAGCTCCTCCAGGGAGATGACGGTGCGGCCTTTGAAAAGATTTCCGGTTCCCATCGCACAGAGCTTCTCCTGAAAGAGGACCTTGCTTGCAAGGCCCGGGAGCGGAATCGGGCCGCGCAGGATCGCGGCGTCCAGGGCGTGTCCCGCAAGGAGCTCCCGCAGTGCAAAGGAGGAGCCGTCCTCGATCTGCAGGACAAGACCCGGCTCCGCCTTCTGGAGCTTTCGAAGAACCCCTGCCATCCCTGCCACAGTGGAGGGGGCAAGCCCAAGGCGCAGCGTCTTTTCCTGTCCCGCCCGCACCGCTTCCGCTGCGGCAAGATCCGCCAGGTGCAGAATGCCCTCAGCCCTTGCGTAGAGGGCTTCCCCCGCCGGGGTCAGGGTGATCCGCCTTGCCCCGCGGACAAAAAGGGGCGTCCCCAGCTCCTCCTCCAGCGTCTTCATCTGGTAGGAGAGCGGCGGCTGGGAGAGGTGGAGGGTGCGGGCTGCCGCGCTGATGGAGCCGGCCTCGACAATGGCGCGGAAGTATGCAAGCTGACGAAGTTCCATGGGTTTCCTTTCCGACTGCAAGCCATAGGGAATTTATTGAGATATGCGAGAAAAAACATATTTTTGCTATAGCATAAGGTAGTGTATACTGCGGGAGAGCAGAAGGAAAGGGGAAGACAAGTCATGCGGCAGCTCGACTTTGCAAAGGGAAGGATCACCGGCATCATCCTGCAGGCGGCCCTCCCAATGCTGGTGGCACAGTTTTTGAATCTCTTGTACAACATCGTGGACCGGATCTACATCGCGCGGATTCCGAAAATCGGCACGGCAGCCCTGGGCGGGGTGGGACTGTGCTTTCCCGTCATCGTAATCCTGACAGCCTTTGCAAACCTCTTTGGCAGCGGCGGCGCGCCGCTGTTTGCGATCGCAAGGGGAAAGGGAGACCGGAAGGAGGCGGAGGATGTCATGAACACCTCCTTCTTTCTTCTCGTCACCTGCGGGATCCTGCTGACCGTCCTCGGCCTGCTCATCGCGCGGCCCCTTCTTTTTGCCTTCGGGGCATCGAAGGACTCGATCGTCTACGCCCTGCCGTACCTTCGGATCTACCTTGTGGGGACGGTTTTCTCGATGACGGCCACCGGCCTCAATCCCTTTCTGAACGCCCAGGGCTATGTCCAGGCGGGGATGCTGACTGTGATGATCGGCGCCGTGGTCAACATCGTGCTGGACCCCCTGTTCATCTTTGTCTTTCACCTTGGGGTCTCTGGGGCGGCCCTCGCAACAATCCTCTCCCAGGCGCTCTCTGCCTGGTTTGTCGTGCGCTCCCTCCACAGCAAAAAGGAAGTGCGGCTTCGGCTCTTTTCGTTCCGGGAGGCAAGGGCCCACGTCTCCACCATGCGGGAGATCACGGGCCTCGGTCTTGCCGCCTTCACGATGCAGCTCACCAACAGCCTGGTCTCCATCTGCTGCAACAACGTGCTTGCAAGGACCGGCGGCGATCTCTACGTCTCGGTCATGACCATCGTCTCCAGCGTGCGGCAGATGGTGGAGACCCCGATGTACGCCCTCACCGACGGCTCCTCCCCGGTCATCAGCTTCAACTACGGGGCCCGCCGCCCGGAGCGGGTGAAACAGGCGCTCTTGTGCATGTTTGCGCTCTGCATGGGGTACGGCCTTGTCATGTGGCTCTTTATCCTGCACGCACCGGGGCTTCTGCTCTCCCTGTTCACCTCGGATCCCGACCTGACAAAGGACGCCATCCCCGCGATGGAGCTCTACTTTGCGGCCTTTGTGTTCATGGTCTTTCAGTACACCGGGCAGACGATGCTCAAGTCGCTGAACAAGAAGAAGCTTGCAATCTTTTTCTCTCTGCTCCGCAAGGCCTTCATCGTGGTGCCGCTGACGTTCCTTCTTCCCTATGCCTTCGGTATGGGGACGGACGGGGTGTTTCTCGCAGAACCTGTCTCCAACGTGATCGGCGGCAGCGCCTGCTTTGTGACAATGCTGGCAACGATCCTGCCGGAACTGAACCGGATGGCAAGGGAGAACGCCGCCAAAAAAGAGGCGGGGAAAGGATGAGAATGATGGAACAGGAGAGAAGGAAGACGCAGGAGATGCTCCTGGCCAGGATGAAACTCGAGCAGGCAAGAAAAGCGGAGAACTTCCGGGAGCTGAACCGGTATGCGAAAAAGGGGCAGATCCTCTTTACCGGCTCCTCTTTGATGGAGCAGTTCCCGGTGGCGGAGATTGCAGCCTCCCGGGGCGTTCCCGGGATCTTCTACAACCGGGGGATCGGCGGCACGACAACGGACGATTTTCTCCGGGAGATCGACGCGGTGCTCCTCGATCTTGCCCCGAAGAAGATCTTCTGCAACATCGGGACCAATGACATGACAACAAGAGATTACGGGGACGGCTGGATGGCGCACCTTCTCTCGAACTACGAGAAGATCCTTAAGACCGCCAGGGAAAAGCTCCCGGATGCCGCATTTTTCTGCATGGCCTACTACCCGACCTGCCCCGCCGCGGCAAAAAGCGAGGGGGAGAAGGCTCTTGTCCGGGAGAGGACAAAGGAGAACCTTGCCGCCTGCAACGCGGGCGTGAAAAGCCTTGCCCTCCGGTACGGCGCAGCGTTTCTTGACTGCAACGCAGGGCTCACGGATGAGGCGGGGAACTGCAAGCAGGAATTTTCCATCGACGGCGTCCACATGTACGCAAACGCCTACGAGATCGTCTTTCAAAACCTGCTGCCATATCTTTGACCGCTTTGACATCCCGTGCCGTTTGTGGTATATATCACTTCGCTGTCTGTGGTGCACCGCAGGCACAGCCTGAAAAAATAAAATTGAAGACAATACGTCAGGAACTGCCACCGGGTAGTTCCAAAGGGACGCAGCGCTTTCCGGTAGGTCGCAAGCAGGAGAGCGCCGCGTCCCTTTTTGCATACTCGGAAAGGAGACGCGGCATGGCCTGCCAGAAAAAGACCCTTCTTCAGGAGTTTTGCTACTACACTTCATTCAACATTCTCAGCATGATCGGCCTGTCCGTGTACATCCTTGCGGACACTTACTTCATCTCCAGCGGCATCGGGACCACGGGGCTGACCGCCTTGAACCTGGCCCTGCCCGTCTACAGTCTGGTCAACGGCATCGGCCTCATGCTTGGGATCGGCGGGGCCGCCCGCTTTATCATAAGCCGCACCATGCACCAGAGGGAGGCCTCGGACACGGCATTTTCCACCGCGGTGGCAGCGGGAATCTTTGTCGGCATCGCGCTTGCCCTGGTGGGCATTTTCTTCGGGGACCGGATCGCCGTGCTCCTTGGCGCCGACGCGGTCTCCTTTGATGACACTGCGGTATACCTCAGGGTGATCCTCCTCTTTGCCCCGATGTTCATCCTGAACAACATCTTCTCGGCCTTTGTGAAAAACGATGGCGCTCCGCACCTTGCGATGGCAGGGATGCTCTCGGGAAGCTTTTTCAACATCGTGTTTGACTATATCCTGGTCTTTCCCTGCCATCTGGGAATGTTCGGGGCAGTGCTGGCAACGGGTCTCTCCCCGGTAGTGGGCATCTCGGTGCTCTCCATCCGGTTTATCCGCAAAAAGAACGCCTTTTCCTTCCGCCTCCGAAAGGTCTCGGGGAAGGTTCTTCTTGCGGTCCTCTCCGGGGGCGTCCCGGCCCTTGTCAACGAGCTTGCCTACGGCATCGTGCTCCTTGTCTTCAACCACCTGATCCTCTCCCTTGCGGGAAACATCGGTGTTGCCGCCTACGGCGTTTTGGCAAACCTCCTCCTTGTGGTGACCGCCGTCTACAACGGACTCGCCCAGGGCGTGCAGCCCCTCTTCGGGCGGGCCTATGCAAAGGGAGAGCGGAAGGCCGAGACAACGCTTCTTCGCTATGCCCTGACTTCGGCCGTCATCTTTTCCGCGCTCTTTTACCTTGCGGCGGTCCTTCTGCCGGATGTCCTCACCTCGCTCTTTAACAGCAGCCGGGACGCGAAGATGCAGGCCCTTGCGGTGACGGGCTTTCCGCTCTACTTCCTGCAGTGCCTCCCCTTAGGGTGCAACACGGTCCTCATCATGTTTTTCCTCTCCATCGAGAAGACCCTGCAATCCAAGATTCTCTCCCTCTTAAAGGGTTTTGGCATCGTGGTGCCGCTCTCCCTCCTCTTTGCCCGTCTCTTCGGGATGCGGGGGATCTGGCTTGCGATGCCGGTCACAGAATTCCTGGTCCTTGCCCTGGGCCTTTTGTTCCTGTCCCGGCTTTCCCGGGCAGGAAACCTGGTGCCCGCACCGTGAAATTTTTCGCACCGGCATGTACTTTTTCTTTGCGGGCTCAGCCGGTATCATAGAGCTCGGCAGCTTCCTTCCCCGCCGGCCCTGCTGCCTGGCAGCCCTTTTCCTCAGCATTATCTGGAACTTTTCCTGGAACCGGAGGGTGACCTTCCGATCCACCGGGCGCCTGGGATGGAGCGGCCTCTTGGTGACGGCTGGGAATATGCCGTGCAATGACATCACCAAGTACCTCTGCCAGTGGTTTTTGTCTTCGAAAACCCCTGGCCGCCCGCACCGCCTGAGAGCGGAACAGATAGGAGAGCAGCATGCGTTCCAATTCCTTTCAAAACAAGATCATCCTGGTCACCGGCGCAACCTCCGGCATCGGCAGGGCAGCAGCCCTTGCCTTTGCAAAGAGCGGCGCCGACGTGTACGGCATTGCCCGTCATGCGGCGGGCGAGGTGACGAACTTTCCCGGCGGCGGGCGCCTCACCCTCTGCCGCGGAGATGTGACAGATCCTGCCTCCCTGCAGGAGGTGGTGTCTGCCCTTCCAGGGATCGACATCGCAGTCCTTGCCGCAGGAAACGGCATCGCAGGACCGGTGGAGGAGGTGACCGCGGACTTTGCCAAAAAGCAGATGGAGGTCAACTACTTCGGGGCCATCAACACCTGCAATGTGATTCTCCCCATCATGCGGCGGGCAGGGTCCGGCCGCGTCATCTTCATCAGCTCCCTGGCCGCCCGGGTCCCGATCCCGATGCAGAGCCACTACAGCAGCTCGAAGTACGCCCTGGAAGCCCTCGCCATGTCCCTTCGCATGGAGATCGCGCCCTTCGGGGTGAGAGTCTCCATCGTGGAGCCCGGGGACACAAAGACAGGCTTTACCGCGGGGCGGGTCCGGTACGACGATGCCGCCTCCCCCTACCGTGAGGTCTTTCGAAAGAGCATCGCCCGCATGGAGCACGACGAGCAGACCGGCACCGCCCCGGAAGAGGTGGCAAGGGTCATCCTCTCCTGTGCCGCAAAAAAGAATCCTCCGGTCCGGGTCCCGGTCGGGGCGGGCGGAAAGGCCCTTGTCTTTTTGCTTCGCATCCTCCCGGACCGGGCGGTTCTCTTTCTTCTTCAACGAATCTACCTTCCTGCGTGAAAGGTACGGCGGGTTCCTGTTTGCGGGAAATCGATACGTCTGACAGAAAATCCGCCGCTTCTTTTGCGAAGAAGCGGTGGATTTCTTTTAAAAGGAAGACTGCGACAGTTGCCCGCCACCTGTTCAAGATCTTTTTGCCGCTTTCGCGGCACCGGCCGTTTTGATACACTTGTACCGGCAGTTTATGGAAATTTTGCAATTGTGCCCTTGCATTTCTGTGCTATCCAACGTAGCATGAAGTCGTTTTTGTACGGGCGGTCATTTTTGTATCATCATCTGTCGAGGAGTGTTTATGGGAATCAAATTTACGGGACGGGAGAGGCGCAAGGCAGCCTCCGCCCAGACAAGTGCCCCCACCGGCGAAGGACAGGCGCGGTCCGAACAGGAGAAAGCTCCGAAAAAGACCAACGCGGGCCTTCTGCACATCTGCGCCTTCATCGTCGACAAGCGCATGCTGTTCTTCCTGCTGTATGCGATCTGGATCATCTTTTCGGTATTCTCCTCCAGCTGGGTCAAAGTCGACAACGCGCTCTCTGACTACCTGCCGGAATCCACCGAGACCCAGCGCGGTCTCAAGCTGATGGACAAGGAGTTCACCACCTTCGGCTCGGCCAAGATCATGGTCGCCAACATCAGTTACGACGAGGCGGACACCCTGAAGGGCGAGATCGAGGAGATGGACGGCGTCCAGTCGGTCACATTTACCGATGCGGACGCGGACACCGAGGACTTCGAAAAGTACTACAACAACGGCTCGGCACTGTTTGAAGTCACCTTCGACTACGACGAGGATGATGACAGGGCGCTGGAATCCCTCGAAAACGTCGAGACCTACCTTTCCGACTACGACACCTACGTGGACACCGACATGGGAGACCAGTCGGCGGAGATCATTGAGACCGAGATCAACAAGATCATGGTCCTCGTTGCCATCGTGGTCGTGACCGTCCTTCTGTTCACCAGTGAGTCCTTCGGTGAGATCCCGGTGCTGTGCATGACGTTCGTCGTCTCCATGGTGATCAACCAGGGCACGAACTTCCTGTTTGGCACGATCTCCTTCGTCTCCAACTCGGTGTCGGCAATCCTGCAGCTGGCGCTGTCCGTCGACTACGCCATCATCTTCTGCAACCGCTTCAAGGAGGAGAAGCGAAACGGGTATGATCCCCGGGATGCCGCCATCGTCTCCCTCTCCAAGTCGATTCCGGAGATCCTGTCCTCCTCACTGACAACCATTTCGGGTCTGTTCGCCATGATCTTCATGCAGTACCAGATCGGCCGCGACCTCGGAACCGTCCTCATCAAGGCCATCCTGCTCTCACTTCTGGTGGTCTTTACGCTGATGCCCGGACTCCTCGTCATGTTTTCGGGACTGATGGAGCGCACCCAGCACAAGAGTTTTGTGCCCAAGATCTCCGCCATCGGCCGCTTTGCCTACCGGACCCGCAAGATCATTCCCTTTGTCTTTGCAGTGGCCTTTCTCGGCGCCGCGGTTCTGTCCCAGAAGTGCCCCTACGTGTACGGGTACTCGACGCTGACAACCCCGATCCAGAATGAGACCCAGATCGCAGACCAGATGATCGAGGACAATTTCGGCACCGAAAACCTGGTCGCGCTTGTGCTGCCCCACGGGAGCTATTCCAACGAGGCCAAGCTGATTGCCGACCTCGAGGACTGCCCCGAGGTGGACCACTGCACCGGCCTTGCCAACACGACGGCCATGGACGACTACACGCTGACGGATGAGCTCAATCCCCGCCAGTTCTCCGAGCTCATGGACATGGACTATGAGGTCTGCGAGACCCTGTACACCGCCTACGCGGCGGACCAGGAGGATTACGGCCGCATTGTGGGCGGCATCTCCTCCTACAAGGTCTCTCTGATGGACATGATCGGCTTTGTTCACGACATGGTCGAGGACGGCTACGTCACCCTCGACGATGACCTGTGGGATACGCTGGATTCCGCCTACACGCAGATCCAGAACGGCAGAAAACAGCTCGAGTCCGACGATTACGACCGGATTCTGGTGTACCTCACGCTCCCCGAGGAGTCGGAAGAGACCTTCACATTCCTCGACACCATGCACACGATGGCAGACAAGTACTACCCGGACGACACGGACAAGATCCTGACCGTCGGCGATTCCACCTCCGAGCGGGATCTGCAGAGCTCCTTTGAGCGGGACAACATCGTGGTCTCCGTGGTCTCCATTCTGTTCGTCCTAGTGATCCTTTTGTTCACCTTCAAGAGCGCGGGACTTCCGGTGCTGCAGATCATGGTCATCGAGGGTTCCATCTTCCTGAACTTCTCGTACCCGACGATCACAAAGTCCAACCTGTTCTTCATGAGCTACCTGATCGTGTCCTCCATCCAGATGGGTGCGAACATCGACTACGCTATCGTCATCTCCTCACGATACCAGGAACTTCGGGCGACCGAGGACCGCAGGACCGCCATCACGGAGGCGCTGAACTTTGCCTTCCCGACGATCATCACCTCGGGATCCATGATGATCCTGGCCGGCGTGTTCATCGGCCAGATGACCTCCGACCCGTGCATCGCCAGCATCGGACAGTGCCTTGGCCGCGGCACCACGATCTCGGTATTCCTGGTCATGTTTGTCCTGCCGCAGCTTCTGTGCGCGGGCGACAAGATCATCCAGTACACGACCTTTGATATCGAGCGGCCGATCCGGCAGAAAAAAGAGTCGGGTCTTGTGTACCTCAACGGCAACATCCGCGGCACCATCAACGGCACCATCGTGGGACAGGTTCACGCGATGGTCCGCGGCGATGTCACGGCCGTCGTGATCTCCGGCTCCATGGAGCGGGCGGAGGGCACGTCGGATTACGGACCAGACACCGATCCCTCCCGCATGATCGAGGGCGAAGTGACAGAGCCCGAAAAGACACAAAGCGCAGAGCCTGAAAAGGCAGAAACCGAAGCATCAGAAAAGACAGAAGAGACCGGGGACAAAACGCCCCCGGATTCCGGGGAAGCCCAGGACACCGCCGGGAAAGGAGGCAGGGAATGAAGCGCAGAACCTATGCAAAAATCCTGATTGCCGTCATGACTGCCCAGACGCTGGCAGGGACGATCCCGGCACCGGTACTGGCCGCAGCCAGCAGTGATCCCGCAGCCATCGTGGACAACGCGCAATCCGCCCTGGCCGCCGCGGTCAACGACTCCAAGGAATCGGACAAGGCCGCTGAGACAGCAGAAGAGGGCTCCACCTCCAACACCGAGGAGGCCAAAACCGTCACCACGATCCATATCCAGACGGAAGAGGATCTGCGGGAGGCGGCAGAGGCCTGCAGCCTTGACACCTACTCCCAGGACAAGCTCTACATTCTCGACAACGACATCTCCCTCACCAACGGAGATCTCCAGTTTGCCACCTTTGCCGGCACCTTTGACGGCCAGGGCCACAGAATCACCGGCCTTCACCTGACCGGAAAGCGCGGCAGCGCCGGACTCTTCCGGGAAATCCAGGAGGGAGGCGTGGTTCAGAACCTCTCCGTCTCCGGCACGGTCTCCGTGACCGGGACACAGGAGGACACCGGCGGCATCGCCGGCGTCAACGCCGGAACGATCAGCGGATGCACCTTCACCGGCACTGTCAAGGGCAAGAACCGTGTGGGCGGCATTGCCGGCTCCAACACCACCACCGGTATCCTGGACAACTGCTCCTCCAAGGGAGACCTCCAGGGCAAGACCGCCAGCGGCGGCCTCGTGGGCAACAACGCCGGCATCATCAAGAACTCGACTTCCCAGATGCAGGTCAACGTCCAGTACTCGGACACCACCACATCCATCGAGGATGTCAGCAATACTCTCGAGAACATCCTGATGACCGGGGACGTGAACTCCACGGAGAACCTCTCCGCAGTCACCGACACAGGCGGCATCGCCGGCTTCAACTCCGGCCAGATCCTGTACTGTGAGAATTCCGGCACCATCGGCTACGAGCACGTGGGATACAACACCGGCGGCATTGCCGGCCGTTCCTCGGGCCTCGTGCGGGGCTGTGCCAACAGTGCCTCCATCCTGGGCCGCAAGGACGTTGGCGGCATCATCGGCCAGCAGCAGCCCTACCTCGCGGTGGAGTTTGCAGAGGATGACCTGAAGAAGATCTCCGACGATCTGGATGACCTCTCGGATCTCTCCGACAGTCTCTTAAACGATGTCAGCGGTCTCTCCGACACGGCTTCGAGCTCTGCCTCGAACCTGACCTCCCTGACCCGGGATGCCAGGGACAACCTGCAGACCATCACGGACCAGGCGCAGACCGACGTCAACAACGCCGCCAATGACCTGGGCGTGGCGCAGAACACCCTGAAAAACGTAAACGGCCTTGCCTCCTCCCTCTCGAGCCAGGCATCGACCTACGCCAATAACCTGTCCAGTGCCCTGCAGTCCACCGAACAGGCGTTTAATGCGGCGGTGGCAAATGCGACTCTCACCTCCAGTGAGAAGAACACCCTGAAAAGCGCCTACCAGAACTTAAAGTCCGCAACGGCCTCGCTCTCGTCCGCGGCATCGGCCCTTGCGTCCGCGGCCAAGAACACCTCGGACACGATGACCGAGCGGGCAAAGGAAATCAGCAACGCGCTCGTAAAGCTGCAGAACTCTATCAACACGGTCATCAGCGACTACCAGGATCTGCAGAACCAGGTTCGGGATCTTCTGGGTAAGGATCTCTCCGACATCGAAAACCAGAACAGCAGCTCCGACGCGGCATCCACGTCGTCTTCTGAAGAGGCATCTTCGTCGTCTTCCGAGGAGGCATCCACATCGTCTTCTGAGGAAGCATCCGACACGGCATCTTCGGAAGAAGCGTCGGACGAATCTTCCGAGTCGGCGTCTGATTCGGATTCCTCTTCGGAGAACGCAGCCGCTTCGAATGCAGAGGATGCCTCCACAGGGAAAAATGGAAGCACAGATGCTTCCTCTGAGAATGCCTCATCCGGTTCAGATTCCACCGGGACAGATGAGACTTCCGACGGGGGCAGCGATACTTCGGAGAACACGCCGTCCGTTACGAATTCCGGGACCTCATCTGACACGGATTCTTCTTCCGCGCAGGCAGAGAGCAGTGATGTTGCAGCAGACGGGGCACCGAGCATTTCGCAGCTGCAGGGGCTGGAAGACTCTGTATCCAACGCGGCTTCTGAGCTCAACAATGCACTGAATACCAACGGCAGTACGGCAGACAGCAGTCTTTCCGATCTGCAGAACCAGGTGAGCGATATTCAGAACCGTATCTCCAATGATACCCTGGACGATCTCCGCAAGCAGATCAGCAATGCCGACCTGGACGAGGACACCAAGAAACAGCTCCTCGACGACCTCGACGCGGCTTCCAACGGACTCGATGACCTCAAAAAGAGCAGCGATACCATTTCCTCCGCGCTCTCTGGCATCGAGCATGATGCCTCCACCCTGAAGGACAACGCCGCGACCATCCGCACCCAGGTCCAAAAGATGCTCGACGACTTCGACACGATCCGCACGAGCATCGACAGCTTCGCCTCGACACTGGAGACGTACGCGGACCGGATCCCGGACTATGAGAACTCCAACTTAAAGGCCCAGGTGGATGCCCTGGTGAACGACCTGGCAAACGCACCGGACTTTGACAGCACCATTCAGGCGATCCTGACCGCCCTGGACGGCATCAGCTTCTCCTTTGACGGCGTTTCCTCCGCCGTCTCCCAGGCATCCGGCAGTCTTTACACCGACCTGGACGCGATTCTCTCTGAGATCGACAGTCTCAACAGCAGCATCTCCTCGACCACCGATTCCTCGGTCGCCACGATGCGGCAGATCAACACCAAGTCCCGGGATATCGCGGACATTCTGGAGAATCTGTACGACAAGGCTGTGAACGGCACCGACCAGTCGGACAACATCGAGGACACCTCCGACATCAGCGATGATGACCTGGAGCAGTACACGACGGGCCGTACCAGTTCCTGCACGAACACCGGTTCCATCGACGCGGACAACAACGTGGGCGGCATCGTCGGCACCATGGGTGTCGAGTACGACCTGGATCCGGAGCAGGACATCCAGACCGTGGGGAGTGACTCCATCGACTACAGTTTCCTCGCAAGGGCCATCGTGGACAGCTGCACGAACCTGGGAGAGGTGACCGGTCGGAACAACTACACCGGTGGCGTTGCTGGACAGGTCTCCATCGGCCTTGTCACCAAGAGCGGAAGCTCCGGTGCCGTCAGCGGCACCGACTACGTGGGCGGCACCGCAGGCTACAGCATCGGCACGATCCGGAATTCCTACGCCAAGTGCGATTTGAGCGGAGACAAATATGTGGGCGGCATTGCGGGCTACGCAACGACCATCACCGGCTGCACCTCCATGGTCAACGTGCTGGATTCCACCCAGTACGTGGGCGCCATCGCGGGTTCGGTCCGGGATCTTGACAAGGACAAGATCTCCGGAAACGTGTTTGTCTCGGATTCCCTGCAGGGAATTGACGGCACCAGCTACACCGGCATCGCCGAACCCGTCACCTACGAGGAGGTCATGTCGAAGTCCACAGTGCCGAAGGCCTTCCGGCAGATGGTCCTGACCTTCCGGGCAGACGATGAACTCATCCGAAGCGTTCGGGTCTCCTACGGCGGAAGCCTTCAGGCCAACCAGATCCCGGACATTCCGGAAAAGGACGGCTTCTACGCCACCTGGAGCAAGACCGACTTCACCAACATCACCTCCGATGAGGTGGTCACCGCCGAGTACGAGCGGATTGTGACCCTGCTCCCGGGAGACCGGCAGCGGGACCACGTCACCTTCCTGTTTGCGGAGGGAAGCTTTCAGCAGGGCGATACGATGCACGTTGCGGTCGAGGATGCCGCGGATGGGGAGGCGGAGCGCTGGCAGGTGACCCTGCCCGATGACGGCAGCGAAAGCCACACGTTCCGGTTCCTTGCGCCCGATGGGAACAAGGACGCCAGAATCTACCTGGTGGACGAGTCGACCGGCAAAAAGACGCTTCTTGACACCGGTTCGATGGGTGAGTACCTCACGTTTACCGCGGACGGCACCTCCTTCACCTTCGCCTGCGAGCTTCCGCAGAGCTTTACCGGCGGCCTTGCCGGCGCAGCGGCAGGCGGCGGTGCAGCCCTTGTCGTCATCCTGCTTCTTCTCCTGCGGAGAAGGAAAAAGAAAAAGGCTCTTGCAAGGGCAGAGAAGGCGGCACACGCGGCAGGTTCTGCAGACGCCGCAGCAGGCACCGCCGATTCGAAGGAGCGCGAAAAAGCAGAGGAACCTTCTGATGATCCCGCAAAACAGGAGGATTCGAAGGATTCCGAAGGTCCCGGCGAATCAGACAGCGGAAATCAGGAATGACCTTGCAGGCACCATCCGGCACAGACGGATGGTGCCTTTTTTGGCGCAAACTGTGCAACTTCCAGCCATAGCCGCTTTCCATGTAATGTTACGAATTATTGACATGTGTGCTATATTGAAGCCAGTTTAACTATGTACTTATAAAAGAAGGGACATACTGTGACTGTTTTGTCGATGGCAAAGAACAACTGGGATCCGGAGGAACTGCACCGGCTCTATGACGCGATGACAATCGGCGTCTGCATCGTGGACCGGACCAAAAAGGAGCGCATCCTGTTCGCGAACAGGAGCGCCTTAGAGCTCTATGACTGCGCCGGAATGGAGGAATTTCTGGACCTGACCGGGGGAAAGTTTTCCGGCATGACGATGGAAGAGGATCTCTCACTGGCAAGCGCCCGGGGAAGCCGGCAGGACTTTTTCACCCTTCAGGTCCAGTACCTGACCAAAACCCGGCACATCCGGGAGCTCGACTGCATCGTGACGCCGTGCAGGATGTACGACACCGACGTCTACCTCCTGCAGATGACTTCCTCGCAGATGAAGCTCGAGGAGGTCACCTCCGATGAGTGCACCGGCTTTCCCGGTGCCAGGGCCTTCTTCCAGCAGGCCCTGAGTGCCGCCAGGGAACGGATGAATGAGGGCGGCTTTTCCCGGTTCTGCCCGGTCTGCTTCAACATCGCGAACTTCCGGGGCTTCAACCGGGAGAACGGCATGGAGGAGGGAAACCGTTGCCTTGCCTTCACCGCAAGAGTCCTGCGGGAGGTCTTCCCGGAGGGTCTCTTTGGCCACACCAGCGCTGACAACTTCTACGCCATCCTGCCCCGGGAGAACCTGCAGGAAAAGATCGAGGAGGCCTGTGCCCGGGTGGATCAGTACATGGGCGGGAGAAGCTCCTCCCTCAAGGCGGGGATCGTCCTGTTTGATCACGAGGTCTCTCCGGACGTTCTGCGCCACGCCTTCGACATGGCCCGCATCGCCTGCAACACGGTCAAGAACGATGCGGAGCACTGCTGCGGCGTCTTTCGAAAGGAGATGCAGGAGCGGATCGAGAACCGCCAGTACATCCTGGATCACTTCTCTGAGGCCCTGCAGCTGGGGTATCTGAAGGTCTACTACCAGCCCATGGTGCGGGCTCTCTCCGGGAAGGTATGCGGATTTGAGGCGCTGACTAGGTGGGAAGATCCCGTCCGTGGCATGATCTCCCCGGGCATCTACGTGCCGATTCTGGAGAACGCCCGCCTCATCGGCCGGCTCGACGCCTATGTCATCGACCGGGTGGCAGAATTTCTCCACGAGCGGCAGGATGCCGGCATGCGGCTTCTGCCAGTCTCGGTCAACTTTTCGCGCCTTGATTTTGACCTGATCCACCCGCTCGCCTGCCTGGAGGACGCGGTCAGGACCTGGCACATCCCCCGGGAGATGATCCGGGCGGAGCTGACCGAGCGGGTGCTCGAGGAAAACCAGGGGGACATGGCAAGGACCCTTGCCCAGTTCCACCAGGCGGGCTACCAGCTCTGGCTCGACGACTTCGGGGCGGAGTACTCCTCCCTGAACGCCCTGCACCGCTTTGACTTTGACCTCATCAAGCTGGACATGGGCTTTTTCCGAAACTTCGACGAGAAGAGCCGGGCCATCCTCACCAGCATCGTCATCATGGCAAAGAGCCTCCACATCCACACCCTGGCAGAGGGCGTGGAGACGAAGGAGCAGCTCGACTTTCTGCGCGGCATCGGCTGTGAGATCATCCAGGGCTATTACTACGGAAAACCCATGCCTTTTTCCGAGCTCTCGGAGGAGCTGGAGAAAAAGGGGCTCCTGGCAGAGACCGACGCGGAGCGGGCAATCTACCAGGCGGCAGGCCTTGTCAACCTGGTGAGCCGGACCCCGCAGGCCCTCCTTGCCTGCGAAAAGGAAAGCGCCCGGATCATCACCGCAAACCCTGTTTTTCTGCAGCAGCTCGCCTCCACCGATACCAAGACCCCGGAAGAGGTCAACCGATACCTGGAGATGAAGAGTTTCCCGCTGCGCTTTCGGCTCTTTGGCTTTCTCGACAAGGTCTTTCACGGCGGCACTGGAGTGATGGGATTTTCGGACCACGGCCAGTCCTTCCGCCTCGAGGGAGAGAAGGTCGCAGGGACCAGTGCCTTCTGGATTGCGAGAGTGAGCCTGTTCTGCATCCGTGAAGAGACGGCCCTTCGAAAGGAGGACCAGCTCCAGGCGCTTGCGGCCCAGAACATCGCCCCGCTCTACGACGGCATCTACGACATCAACCTGCCAAAGGATATGATCACGGTCCTTGTCAGCGACCGGCAGGGTACCGCGCCGGGGCTAAAGCGGCAGGGGATCCGGGCGGCGCTCTCTGCGTTTGGCACGGATCTTGTCTACCTGGACGACAGGGAGCGGTTCTTTGCCTTTCTCGATCCCTCCGGCCTGTTTCAGCAGGCCAGCGCCTCCGGGCGGGGACTCGCCGTCGGACTCTTTCGGATCCGGCAGAAGGACGGGCGCTACCGCTGGGAGGACTGGATCGCGGTCCCGGTCTTCCGGGATGGCGAGAAGAGCCTTCTTCTCTACGAGCGCCGCAGCAGTTGGGAGGAGATCCCGGAAAAAGAGCGGGAGATGCTCCTGCCCGTGTTCACCTCCTCGCTGGGAGGCAGCCTTGCCGGGGCTGTCCCAAAAAAGCAGCTTCAGTATCCGGCCAAGGATCTCTTCCGGGCAGCCTGCCGCTTCTCAGGGCTTGCCTTTTACTGGTTGGATCAGGATCTTCGCGTGGTCGGCGCCAGCGACGCCATGCTCTCCCTTCTGGGCGGCCGCACGATCTCCGAGATCCAGGGCCGCTCGTTCTCCGAGCTGGGATGGTGTCTTGCCCCGGAGGAGTGCGAGAACGTGCAGAAAAGCATCCTGCAGACGGGGCGGCCCCGCACCACCAGAGAACGGCTGGTGCTTTTGCACGGCGTTCCGAAGAACCTCTGCGTGTCCGAGTTTCCCTACTACCGCGGAAATGAGGTGGCGGGAATTGCGGGGTATATCCGCCTGTCCATAAAGGAATCCGACGAGTCCCGGCTCGACCTGGATACCCTGACGGGCTTTTTGAACACCTACGGAATCCTCTGTGTCGGCGCCTCCTACGACGACGCCTGGCGCCGGGGCGGAAGCGGGTACCTCGGGGTCTGCCTGACCCTGACGGACTACGAGAGGCTCTGCCGGACCCTCGGCAAAAACTTCGTGGACGATGCCGCAAGGGCCATCGCGGACGCGATCCGAACAGAACCCCTCCCGCAGGACGCGGCGGTGGCCAGAGTCCGCGGCTGCACCTTCCTGATCCTGGCAAGGCAGGAGAACGCAGAACTCGCAGAGCGCATCGCCTCCTCGGTGCAGAAATCCCTCCACGAACTGCGGGAGATCGGCGGCATGCCCTGCCGCCTGGAACTCGCCAGGTCCATGGCGGGCGCAGAGGAGGCCTCGGACTTTCTGGACCTTGTCAGCCTGCTCTTTCGCCGCTGCGCAAAAGATCCGCAGCAGGGAGATGTCTCCTATGCCCGGAGCCTCAACCGGATCGGGTGCGAGCCGGAGACGTTTGAGGACATCCCGGAGCGGATCGTCATACTGGATCCGGAGACCTATGAGATCCTGTACCTGAATCATGCGGCGAGAAAGGACGTGCGCCTCTCCGACGACTTCGACTACCGGGGAAAGAAGTGCTATGAGATTCTGGAGAACCGGAGCGGGATCTGCGAGAAGTGCGTGATGCCCACCTTTTCCGGCCTTCCCTACCTGGTCCGCAGCACGACCTGGGATGCGGCCTCCTCCCAGCGCTACACCACAAGGGACATGCTGGTCTTCTGGCACGGACGCCGGGCAAGGCTCTACATCTCGACCCCGGAGCGCGTGCAGAGTGAGCAGGTCCTTGCCGACGAGACCTGGGCCAACGAGGCCATCACCCTGGGCCTTGAGGACCGGGATCCCTCCTCGGGGATCGGCCGTTCCATCGCCTGCATCGGCAAAAACCTCCAGGCGGAGCGCCTCCTCATTTTGGAAAAGCGCGAGGGCGGCACGGTGCAGTGCACCTATGAGTGGGACCGGAAGGGTGTCCTTCCCCTGAAACCGGACCTCCAGAGCATCCTGATGACAAGGCTCGCCCCGCTCCAGCGCCTCTTTGCGGCAAGAAAGGTGGTCTCTGTAGAGGACTATGACGCCTTCCTTAAGAATCATCCGGACTTCTCCCTGCCGATTCCGCAGGTAAGAAGCTTCATCGCAGGACACCTCTTTATTTCGGGGGAGTCGCTCGGTTTTTCCCTCGTTCTCAACGCACCAAGGGAGAGCTTTCGCCCCGGCGGCTTTATGCTGAGCACCCTGGTGGATTTCACCGCGGTCATGCTTCGGACCCGCAACAATCTCCAGAAGGCAACACTGCAGAGCCTCCGGGATCCGATGACCGGCACGTTAAACCGAAGGGGCCTTGCCAGGTACCTGGAAAAGCGCACCACCACCGGGACCTGCACCCTGCTCTCCGGCGATATCAACGGCTTAAAGCGCATGAATGACACCCGGGGGCACGAGGCGGGAGATGCGCTGATCTGCACGATTGCCGACATCCTGCTTCGCTTCTCGGACAAAGAGCACGTGTTCCGCATGGGCGGAGATGAGTTTCTCCTGATCCAGGAGGGCATGGACGAAGCGGGGGCGCGGGATCTTGTCAAAGAGATCCAGAGCGTCTGTACCGCCCGGGGCTGCAGCATCGCCCTGGGGTATGCCGTGCACACAGGGCCGCTCGATGACATCGACGCGGTGCTCAGGCGTGCTGATCAGGCGATGTACGAGGACAAGGCAAAAAGCCTCCACCGAAGAAGCACCGACTCCCAAAAATAGCAATGCATCACGGCGGACGGGAACTCCCGTCCGCCTTTTTTGCACCCTCCGATTTCCCGCATGGTATGATGGGAGAGAGGGCCGCAGAGCCGGCCCCGGAGGCTTCCATGAAAAAATACCTATGGCTGGATCAGCTGCAGGAGGGGGAGATGCTCTACCACTACACCAAGTGTGCCGCGGCAGCCAGCATCCTGCAGTCCCGCACCCTCTACGCGACCAAGAGCAGCTTTTTGAACGACTCCAACGAGATGGGCTTCATCCTCCACGTGGCCCAGAAGGTTATCGGGGAGGTGCCAAGCAGGAAGTGGCAGAACCTCCTCCTCAGAGAGCTCACAGAAACCATGGAGGACTTCCGCCGGCACGACAACTACGTGCTCTCCCTCTCCCTGGAGGGGGACTCCATCACCCTCTGGTCGGAATTCGGGGAGGAGACGGGCTACAACCTGGCCTTTGACGGAGCAGAGCTCCTGCACTGCATCGAAGAACACCACAGGATCGCCTGCCACGGCCGGGTCCTCTACGGGAAAAAGCAGCAGGAGGAGATCCTGCGCACCCTCCTCTTCAACATCCTTCCGGGAAGGATCGGCCTTCCCTTTGCCGAGATCATGAGCCTTGCCGCAGAAGAGAAGGACACATCCCCTTTCAGCCAGCTCTGCCGGAAGTTCGGCAACGCCCTCGGGGTGTACGCCCTCTTTTTCAAGCAGGAGGAGTTCCAGGCGGAGCGGGAGTACCGGTGCGTCTTTCGGCCAAAGAGCCCGGAGGAGGTGAAATTCCGGGTCAAGGACGGGTTCCTGCTGCCGTATCTTTCGATCCGCGTCGCGGATGCAGCCATCCTCCCCGTCCGGAAGATCACCGTCGCCCCGAAAAACCATGTGGACCTTGCCAGGAAGGGAATGCTCCTCTACACAAGATCTCTGGGCTACGACACGGAGGTGGTGCTCTCGAACTTAAAGCTTCGGTACTAGGCGCCGGGAGAGAAGAGTATGAGCGATTAGATTTTGCGGTATCAGACCTTTCCCTACCACCCGGAAAGACCGTTTGTCCTCTACGATGTGCCGGGAAAGATGGACCGGGACAGCCGGGACAGTCTCCTGCCGCACTGGCACGATGAGCTGGAGATCGCCTGGATTTTTTAGGGAAGAAACATCCACTACATCTCGGGCCATCGGTATATGAGCCGGCCCGGGCCCCTTGTCATCACCAACTGCGAGAGCGTGCACAAGATCATTCCGGTGAAGGAAGCGCTTTCGGAAGGAACGCGGCGCTCGATCATCCTCCTTGTTCGAGGAGCAAGGCGGTCATGACTGGGATTTCTGGAACCGGCAGATCCAAAAGGGCCCTGGACTGGCTCCCCCTGGATGCCGCAAACCAGGGCATCCGCAGCGGCCATGTCACAGGAAACTGAAAACACCATACCTGCGCTTTCCCCCTCCCGGTGTCCCCGCACCGAGAGGGATTTTTCTTCTCTTTTCCCATATGCTACAATGGTGATCTGCAGAGAATTCTCCGGAAACCTGGGGGTGCGGGATGATCATCTACAACGGAACAAAAGCACAGTTTGAAAAGGACGTGGATGGAGACATCCTCGAGGAAAAACTTGATGCAGCAATCCGGGAAAAGCTCCACCACAGAACCGGCGCGTCGGAGCTTGCCTCCTGGAAGAACTCCTCCCAGTTCATGTACCGGGTACTGGAAA
>JBJEYC010000468.1:0-23878 GCA_051886435.1 Lachnospiraceae bacterium
CCTCTCCCTGGACCTTGCGGCAAAGCACCAGGTGACCGACCAGCTGGTGCTCACGATCTGCTATGACAGGACAAGCCTGGACGACCCGAAGACCGCGGCGGCCTACCATGGCGAACTGGAGCAGGACTGGTACGGACGCGTGGTGCCTCGCCACGCCCACGGAACCGAGCGCCTCGGGCAGCTGACCGCCTCCACAAGACTTCTGGACGAGGCAGCGGTGCGCCTCTATGACCGGATCGTGCACCCAGCCCTTTTGGTGCGAAAGCTCTACCTCACTGCTGGCCATGTGCAGAACCAGCCGGAGGAGGACTGCTACCAGATGGATCTGTTTGCGGACTTTGGCGAAGCGGGAAAGAAGAAGCAGGAGGAAGAGATAAAACGCAAAAAGGAGGAGGCACTCCAGGGTGCGGTGCTCGACCTTCGGAAGAAGTTTGGAAAGAATGCGGTGCTCAAGGGAATGGACCTCGAGGAGGGCGCCACGGCACGGGACCGCAATGCCCAGATTGGAGGACACAGGGCATGAAGGATCTGGACGAGAACCTGCAGAACAGCTGGCACAACGTGCGCGGTGCCTCCCGGGAGGATCTGGAGGAGGGGAAGCGGCAGGCGCTTCTGCAGTACGGAGACATCATCGACCTGCCCCACCATGAGTCTGAAAGACACCCGCACCTTCCCATGGAACTTCGAGCCGCCCAGTTTGCTCCCTTTGCGGCGCTTACCGGTTATGGGGATGCAATCCGGGAGACCGCAAGGCGGACTCAAAAACGCCCGGAACTGGATGAAGATCAGAAGGAAGAACTCGACCGGAAGCTGAATGAACTGCTCGCCGCAAAGGATCGGAGCGTCCGCCTCACGTATTTCATACCGGATGAGAGAAAAGAGGGCGGGAGCATTGCTGTGCGGAATGTGACAGCCGTTCGGATCCGGACCCCGGAGCGGGTCCTTGTTCTGGCGGATGGAAGCGCGGTGCCCCTGTCGGACATCCTGGATCTGGAACGCGAGACCAATGTACAGGGCGAAGAGAACCCGGAGGATACAGAATGGATGTAATTACACTGGAAAAAGAAAAGGTGCCGGGAGAGAAGATCTCCGCCTTTGAAAAAGAACTGACAGAGAGCGGAATGCGCCTTCCGGATGGGGAGGTCCTGGCCGCCCTCGCCGGGGAAGATCCCGCCGCGGAGGGGAGCATTCGGATGGATGAGAGCGCAGCGTACCGGGGGAGGCTTACGCTGTCCTATCTTCCCGACACGCCGGAGGAGGTGCTGCGGACACTGACAGAAGCTCTTGTGCAGCGCCTGCAGGGAACAGAGGTCACACTCGTTCTTTGCATGGTGCCGGAAGGAGAAGGGGCATATTCCCATGCGCTGGAGGACTGCGGCTTTGAGAAGGAAGGGACAATCCCAGGGTATTTCTGTCGGGACGGAATGTATCAGGACGCGGACCTCTATGCCTTGGATCTTCGGGAGGATGACGAGGACGACGGGGAAGAACGGCAGCGGACGTATGTGATCTCGATGCTGCGCGACGGCTACGACGATGGCAACACGGCCTACTTCTGCGGTGTTGACGAGGCATACGTTGCGGCAGTCCGGCAGGAGTTGGGCATTCCGGAGCCGGAAACGTAATTCTAAACGATCGGTAAAAATGATGAAAAATATATGAAGTTTTATGATCGATTTGTACACAATCGCCGTTGACGTGTCATGCATTCGGTCGTAAGATGTCAGAAAATAAATCAAAGCGGCAGAGAGTACCGTTTCGAACCGCAGAGGGCAAGGGCGCCTGGCAGCATTGCTGCCGGGCGCCCTTTTACGTTCCGGGGCGGAGCCGCGGAAAAGGAGCTGTGAATGAAGACACTGGGATACTACAACGGGAAGTACGATGAGATCGAGAACATGATGATCCCGATGAATGATCGGGTTCATTGGTTCGGAGACGGCGTCTACGATGCCGGTCCCTGCCGGAACTATCACATCTTCGCCATCGATGAGCATGTGGACCGCTTTTTCAATAGCGCGGCGCTGATGGATATCAAGATGCCGGTCACAAAGGATCAGTTGAAGGACCTGTTGAATGAGCTCGTCAAGAAGATGGACACCGGCAATCTGTTCGTCTACTACCAGGTGACCCGTGGCGGCACCACAAACCGCAACCACGCATTTGATCCGGAGATCCCCGCAAACCTCTGGGTGACCCTGACCCCCGCCTCGATCCGCGACGGGAAGGAGCCCATTGCCTGCGTGACCGAGCCGGATACCAGGTTCTACCACTGCAACGTGAAGACTCTGAACCTGATGCCCTCCGTCATGGCAGCGCAGCACGCCAAGAAGGAAGGGGTGCAGGAGACGATCCTCTACCGCAAGAACCTTGGAAACCGGGTTACCGAGTGCGCGCACTCCAACGTTCACATCATTCTGGACGGAAAGATCTTTACGGCACCCACAGATGAACTGATCCTGCCGGGCATCGCAAGAGCGCACCTGATCCGCATGGCAAAGAAGCTGGGCTATGCGGTGTCGGAGACCCCCTACGATCTGGATACGCTCCGGGGCGCGGAGGAGATCCTGGTCACGAGTTCCTCAAACCTTTGCCTGTGGTGCAACAAGCTCGACGGCGTGGCGGTGGGCGGCCGCGCACCGGAGATGCTCGAGGATCTTCGCAGCCATCTGATCGACGAATTCCTGGAGGCGACCGAGTAAACAAAATCAACAGTCATTGAGAGGAGGCAGTTTCGGGGCATCTGACCCGGAGCACAACAAGGCAGGCCGAAACGGCCGGGGAGGTGGATATGGAAACCTTAAACAACATCGTCAGCGCAGTCGACAGCTTTGTCTGGGGACCTGTGATGATCGTTCTCCTGATTGGCACCGGCATTTTCCTGACGGTGAAACTTCGATTCCGAACCTGGAGAAACCTTGGATACGCGCTCCACAGCGTGCTCTCCAAGGAGGCCCGGTCCACTGGGCGGGGCACCGGTGATGTGTCCCCCTTCGCCTGCCTCTGCACCGCTCTGGCGGCCACGATCGGCACCGGCAACATCGTCGGTGTGGCGACGGCCATGTTTGCCGGCGGCCCCGGTGCTCTGTTCTGGATGGAGGTCTGCGCAGCCTTCGGTCTGACCTCCAAGTTCTCGGAGTGCATGCTGGCGGTCAAGTACCGCGAGATCAACGAGAAGGGTGAGATGGTCGGCGGCCCTGCCTTTACCATGAAGAACGGCTTCCGCAACAAGAAGGTCGGCGCTGCCTTGGGCTTTCTGTTTGCCCTGTTCGGTGTCATCGCTTCCTTCGGTATCGGAAATATGACCCAGGCGAACTCGATCTCCGGCGCCCTGAATACGACCTTCGGTGTTCCGCTGTGGGTGACGGGCCTGATCGTCACGGTGCTGGCGCTTCTTATCATTGTCGGCGGCATCAAGTCGATCTCCAGGGTTTCGAGCGTGGTGGTTCCTGCCATGGCTGTCTTCTACGTCATCGCAGCAGTTGTCTGCCTGATCGTCGGTTTCCGCAACATTCCTTCCGGACTGTATCACATCTTTGTGATGGCATTTGCTCCCAAGGCAGTGGGCGGCGGAGTCCTCGGCGCCATCACTGTTTCTGTCATGAACGAGGTCCGCTACGGTTTTGCAAGAGGGTGCTTTTCCAATGAAGCAGGCATGGGCTCTGCAGCCATCACGGCTGCTGCAGCTACCACCGATGACTGCGTCCGCCAGGGCTACATCAACATGACTGGTACCTTCTTTGACACCACGATTGTCTGCACGATGACCGGCCTTGTGATCGCATCCTCCGGCGTCCTGGGAACCTCCGACGGCACCGGCACCCCGCTCCAGGGTGTCAACCTGACCATGGCTGCCTTTGCTGCCTTCATCGGACCGATTGGCCGCTATATCGTCTCCATCGGCATCATCCTGTTCGCCTTCTCCACGATCATCGGCTGGGAGTATCACGGAGAAAAGTGCTTTGAGTACATCTGCTCCAACCGCAAGGCCATCATGGTTTACAGAATCCTGTTCTCCCTGGTCGCCTATGTGGGTGCTACCCAGACCCTGGATCTTGTATGGAACTTCTCCGATATCGCCAATGCCCTGATGGCAATCCCGAACCTCATCTGCCTGCTGGTTATGTCCGGCACGATCAAGCAGGAAGTGGACCGCTATCAGGCCGTGATCGAGCAGGAAAAGTCCATCGCCAAGGCTGCAAAGTCTGAGGCGGAGACCGCATAAGTCTCGAAACAAAACAGCGAGAGCGCCCCGCGGGGCCCTGTGCAGAAACACAGGCCTGCGGGGCGCTTTTTGATGTCCTTTTTTCCGTTGTCCGGGAAAATTCCACACAAATTCCTCATTCCTTCCCAATAGCATCCAAATTCCTGCCATATCCTGAAGCTGATCCGCAACAGGGCGGAGTCTCTCATCAAGCTGAAAGGAGAAGAAGATGAAAAAGGCAGCAGTTATCGGTTCCACACTGGCGGCAGTCCTGGCAGCAGGCGCGCTGGCGGTGCCCGCGTTCGCGGCGTCCAACCCGGCGGACGATGCGGAAAGCTACAGCTACAGCGCCGGCCGGCAGGCCTATGCGGCGAGGATGGCAGAGGATCACCCCTGGTATGACAATGAAGAGGATGCCGTGATAGATGGGTATAGTTTCCAGACAGGCGTTATGGCGGCAGCAGACAGGAACAACGCCTTTGCAGAACTCCCTGCGGGGGATGATCTCACTGACGAGGAGCTGGATGCGTTCTTCAAGAGCCATGGCATCGGAACGGGATTGGCCTATGCCGACGGCACATACGATGCGTCCGCAAAGGCGGACTACGGATATGCAGCGGGGCAGAGTACGGCAAAACAGCGCCAGAGCACTTTTTCGCAGAGTGAGTGAAGATCTTCGGAAAAAGAATGACCAGTACGGAAATGGCCCGGATGCGCGTGCATCCGGGTCATTTCGCTGTGAAGATCAGCCAGAAGCTGCTCCCTTCCCCTTTTTTGCTCTGTACGCCGCAGTCCGCGCCGTGGAGCCTTGCGATCTGTCTGACGATGGCAAGTCCCAGACCGGACACACCGGTCTTCCCACGCTGCCGGAAGGTTGCATACCGTTCCCAGATGTGGGGGAGAATTTCCGGATCGATTCCCTCCCCGTAGTCGGTCACCTGGAGCCGCACGGCGTCTCCGCCCGAGACGGTGACGGAGATCTTTCCGGCCTTTCCCATGTGCCGCACTGCGTTGTCGATGAGATTCCAGATGGCCCGCTCCAGGAGCGCAGGACTCCCGGTCACCGTGCAGTCATCCGCAATCTGCCGCTCGATGGTGCCGCCCTGCCGCGAAAGGAGGGGTTCGAACGTCCTGCAGACCTTTTCTGCGAGGCGGCCAAGGTTCACTTCGGTAAAATCCGCGGTATCCCGGCGTTCCGAGAGACTCGAGTACTCGAGAATTTCGTTCACAAGCGCCGAAAGACGCTCTGTCTCCCGGAGAATGACCTGCGTGTCCGCCTCGCGCTGCGCAGCATCCTGCCAGGAAACATCCCGGATCATCTCCGCATAGCCCTGGATCATTGTCAGCGGAGTCCGCAGATCGTGGGATACGTTGGCAAGGAGTTCCTTCTGATATTTCTCAGCCTCTGCAAGCCGGCAGGCGGCATCGTCCATTGAGTCAGAGAGATCGTCCAGTTCCCTGCAGAATCCCTTCTCAAATACCGGCTCATACTGGTCCGCCGCAAGCATTCCCGCCTGCAGGCTGAGCTGATCCACTGGGACGGAAAAACGCCTTGCGAGTATCCAGGCGATGGCGGAGGCGATGACCACGGAGAGCAGGGACACCAGGAGAAGCTGCAGGCGCAGGATCCCGGCCGTTCCCCCGACCGCACCCAGGATGGTGCTGACGTAGAGAACGGCAGCAGCGCCGTCCGCAAGCGTTATGTAAGAGCCGGTGACATAGCGGGAGTCTGTCTCATATGCAACGGTGCCGTCAGAGCTCGAGGCGAGCCTGGACAAAAATGTGTCGTAGCCGTCCGGGAGATTCCGGTAAGCGCCGATCTGCCAGCCAAGCATTTCCCCGCTGTGGTAGGGATTGCTTTTAGCATCGTCTGTTCCGTTCCCCTCTTCCTGCTGGTAATAGGACTTGTAGGAGTCGGAACTGTACTGAATCGTGCCGTCCGGATCGGTAATAAAGACAAGAAGGGAGTTGTCCCTCGCCAGCTGGTCGATGCGCGTGGTAAGGTCCTCACTGCTGCTGCCAGCTGCAATCTCCGCGGCAGCCTTGTCCGTGCTGTGCTCCTGCATGGTGTTGAAAAAGCGCTGCAGAAAGACGGTCTGTAAAACCCAGAGGAGGGAGAAGATGAGGGCTGTGTAGAGAAGAAAGCAGGTCCACAGCCTGGCCCGGAAAGATTTTGCCTTACGCATCAAATTTGTACCCCACACCGCGGACCGTGCGGACCAGATCCCGGTATTTCCCAAGCTTGCCACGAAGAAGCTTGATCTGCCAGTCGACGGTCCGGTCCTCCCCGAAGAAGTCGACGCCCCAGACCGCATTCAGGATATTCTCCCTTGTGAGGACAATGCCCTGATTCTGCATGAGATACTGGAGAAGCTTGTATTCCTTGACAGTCAGCTCGGTCCGCACCCCATCCACGAACAGCTCATGCCCCAGGGTATCCAGAACAAGGCCCTGGATCCGGAGCGCTGCAGGCTTTTTCTCTTCCTGGGGCGCACACCTTCCACTTCTTGAGAGAATCGCGTGAATGCGCGCCATCAGCTCTCTTGGCGAGAACGGCTTTGTGACATAGTCGTCGGCACCGACTTCAAAGCCAAGGAGCTTGTCCACCTCCTCACCCCGGGCAGAGAGCATCAGTACCGGGATGTCTTTGTATGCCCGGATCCTGCGGCAGGCTGTGTATCCGTCCATGTCCGGCATCATGATGTCCATGACGATAAGGTCGAAATCCTCCCGCTGGCACAGGGCAAGCGCCTGTGTCCCGTCCGAGGCACCTGCTGTGTCGTAGCCGTCGTGTTCGGCATATCTCTGGATCATCCGGCAGATATCCGGCTCATCATCCACTACCAGTATGCGTGGCATCCCCTGCCTCCTTCCGCACCGCGGCAAGCCGCTTCCGCCTTTTGATTTTACAACCGAATCTCTTGTTTTCTTTCATTACATGACAAGGCCCCCGGGGCGTCTGTTTAGCAGACGCTCCGGGGGCGGTGATTCGTGCGATGTAAAGCTGATTTTCAAAGGCTCCGGCAAAGGTCAGGCGCCGTGCAGGCGGGTGCGGATCCAGAAGGCGCCCATGGATTCACCTGGCTGCATGGTGACCTCCTGGGAGAGATAGGAGGACAGCCCCGCCTCGGCAGGTGTGAAGGCGCGGGCGGCTTCCTCCGTCGGAAACTCCACCTCCGCGTACCAGAACGCGTCGGGGGAGTCAGCATCCACGTGGTTGACCTCCAGACGCAGATCATGGGGCAGCTGATAGGTTCTGCGGGTCTTGGGAATCAGGGGAAGGCCGATGAGATCCTTCAGGTCTTCAAATTTATCCTTTGGAATCTCCATTTCAATTTCCTTGCGGGAGAGGAGCCCTTCGGACTTGAAGCAGAGTACGTAGTGGGGCGCTTCCTCTGTGGCCTGTTCGAGGCGGATTCGAACCGTCGGGTGGACGCTGATATATCCCTGTTCCATGTGCTGTTCAAACAAAAGGGGAAGATTTTCTTCAGGCCAGCCTTTTACCAGCCACTTGCGCTCGATTTCCATCTCGGATGCCTCCCTATGCTTTTCAGGCGTAGCGCTCGTACAGGAGCGGATTCTTGCAGAGCACGCAGTCCGTGTCCACGTTTCGCTTGGTGACGAGCCGTGGTTTGGCGGTTGCGGTGGATTCCCGCACCACCAGTTGTGCCCGCAGCAGGGTTTTACTGATGTTGGTGCCGTTCATGATCGAGTAGAGTGCAAAGAAGCCGCTCTTGCCAAGGGCGCTCCGGTCCTGCCGGATCGTGGTGAGAGGCGGTGTGAGCTCTGCTGCAAGGGGAATGTCATCAAAGCCGATGACGGATACGTCTTCCGGCACCCGCATGCCCTGGGCACGGCAACTGTCGATGACGCCCTGGGCGATGAGATCGTTTCCGCAGAGGATCGCGGTGGCGCCCAGTTCCAAAAGGCCCGGCACATGATAGTGGGCTGCGTCCGCAGTGAAATAGGAATAGATGGCCATGTTCGGCTCGATGGGCAGGTGGTGCTTGCGCAGAGAGATCAGGTAGGCTGCCATGCGGTCGTCAGAGATCATAGACCCGGTGGAGCCATCGAGCAGGGCGATCTTCTCATGTCCCAGACTGATGAGATAGGAGATGGCGCCGTCAATGGACGCCTCAGTGTCGGTGCCGACATAGGAGACGTTGGGATTGTCCACCCGGTTGTCGAGAAGCGCGGTCGGAATCGTAGTCGTCTGCAGTTCCTTCATCCAGGGATCCTCAAGAGAAAAGCCCAGGAAATACCCGCCTTTGCAGCTTTTTTCCATCATCAGTGTGTCATAGCGGTTCTTCTCCTGAAAGGCCGGGGACACCGGAATCAGTTCCACGTCCCAGGAGGCGGAAAAAGCCGCCTGCCGAAACCCGAGGACGATGTCATAGCCGAAATCGCCCGGGGTTTGATAATCCATATTTTCGACGAAGATGGCCACAGTGCGATGATCCAGTTTCCTGGCCCTGCGGTTTTCATAGCCCATCTCCACGGCGGTCTCGAGTATCGACTGCCGGAGCTGTTCGCTGATGTCCCGTCCGCCGTTGAGCCCCTTTGACACGGTACTGACGGAGACACCAAGCCTGTCTGCGATATCCTTGATTGTCGCGCCCAAAGCAGAAACCCTCCCACAGTAAATTTCAATCAATTCATTATAAATTCACGAAATGGAAAAAGCAACGATCACGAAACTACGCGAAAATAAAACGTGAAATTTCACAAAATCGTCCACCTTATCTTAAGCAAAATCACGATTTCCAAGATTTTGGCTGGATTCCATTGACAAATTGACCAATCGAAATTAGATTATATGCAGAACACGAAAAAACACGAAAACAGCGAGGCAAGAATTTCGGGTGGTTTCGAATCATTTCGAAACATTCTGCTTCGCGGATTCGAATCGTGGGATTCATCACAAGGGAAACCTGCCGGCAACGGCCGGGGGCTGAACCAAAAACAGGAGGAAATGATGAAGAAGAACGTAGTATCCGTATTGCTTACAGGCGTTGTGGCTGCTTCGATGCTGGCAGGCTGCGGCTCCAGCTCCAGCAGCTCCGATACGGCGGCAACCACCGCTGCCACTGAGGCAGCAGCTGAGACGGCTACCGATGCAGCCGCTGCAGATGATGCCGCTGCGGCTGACACCGAGGCTGCTTCCACGGTTTCGACCGATCCCGCAACCTATGACGGAAAGGAAGTCAAGGTTTGGGTGGCAGATAACATCGTGGACTTCACCAACGATGAGATCGCAAAGTTCCAGGAAGCTTATCCTCAGTATGCAGGCGTGACCTTCACGGTTGAGCCCGTGGGCGAGGGCGATGCTGCTTCCAACGTCATCACCGATGTCGAGGGTGCTGCTGATGTCTATGGCTTTGCACAGGATCAGATCGCAAGACTGGTTTCCGCAGGTGCCCTTGAGGAAGTCAATCCGGACTACGTGGACGATGTCAAGAGCCGCAACGATGAGGGCTCTGTCAACGCCGCTACCGTCGGTGATACCCTCTATGCTTATCCGCTCACCTCGGATAACGGCTACTTCCTGTACTATGACAGCAGCGTTGTGACCGATCCCTCCGATCTGGATCAGATCATTGCAGACTGCGAGGCAGCAGGCAAGAACTTCTACTTCGAGATTAACTCCGGCTGGTATCAGACTTCGTTCTTCTTCGGAACCGGCTGCACGCTGACCTATGACACTGACAGCGACGGCAACTTCACCAACTGCAACGTCGATTACGCATCCGACAAGGGCGTGGTTGCCCTCAAGGAGATGATCAAGCTCGCCTCCTCCAAGAGCTTCCAGAACGGATCCTCCGCAGGCGATGCTACCAACTATGCAGCCATCGTCGATGGCACATGGGATGTGGATACGGTCAAGCAGGCATTTGGCGACAACTTCGCTTGCGCAAAGCTGCCTTCCTTCACCGGCTCTGACGGCAATACCTATCAGCTCTCCGGCTTCTCCGGATACAAGCTCCTTGGTGTGAAGCCTCAGGAGGATGAGGACAAGCTCCAGATCTGCGATGACCTGGCAAACTACCTGTCTGGCGAAGAGGCTCAGCTGGCCCGTTATCAGTCCGTTGCTTGGGGTCCGTCCAACACGAACGATCAGCAGAACGCAGATGTGCAGGCCGATGTGGCTCTCACCGCTCTGAACGATCAGATGCAGTATGATGTTCCTCAGGGTCAGTATCCTGGAGACTACTGGACTCTTGCTACCGGCCTCGGCGACGATGTGATCCAGGGCAACCTTACCTCCGATACTTCTGATGACGACCTGATGGCTGCTCTGCAGACCTTCCAGGATACCTGCATCTCCTACGCAAGCGCACAGTAAGTTCCATCCAATACCAACGGCCTGAGAACAGGCTGCGGGCCGGCAGAGGAATCCTTTGCCGGCCTTTGTATTGAAAATAAAAGCAGTACCGCCGAAGCGGCGGCATGGAGGAAAAATGAGCGGCACCACCAAACGGAATTCCCTCGGGAGGGAGTTCGCTGAAATCGGTACGACGTTCCGGGACGGGGACTGGAAGACCAGGATTTCCTATGTGATCCTGGGCTTTGGACCTCTGATGCGGGGACAGCTGGTCAAGGGCATTGCTTTTCTTGCCTGTGAGGTCCTGTTCTTCGTCTATTTGTTCCGGTTCGGACTGCAGTACCTGTCCAAGTTCAACACACTGGGCACCATTGAGACCCAGAAGATCCACCGCAAGACGGTGTACGGCGACAACAGCTTCTTTATCCTGCTGTTCGGTATCCTGACGATTGTCATCATCGCGGCTTTCATCTTCCTTTGGCGGATGAACATCCGTGAAAATCAGAGGGAAGAGGAAAAGCTTAAAGCCGGGAAACCCCTTCCTACCAACCGGAAGGCTCTTGCCTCTCTCCTGGATGAGAACTTCGATAAGACCCTGCTGACCCTTCCCTGCCTGGGAATTTTCGTGTTCACAGTGCTGCCGATCCTGTTCATGATCTGCGTCGCCTTCACGAACTACGACAAGAACCACCAGTCCCCTGCCCACCTGTTTACCTGGGTTGGACTGGAGAACTTCAGAAATCTGTTCTCTTTCGGAACCGCGGGCTTTGGCTCTACCTTCCTGAAGGTTCTGGCATGGACTTTGATCTGGGCGTTCTTCGCCACCTTCCTTGACTACTTCCTGGGTCTTGCGGTGGCCATGCTGATCAACAAGAAAGGCATCCGCTTCAAGAAGCTCTGGCGGACGATCCTGGTCATCACCATCGCGGTGCCCCAGTTCGTCTCCCTGCTGTATGTCTCCAAGATGTTCGCCAGCGACGGCATCATCAACGGGACCCTGTTGAAGTGGGGCTGGATCGATCAGGCAATTCCGTTCTGGACAGATCCGGTTCTGGCCAAGATCACGATCATCGGCATCAACATCTGGATTGGTATTCCCTACATGATGCTGATCGCAACGGGCCTTTTGATGAACATCCCCTCGGATCTGTATGAGTCGGCCAAGATCGACGGCGCCAGCGGCGCGCAGATGTTCTGGTACATCACGCTTCCCTACATGCTGTTCGTAACCGGACCGTTCCTTCTGACCCAGTTCACCGGAAACCTGAACAACTTCAACGTCATCTACCTGCTCTCCGGCGGCGGTCCGCAGTCCGTCTCGATGGTGGGCAATGCAGGTTCCACAGATCTTCTGGTTACCTGGCTCTACAAGATGACGGTCACCGATACGAACTACAAGATGGCCGCGGTCATCGGCATTATGGTCTTCGCCGTCACTGCGATTGTCTCCCTGATTGTCTACAACATGCTTCCTTCGGTTAAAGATGAGGAGGGCTTTCAGTAATGTCCGAAAAAAAGATCACATCTTCGATGTCGCGGAACCGGAAGGTCGGAAACTTTTTCGCCTACCTGGTTCTGATCCTGATCAGCATCATCTGGCTGTTCCCGTTCTTCGGACTGGTGATGCAGAGCTTTCGTTCCTATGATACTGAGTACGGCGGAATGGTGGACTACATCATCCCCAAGCACTTCTCTTTGGATAACTACCGGTTCCTGTTCTCCGGGCAGACCAACTACCTTCGCTGGTATGGAAACACCGTCATCATCGCATTTGTGACAGCAATCCTGCAGACGCTGATCGTGCTGTGTGTCTCCTATGCCCTCTCGAGAATGCGTTTTAACGGCAGAACCCTGCTGATGCGGGTCTGGCTGGTGCTGGGCATGTTCCCGGGATTCCTGACCATGATCTGCATGTACTTCCTGTTAAAGCAGTTCGGACTGACCCAGGAAGGCGCTGTCCCCGGCCTGATTCTGACCTACATCGCCAGCTCCGGAATGGGATACTACGTCTGCAAGGGCTACTTTGACACGATTCCCAAGGCCTTGGATGAGGCAGCAAGAATTGATGGAGCCAACCGGTTCCAGATCATGAACATCATGATCCTGCCGCTGTCCAAGCCCATTATCATCTACACCGCACTGACCGCATTCATGGCTCCCTGGTGCGATTACATCTTCGCATCCTACGTGGCCTTCGGCACCGACAAGTCCTACAACGTCGCAGTTGCTATGACCCGTTGGGTGAAGACGAACGACTATCAGGGATACTTCACCCGGTTCTGCGCGGGCGGTGTGCTCGTTGCGATCCCGGTCACGATTCTGTTCATGGCCCTTCAGAAGTACTACGTGGAAGGTGTCACGGGCGGCGCCGTCAAGGGATAACCCAATCGCCAGAAGGTAAAGAGGCGGCGGAACAAGATCCGCCGCCTCTTTTCCTGCCCTGGGGAAAACGGGAGGAACGGATGATGAAAAACAAACGATGTGCAGCTGCAGCAGCGCTGCTTTCCCTGCTCCTTGCAGGCTGCGGTGCGGCAGATCCCTCGGCCGCTGCCGTGACAAGTGCGGAAACAGAGGCGGCATCTGAGACAACGCAAGAGCAGGAGAGTACAGCCACCCAGATGGAGAACCTCTCCGCATCCCTTCCGGAGGATCAGGAGGAGGGGAAATACCGCACCGGGTACGAGATCTTCGTGCGGAGCTTTTATGACAGCAACGGCGATGGGATTGGAGACCTTGCGGGCGTAGAGGAAAAACTCCCCTACATTGCGGATACCATGGGGTTTGACGAGATCTGGCTCATGCCGATCTGCCCCTCTCCCTCCTATCACAAGTATGACGTGACGGATTACGAGGATGTGGATTCCGAGTATGGGACCCTTTCGGACTACGAGTCCCTGGTATCCGCCTGCCACAGTGCAGGCGTCACGGTGCTCAATGATCTCGTTGTCAACCATACAAGCAGCGAGCACCCATGGTTTCTGGCGGCAAAGGAATACCTGGAGAGCCTTCCCGCGGGGGAGGAGCCGGACCCGGATGTCTGCCCCTACGTGGACTACTACAATTTCAGTAAAACCGCACAGGACGGATATGCCGCTCTGTCTGGCACCGACTGGTATTATGAGGCTCGTTTTTCTGATTCGATGCCGGATCTCAACCTTGACTCCGAAGCTGTGCGGGGCGAGATCTCGGACATCGTGCAGTTCTGGCTGAACGAGGGGGCCGACGGCTTCCGGTTGGATGCGGTGACCTCTTACTACACGGAATCCGCTGAGAAGACGATTTCATTCCTCACCTGGCTGAATGACACGGTGAAGAAAATCAAGCCGGATGCCTACCTTGTGGGAGAGGCCTGGACCGATCAGAAAACCTATGCCTCCTATTACGCAAGCGGCATCGATTCCTTCTTTGACTTTGCCTTCTCCGGAAGTGAAGGCGATGTGGCCAAGCTCGCCCGGGGAAAGCTCTCTGCCCTGAGTTTCGGACAGGCGATGGAGGACGAGGAAGCGCTCTATGCCTCTGTGAACCCGGACTATGTAAACGCGCCTTTCTACACCAATCACGACATGGCGCGCAGCGCCGGGTATTTTACCCAAGATGCGGATGGGAGCAAGACGAAGTTTGCCGGGGCACTGAACCTGCTCCAGCAGGGCAATGCCTTTGTCTATTACGGTGAGGAGCTGGGCATGAAGGGCTCCGGGAAGGATGAGAACAAGCGGGCCCCGATGTACTGGTCGGAGGACGCGGACGAGACCGGCATGTGCGATCCGCCGCCGGAAATGGATTCCTTCGATATGAAATTCCCCTCTGAGGAGGAGCAGGCAGAGGATCCCCTATCGATCCGGAATTATTTCCAGACAGCAGTCCGGATCCGAAACGCATTCGGCGCGCTTCGCAGCGGGGACACAAAGGTGTTCTCCGATCTCTCCGACCACGATGTACTGGTCTTTCTGCGGGAGAGTGCGGACGGCAGTGACACGCCGGTCCTTGTTGCTGTCAATGCCGCGGACGACGAAAAGCAGGTGGACCTTGCTGCGGATTCAGAGGCCGCCTCGTTTGACACACTCTCCGCAGTTCTTACCGTCGATACGCAGGAGGTAAGCCTTTCGGGCACAGATCTTTCCCTTCCCGCGCGATCGATTGCCTTCCTGACAGGGCAGTGAACAAGACAGGAGGTAACATGTATCAGAACTATATCTTTGACCTCTACGGAACCCTGATTGACATTCACACCGATGAGGAGACCAGGGGACTCTGGAAACAGATGGCGGGGATCCTCGCAAGGCGCGGCGCCAGGTACCGGCCGGAGGAACTGCAGAAGGCCTACCGGACCTTCTGTGACGAGGAGACGTGGAAAAAGAGGCGGGAGACCGGTTCACAGTGGCCGGAGCCGGATCTTGCGGTGGTTTTTCGAAGACTATATGAGGAGGCTCCGGAGAAGAGCGAGCACCCTGAGAAGGTGACAAAGGAGCTCATCCAGCACACGGCGGATGAGTTCCGGGCGCTGTCCATGAAGCGCTTTCGTCTCTACAGCCACGCAAAGGAGGTGCTCATCTCCCTGCACCAGCGTGGAAAGAAAGTATACCTTCTCTCCAATGCCCAGCGCCTGTTCACAGTGCCTGAGCTTCGCGAGACCGGGATTGAGGACCTCTTTGACGGGATCGCGATCTCTTCGGACGCGGGCATCAAAAAACCGGATCCCGCTTATATGGAGCAGCTGCTTGCAAAGCAGCACCTGGTTCGTGAGGAATGCCTGATGATCGGAAATGAACTCGACACGGATATGGCCATCGCCGCCAGATGCGGCGTGCGCGGGCTTTTTCTCAACACCTACAATGTTCCCCTGCAGGAAGTAAAGAACTGGCAGGAGCGCATGCAGGAGGAGGGCATTCAGCCGGATCTGCAGATGCAGATGTCCGGAGACATCCGGTATGTTCTGCGCATGCCGGAGGAGACAGCAGAATCATAAGGAGGAAATGACATGAATCGAACGATGCCGGAGTGGCTGAAGGATGCGGTCTTCTATGAGATCTATCCCCAGTCCTATCAGGATTCCAATGGCGACGGTATCGGTGACATTCCGGGTATGACAAAGCGGCTTCCCTACATAAAGAGCCTCGGCTGCAACGCCATCTGGCTGAACCCTTTGTTTGACTCGCCGTTCAAGGACGCGGGATATGACGTTCGGGACTACAAAAAGGTGGCACCAAGATATGGGACAAACGAAGACCTGTACCATTTCTTTGATGAGGCCCACAAACTCGGCATGCACGTATTCCTGGATCTGGTGCCGGGACACACATCCGAGGAGCACCCCTGGTTCCGGGAGAGCGGGAAGGCTTCGCGCAACGAGTACTCCGACCGCTACATCTGGACCGACTTCTGGCTTTACGGCATTCCGAACCACCCCTACATCGGCGGAGAGTGCGAGCGCAACGGCGTCTACATGCTGAACTTCTTCAAGTGCCAGCCGGCACTGAACTATGGTTTCGGGAAGATTGACTATCCCTGGCAGCAGCGCCCGGAGGATCCGGGCCCCATGGCGACAAGAGAGGCGATCAGGGATGTCTGCCGCTTCTGGCTTGGCCACGGGTGCGACGGCTTCCGCGTCGATATGGCAGATTCCCTGGTCAAGGAGGACGAAGGCAAGAAAAAGACCGGGGAAGTCTGGCAGGACATCCTGGGATCTCTTCGGAAGGAATTTCCGCAGGCGGCCTTTGTCTCCGAGTGGTCCAACCCGGAGCAGTCGCTTCTTGGTGCATCTTTTGACATGGACTTCTACCTTGATCATCCGGGCAATGGCTACAATACCCTGGTGCGGGACTATGAAACAGCGGGCGGCGATCACAGCTACTTTGCAAAGGACGGCGGTGGAGACATTGAGCGGTTCCTTTCGGACTACCTGCCCAAGTACCAGAAAACGGTGGGAGAGGGCTACATCAGCTTCCTGACTGGAAACCACGACACACCCCGCATCTCATTCCACAGGAGCACCCGTGAGGATGCGCTGGCATTTGCGCTTTTCTTCACACTCCCCGGCGTTCCTTTCCTCTACTATGGGGATGAGATCGGGATGCGCTACCAGGAGAAACTTCCCACGAAGGAGGGCGGCTACACGAGAACCGGAAGCCGCACGCCCATGCAGTGGAGCACCGGCAAAAACGCGGGCTTTTCCGACGGGGACGAAAAGAACCTTTACCTCCCGGTGGATGCGGACTATACAAAGGTCAACGTCGAGTCCGAGGAGGCAGATCCCTCCTCACTCCTTCACACCGTGCAGAACCTTCTCGCCCTGCGGCACAAAGAGAGAGATCTGCAGGCGGACGGCGCATTCACGGTCGTTTATGATAAAAAGGAAGATCCCCTCTTTGTCTACCGCAGGGGCGGGATTCTCCTTGCTGTCAATCCTTCGGGAGAGGAGAAAAAGCTCCCCGCTGGAACGGTTGGTACTCCGCTTTATACCATTGGGACGCTGACCGAAAAGGATGGGACATTTGTTCTTGGCCCCCAGTCCTTTGCAGCCCTTCGGAGCTGAACAAACAGAACCAGCAGCAATTACATATGAAATCAGAAAGGCAGCGGCAGCCGGGAATTCCCCGGGCCGCTGCCTTTTCGCGTCCGCGGATCTTTTCGGATCCGCAAGATTTACCTGAGGAAAAAGGTGCAAAGTGAGACGGCAGATCCAGGCTTTTGAAAAAACCGTTCTATCCGCCGCGGATATGTTCTAACACCAGACGGGTGAACGCCCTATAATAGAAATCAATTCGGCCATTCGCGGGTCGATTGGTTCACACGGGGAAAGTAAGAAGAAAAGATAAAGAGAGAGGGCGCAGAACTTCTGCGCCTTCCCGCATATTCGGACAGGAAGATTTTATGAATAGAGGAGCGATGCGATGCTGAAACTTGCGATGATGTTCCGGGATGGCATGGTCTTGCAGCGGGACCGGAAGGTGGCAGTTTTCGGGACCACCGACCGGAGGGCACCGGTTTTTGTCCGCATGCAGGGGCAGACCGTCACGGCGGTGCCAGGAGAGGATGGAAAGTGGCTTGCAGAAATAGGGCCCTTTTCCTGCTCCGAGGGGGAGGAGATGGAGATCTCTCAGGAGGGGACCCGTCTTCTTCTTAAGGATGTGGCTTTCGGGGAGGTGTACCTTGCGGGAGGCCAGTCCAACATGGAATTTGCCATGCGTTATGACCGCGGTTTTGCTAAGGAGCGGGAGAAGCTGACGAAGGAGGCAAATCCGCACCTTCGCTTTTTCGACTACCCGGAGGTGTCGTACCCGGAACAGCTGGAAGAGGCCGACTATCTGCAGGAGTACGGTCGCTGGAGAAGGGCGGATGCCGATAACCTGCAGTGGTGGAGTGCTGTCTCCTATTACTTTGCGGCGGATCTCTGGGAAAAGCTTCAGGTGCCGATCGGCATCATCGGCTGTAACTGGGGCGGCACGAACATCGGCTGCTGGCTTCCTGAAGAGGTCCTGCGCGCCTGCGGGGCCAAGGTGTACCTGACAGAGTATGAGGAGGCGGTGAAAAATCTGGATCCCGAGGCGTATGAGAAGGCCTTTCGCGCCTACCCGCTCTCCTATCGGACCAATCAGCTGGAGTTTCCCGGCAGTGAGATTCAGGATTTTATCATGCACGGCAGCTATGGAGAGGATCTTCTGACTGAGCTCGGAAAGAAGATCGCGGAGATGATGAAGAAACAGGGGCTGCCGATGCCGGACGCAAAAGCCGCCGCGGCACAGCTGCCCATGGGGCCGAAGCATCCGAACAGGCCCTGCGGCCTCTATGAGTCGATGTTGCTTCCCGTTGTCCCATATACGCTCCGCGGCATTCTTTGGTACCAGGGAGAATCGGATGGAGACGAGAAGGCGCGGGCAGACCTGTATGATAAGACCTTCCCGGCGCTTATTGCCCACTGGAGGAGTCTGTTTCGCGATCCCGCCCTGCCATTTCTGTTCGTGCAGCTTGCACCTTATGAAAAATGGATGGTGAATACCGGCGACTGGTGCGGCGTGGTGCGTCAGGCACAGAAGAAGACCGCGGATGCGGTGCAAAACACCGGAATGGCAGTGACAAGCGACGAGGGCATGCGGTGGAACATTCACCCTGTCATCAAGTCGGTGGTGGGACACCGTCTGGCCCTTCTTGCGCAGAACCGGATTTATGGCGATGAGAATGTCCTCTGCGAGGCGCCGCTCCTGGTCAAAGCGCAGGCAGAGGATGGGAGAGCAGTTCTCACTTTCCAAAACACCGGCGGCCGCCTCTATCTCTCGGATGAGAGCCTCTACGGGGAGCACTACCCGGAGGGGAGGCTGCAGGGCGTCGTGCTTTCGCAGGAGGACCGGGTGATCCGCTCCGAGGACTGCAGCGCCGAGGTCAGAGGAGACGAGGTCATCCTGTCCTCGCCCGCATTCCGCGGGGATGCGCCGCTCCATGCTGCCATTGCAGAAGAGCACTGGTATCAGGTCAATCTCTACAACAAGGCGGATATCCCCGCAATGCCGGCGGATGTCTGACAGACAGGCGAAAGAAAGACTCCGGCAGCCAGAGCTGTTCTGACGATCCGATCCCTTACGTACAAAATTCCTCCGGAACAGCAGATCGTGCTGTTTCGGAGGAATTGTCTGTTTACTGAAATCCGATTCGTTATGTTGCTGGATGATCCGTATCGCTGCTTTTCTGCGGATCTGCCGGGGGAGCTGTCTGCGCACTTCCCGTTGTGGACTTGAGACCCCTTGACTTGATCCGGTATTCCCTGGGTGTCATGTGCATCTTTTCCTGGAATACCCGGTTGAAGGTGCGCTGGCTCTCAAAGCCGGCATTGATGTACGCCTCAGTGATTGACTGGTCAGTGTAGCGAAGGAGCGAGCAGATATACTCGATCCGGGTGTCGTTCAGGTACCCATTGAAGTTGGTGTGAAAGGTCCCGGAGAACATGCGGGAAATCGCATAGGGGGACACGTACAGGTCCTTTGCCATCTTGGTCAGGGTAATGGGTTCGGCAAAGTGCTCCGCGATGTAGGAGACGCTCCGGAAAATCAGATCATTGTTGACGGTGGAGGAGCGGGGTTCAAGCTGATAGACCGCCATACAGCGGGTCAGAATGATCTGTACCCAGGACTGGGCGAGCACCTGGCTGAGTTTCCCCGCCTGTTTGTCAGCAAGGAGGGAGTGAATCGCATAGGGCACGTCTGGGTGCAGATCTTTTGCGCGAATCACGGGATCGATCTGACGGTTCTGCAGGAGCGTGTCGCTGAAGACACCAGTATAGGAAGTCGAAAACAGCATGTCGATATTGGTGCAGGGGCCAGGGTCAAAAACCTGGGAGTGGTGGATCGTTCCGGGAAAGATGATCGCAAAGTCCCCGGTTTCCATATGGTAGAGGTGCTGATCCAGACCAAGCTCAAAGGTGCCGCTGGTGATATAGAAGCACTCGACAAAGTTGTGTATCTGGGGAGAGAAGTGAAAGGACTCCCTCTCGTAGATTTCGAAGTCGTCCTGCAGGGATTCGTAGAGCGGGCGCATGGGATACCTCCGGATGTCAGACAAAGGATGTCACAAAACTTGCGGGAAACAGGCCAAAAAATGCGGACAAAGCCCGTATGCTGTCATTGTAAAGGAGTCAGAGACACAATGCAAGGCAAAGACGGGCAAAAAATGACCAGTCCGGCGAATGAAACGCGATGAAACATATATTAAATGCACAAAAATCACGGGTGAACAGGGGCGGATGACGGCCAAAACAAGGGTTGAAATCGTTTCCAACAAACGCAAGATTTGGCCAACTGATTTTCGAAATTGGCAGGCACAATACCCGCCGCTGCGGTATCCTGTTCAATGTCAGGAGAGAGAAACAAAGACCTGACGAAATTAAATAGCACACTAACCTGTGGAACATCCTTTTTTTATCCCTCCCCCTTCGGGATGCTCCACAAATTCGGAAGATGACATATCCCCTGTGATCATCTTCAATAAATTGCTCAGCGGTTCCCCTGCCGAATGAGCAGCACCCTATCCCTTGGGGTGTCCCCTTTGAAAGATGCTGTCCCCTCAGCATCTTTTTTTTGTGTTGTAAAAATGGTACCATGATTCCGCGATTCTGTTGACACCATACCGGACGAAAGTTGGGAGGAGTTATGCCGCAGACAAACAGTGAAGATTACGCCAACGCGAGAAAACTGGGCATGCGGGAGTACCGCAGATGCATCATGATGGGGAAACCGCCCTATCCCAGCGTGCTTGACGACATTGCACACACCTCAGACGTACTGGCAGAAGTACCAGTAGGTCTTGCAGAGATTCCGCTGGACCTGGTGGCAGGTACGAAGACCGCGGGCCGTACCACAGCCTTCGCCGCTAACTTTATGCCGATCCTGAAAGAAGGCACGGAGTTTGCCTACAAGTGGGCGGCGCTCTATGCCGCACAGCTTGAAGAGGGAATCCGGGATCCCATCAAAGCCTACGAGTACATGGGAAAGTTCTATGTGATGGAGGGCAACAAGCGGGTCTCCGTCAGTAAGTACGTTGGCCTCTCCTCGATCATGGCGGACGTGACCAGAGTCCTGCCTCGCAGGACAGGAGAGAAGGCAAACCGGATCTATTACGAGTTTCTGGACTTCTATAAGGTCTGCCCGATGTATGGCATCACCTTCACGCAGGAGGGAAGTTACCGGAAATTTGCCAGGGAGCTCGGTGTCGACCTGAAGACCCCCTGGTCTGAGGAGCTGATGCAGGAAGTCCGGGCGGGATATGCCAACTTTGTCAAGCTCTACAGCGCAAAGGGCGGGGACAAGCTGGAACTCTCCGCAGGGGATGCCTTCCTTGTCTACCTGAACTTTTATCCGATCGGATCTCTGGTGGATGATGCCTCTTCGCTGGTGACCAGCCGCATTGAGCGGCTCTGGGATGAGTTCCAGACTGAGAACATCGACAGTGCCATCAGTCTTGTGGAACATCCGGAAGATCTGAAGGGCAAGAGCGGTATCCTGGACGCCCTGCGTCTGGGCGGCCCTTCTTATTCTCAGGAGCACCCGCTGCGGGTGGCGTTCATCTATGACAAGAACCCGGATGACTCCCGCTGGATTTACGGGCATGAGCTGGGGCGGCTCAAGATGGTGGACTACTTCGAGGGCACTGTTGACGCGGTGCGTTTCGACAACTGCGGCACCAGTGAAAGCCTTGCGAAGGCCATCGACGCCGCGGCAGCGGATGAGGACGGCCTGGTCTTCACCACCAGTCCCACGATGATGCAGGAGACCGTGCGGGCAGCAATCCACTATCCGAAGATCAAGTTCCTGAACTGCTCGATCAATCTCTCCAGCCAGGCGGTGCGCACCTACTACGTGCGCATGTACGAGGCAAAGTTTATCCTGGGAGCTCTGGCCGCTTCGGAGGCGCAGAACCACAAGATCGGGTACCTGGCGGACTATCCGATCTACGGCTGTATTGCCAATATCAACGCCTTTGCTATCGGCGCCGCCATGATTGATCCGCAGGTGAAGATCTATCTGGACTGGTCCACCAAGAAAGGCGCGGACTGGAAAGCTCATTTTGCCGGAGAGGGAATTTCCATCGTCTCCGGACCCGATATGATCATCCCCCGCAATCCCTCAAGAGAATACGGCCTCTACCGGTATGAGGAGGGCGGCAGGATCACCAACCTTGCAGCACCGGTCTGGGACTGGGGAAAATATTATGAAGAAATCATCCGGACGGTTCTGGAAGGAACCTGGGACCGGGCCGGAAAAGGTGAGGCACTGAACTACTGGTGGGGCATCTCCTCCGGAGTCATCGATGTGATTGTCTCGGAGCACATGTCCTACTATTCCAGGAAGCTCTACTACACACTCAAGGAGGGAATCAGCCGCGAAACGCTCTCGATCTTCGGCGGTGAGCTCCGCTCCCAGGAGGGCGTCATCCAGAAGGACGGCTATGTGGAGCAGTCCAATGAGCAGATCATTGAGATGAACTGGCTCAACGACAACGTGATCGGCGCTATTCCGGATGCCAGTGAGCTCATTCCAGGCGCGGTGGATGCGGTCACTGTCGCCGGAGTCAAGGACACCGAATCGGTGTGAAGGGTACACGATGAAGGTAATGTTTATCGCAGATGAAGAATCCAAGTCCATGTGGGATTACTATGATCCATCCAAGACCGAGGGCGTGGAGCTGATCATCTCCTGCGGCGATTTAAAGCCAAGCTATCTGGAATTTCTTGAGACTATGGTGAACTGCCCACTGCTCTATGTGAAGGGCAATCACGACCGGCAGTATGCACAGCAGCCGCCTCTGGGGTGTGTATGCATTGATGACCGGGTTTATGACTACAAGGGACTTCGGATCCTGGGCCTGGGAAGCAGCATGCGCTACAATCCCGGGGTCACCTGCCAGTGCAGCGAGGAAGAGATGCAGGCGAGAATCCACAAGGTGAATCGGCAGATTGTCCTGATGAACGGCTTTGACCTTCTGGTCACCCATGCCCCAGCCAGGGGATATGGGGATTTGGATGACCTGCCCCATCGGGGATTTGACTGCTTCAACACACTGCTGGAGAAGTGGAAGCCCAAATACATGGTCCACGGTCATGTGCACCAGACCTACAGCTACAAGTTTGAGCGGGAGCGCATGCACCCCTCGGGCACCAAGATCATCAATGCCTATGAGAGCTACATCCTGGACATCGGAAGTGATGACCACCCCGCAAAGGGAAAGACCGGCTCTCCCCTCTACGACCTGATGGTGGCGATGAAGGGCCGTGGAAAACACAATTACTGATCATACTGCCCTGTCTGGATCGCTTCCGGACTATGACAAAGCACCCGTAAGTCGGAATCTCAGAGAGCCTGAGCATACCCGACTTCCGGGTGCTTTTTGCAAAGGAGCAGGTGCATGAGACAGGAAAACGCAAAGAACAGATTTTTACCGCTTCCTTCCTGGAAGATCCGGGAATGAACGTATACACCAACAACCAGTGCGTACCCGTTTCCTCCGGCAGAGTATGGGATATTCCTTCCAGGACCATCAATCCAACTGGTTCAGGACCAAGGTATCTCCGACCTGCAGGGATACGTCGCCGTTGGGAATGATGACATCGCTGCCGCGTTGGATCAGGATGATAAGTGCGAGGTCTTCCCGGGGAATCTGGGAGAGGGTCTTTCCCACATAGCGGTCGCCTTTTTTCACTGGAATCTCGAAGAGGTGGACGCCCCGGATCTCACCAGGTTCCAGAGCGCTCAGGATCAGCACATCCCCGGCACAGAGGATGCTCTCCCCGTTTGGCACCTCCCGGGTGCCGCCGTGTTCCCGCAGCACCACCAGGGTCTGGGGCGGGAAGGTGATCTCCCTAAGGGCCTTTC
>JBJEYC010000469.1:0-23861 GCA_051886435.1 Lachnospiraceae bacterium
GTAGAGCAGGGGACTGAAAATCCCCGTGTCACTGGTTCGATTCCGGTTCTAGGCACTTTTTTATACCCTGAAATCAGTTCAGGAAAACGAACAGCAGACAAAACCTCCGGTCGGGATTCTTCCCCGTGCCGGAGGTTTTGTTGTGCTGCTCTTTTCGATGATGGGATTCCGAATCATCCATTGCAAATTCATTCCATTCCTCTTCTCACTTTTTCCATGATCCGCGACAGAAAAACTCTCCTGCTCTGATACACATATACTATGCAGAGAAATCAAACAAAGATCCACACAGCCTGCTCCCCACCCCGCCATTTGCCCGGATTTTGACGGAAATGAACGACATGGATAAGAAAAAACTTACGGACATGTTGTTCTTCTCTTGCACCACGTGATTTTCCCGGGATATGATAGAGAATATAGGAGGTGAGTTCTTTATGAAGAGGATATCAGCAGTTCTGGCAGGCATTGGCCTGTCTGTGGTCATCAGCATGCCGGTCTTTGCAGCAACGCCTGTCAATACATCCGCAGCGTTCTTCTCCTGGCTTTCCTCACAGGGAAGTCTCTCGGACGCGCAGCGCGGCGATGCCAGGAAGGCGTATGCGCTCATTACCGATGGAAATACCTCAGGTATTGGGATGACATCAACCCCGAGGGTTCCCCTTTCCACAACATTTGCACGGACAGATCTTACGGATACCTCGGACGCCACGAATATCAAGCTTCTTTCGGAATCGGTTGATGCAGTCCAGAAGTGCAATGAACTCCGCGCCGGAGAGGGAAAGGGTCCATACAGTATCTCCTCGACGCTTATGGCCATTGGAGAAATCAATGCCAATTATGGGGATACGGATCAGAGTTGGCATACAGAGACATTCAATACAGGAGAAAATCTTGCCTGGGGATACGGAGACTCGAACGCGGCCTTCTACGCTTGGTTTGACGAGGAAAAGCCATATCAGGGAGGCCATTATCGAAACATCGTGGGTGATTACAACGTGACCGGTTTTGGCATGACCGCACACCTGACATATGCCCAGGAGTTTGATTTCGACTATCCGGGAATCAGTGTTTCCTCCTACAAAAATTATCTGGAATCCTATGAGAACACCTACAGAGAGGTACATCTGCTCTATAATGCCGCAACGGATAACTACTTTTATCTCTATGACGAAAATGTCATCAAGCAGCTCGTGGCGGCGGGATTTGAAGACAGAGGTATCTGCTTCGCAATGCCGGCTTCGTCCTCTGCACCGGTGTATCAGATGGCGAACAAGGATGCCAAGCACTACTACAGCGTAAACGAAGAAGAGGCAAAGCAGCTGTCTGAGAACGGGTGGACCGTCGAGGGTGTCGCGTTCTACTCTGCTTCCCAGCAGGATGGAATTCCGGTCTATTGCGCATTCAATGGGGAAAAAGGGGAATACCTCTACACAACCAGTCGGACGGAGGCGGATAGCTTTGTGGCAGCCGGTCTGACCGACGGTGGAATCGCATTCTACGCACTGCCATACAACCGATAAGCAGATCTGAGATCCCGGATCAGTCCCTTCTTCAGGAGGATGGGTTTTTCCCGGGAGCGTCGACAGCCATCAGATCATACAGCAGACAGAAAAAAGACCTCCGGCTCGGGACGAATCCCGGCCGGAGGTCTTTTGTGCGGTTTGTCTGCGACAGGAAAGCAGGAAGCCGATCAGTCAAAGTTTTGGGCGCACAGGAGAAGGGCGGCATTGACGACCACAAAGACCGATCCGATGTTGTGCCAGAGGGCTCCTGTTATGGGATTCAATACACCCATCGCGGAGAGAAGAACCGCAGCGAGGTTGATGACAAGGGAGCAGAGGATGTTTTGTCGGATCTTTCCCATCACCCTGTGAGAGAGGGAAATGAGTGAAGGAAGAAGACGCAGTTCATCGTGGACAAGCACGGCATCGGCCGATTCGACTGCAATGTCGCTGCCAATTCCGCCCATGGCGATGCCTGCATAGGCGCTTCGCAGTGAGAGCGCGTCATTGACGCCATCGCCTACCATCGCGGTATGGATGCCGCGCTTTTCCTGGGATTTGATCCATTCGTACTTGTCCTCCGGCATAAGACCTGCCTGATAAGTGTCAATGCCAGCTTCCTTTGTGATTTCCTTGGCCGCGGCATAGTTGTCGCCTGTCAGAAGAACGCAGCTTAGTCCATCCCTGTGGAGTGTTTGGATGACAGCAGGGGCTTCCTCACGGATGCAGTCAGAGAGGGCGATGAGACCGGATGACACCTGGTTCAGAAAGACGCAGGCGATTGTGGCGCCCTCCGCCATCATCGTTTTTGCCGCTGCATAAAGCGAAGGAGACAGGTCTTCCATCTGGCAGCGGCTGATCCGCACCCGGACGGCGTCAACTGTCGCCTCCACGCCTGCTCCTGCCTGCATCTGAAAGTCGCAGACGGATTCTTCTTTCCCGCCGTGCGTCTTCCAGGCCTCCCGGATTGCCTTTCCCAGGGGATGCTCGGAATCCTGCTCAGCAAGTGCCGCATACCGCAGGATCTCTTCTTCAGAGTGCCCCTCTGCAGCAAAAATCCGTACCACATGCGGCTTTCCATGTGTCAGCGTACCGGTCTTGTCGAAGGCAATGGTCTGAACCTTTGAGAGACGCTCCAGCGCATCCCCGGAGCGCACCAAAACGCCGTGTTTTGCCGCGTTTCCGATACCTGCCATCATGGCAGTGGGGGTTGCCAGGACAAAGGCACAGGGGCAGAAGACTACCAGTACCGTGACAGCCCGAAGAAAGGTCCCGGTAATGATCCATGTGATAAGGGCGCAGCCAAGTGCGATCAGAACGAGCCAGGCTGCCCACCGATCCGCCAGGTGGACGATCGGCGCCTTTTCGGACTGGGCCTTCTCAGCGAGCCGGATCATCCGCTGCAGGGAGGAGTCATGGCAGGTCTTTGCGGCGCACATGGAGAAAGACCCGTACTGGTTGACGGTCCCGCTGAGCACCGGATCGCCGGCCTTTCGCTCCACGGGAATACTCTCTCCAGTCATGATGGACTGGTCAATGGTGGTGTCTCCCTCCAGAATGGTTCCATCCACCGGGATGGTCTCCCCGGGAAGCACCCGCAGGGTTTCGCCTGCCATGACCTTTTCTGCCAGAATGTCCACAAGCTTTCCATCGCGAAGGACATGCGCCGTTTGCGGCGTCATGGCAATGAGCTGCCGGATCCCCTCTCCTGCCTTCCTGGCTGTGAAGTCCTCCAGTAAAGAGCCCAGCTGCATGATCCACGCCACCTCACCGGCCGCAAAATATGATCCGATGCCAAGGGAAGCTAGAATTGCCAGGGAGACGAGAAGATCCGCTGTGATGTCGCGCTCCCGCACAAGAGCCGCCGCGGCGCCTGCAACAATCGGCACGCCGCAGAGCACAACGGCAATCCACGCAGGATCCAGCGTTCTCCCCTCCGGGATCCCCAAAAGACTCAACAAAAGCGAAGCCGCGGAGATTCCGACGCTAAAGAGGGTCGCCCGGGAATCTCCGCCAATCCATTTCCGAAGCATGGCAAAATTCCTCCTGATCGTGTATCGTACAATTTATAAGATATGGAACACGATGTTCGGTATCAACAATCAATCAGTCGGGGAAGTTCGTTAGAACACAAAAGCCGCAAAAAGTTCGGAAACAAGGGAGCAGCATGGACAGAAGACAGCAAAAGACGAGACGGGCGATTTTCGACGCTTTCGATCGCCTCCTGGCAAAAAAGAGATATGAACAGATCACGATCGCGGACATCCTGGAAGAGGCAGACATCGGACGCAGCACCTTTTACGCGCACTTTGCCTCCAAGGATGCCCTGCTTGAGACCATGTGCGGTGACATCGTATCGCATGTCTTCTCACAGGACCTGACCCGGGAGCAGGGACATGACTATTCCCACGGGGATCACTCATTAGAGGAGCGCATCGAGCACTTCTGCCGGCATCTCTACGAAAACAAGGAGGAGATCATCCGGATTCTGACCTATGAGAGCAGCGACATCTTTGTGCGGTATCTTACGGGGGATCTTGAGCGGATGTTTGCAAAGCTCCCCTCCGGGGATACGAAAGTGCCGGAGGATCTTCGCATTGTGCTGCAGACGGAGAGTTTTATCAGCGCGATCCGGTGGTGGGCCAGGGAGAAGATGAAGACCAGTCCGGAGACATTTGCAAGGTATTATCTTGCCATGATGCCGGGTGGTCCTGCAGCGCGCTGAGCATAAAAAAACTCCTCTGCAGAGACTGCAGAGGAAGAAGATTACAGGATGCGTGTGATTCAGCCAAGATGGGCAACCATGTACTGGGTGATGTTGGCGCAGTGGATGGCAGCCTTGCCCTCAAAGACGTCATAGGACTCCTCCACACTCTCGTCTGCCTTGTCCGAGATCGCCCGGATGATGACATAGGGGATGCCGTTGATGTAGGAGGCCTGGGCGATGGCCGCGCCCTCCATCTCCGCGCAGTACCCGGAGAAGTTCTTCATCAGGTCCTCTTTCTTCTCGTGGGTGCTGATGAACTGATCGCCGCTGAGCACCTGGCCCTCAAAGACCTGTACCTCCGGGGCAGCTTCCTTCACGGCCTTTACCGCAGCGGCGCGCAGAACCTCGTCCGCGGGGAAGGAGACGATGCCCATCTGGGGAATCTCACCGCGCTGATAGCCGAAGACGGTGGCATCCACGTCGTGATACATGGCACCGGTGGAGACGACGATATCGCCGATGTTGATGTCGTTGTTCAGGCTTCCCGCCACGCCGGTGTTGATGATGTGGGTCACGTGGAACATATCCGCGAGAATCTGCACACAGCAGCCCGCATTGACCTTGCCGATGCCGCTCTGCACCACCACCACATCGGTGTTTCCGATTTTGCCGCAGGAGAACTGCATTCCGGCGCGGGTCACATCCTCGCGCGCAGTCATCTGCTTCCGGAGCGTTGCGATCTCCACGTCCATAGCGCCGATAATTCCAATCTTCATAAAATTAAACCCTTTCTCATATGCTGCTGATGTGTCTTTTCAGCAGTGTACCCCGCGCGATCGGTGTTTGCAAACACAACAAAGGACCGGGGAGTTGCCCCGGTCCTTTGCTCCAATCGTAAGGCGGTTAGTCCGCTGCGATTTACTTTCCGAAATATCTGTCGTGCAGACCCTGGAATGCTCTGCCGTGTCTTGCCTCGTCACGAGCCATCTCATGGACGGTGTCGTGGATGGCATCCAGGTTGTGCTGCTTTGCTCTGGTAGCCAGATCGACCTTGCCGGCAGTAGCGCCGTTCTCAGCCTCAATCCGCATCTCCAGATTCTTCTTGGTGGAGTCAGTCAGAACCTCGCCGAGAAGCTCAGCGAACTTTGCAGCGTGCTCAGCCTCTTCGTGAGCAGCCTTCTCATAGTACAGACCGATCTCCGGATATCCCTCGCGGAATGCGACGCGGGACATAGCGAGATACATACCAACCTCAGAGCACTCGCCCTGGAAGTTTGCGCGAAGGTCTGCCTTGATGTCCTCCGGAGCATCCTTGGCAACGCCAACGATGTGCTCTGCTGCCCAGGTCATCTTCTCGTCAACCGGGACGAACTTGGACTTGGGAGCCTTGCAGGTAGGACACTTCCAATCCTCAGGAAGGTCTGCAAACTTGACACCCTCCTTCTCCTCATCATAGATGTGACCGCAAATTAAGCATCTGTATTTCATCGTAGCAATCTCCTTTCGTGTTAAAAATGTGTTGTTGTGTTGTTGGTGCTTCGATACTTATTCAGTTGTTTTCGTCGCCGCTGATTTGGTGCAGTCCGGGCAGAGTCCGTAGAAGTATGCGGAGTACCCTTGGATGCGTCCGGTAAAATGCTCGGCCGCTTCCTGTTTGATGGTCTCCACGTCTCCGCCGTCGATGTCGAGCACCTTCCCGCAGTTCACGCAGATGAAGTGGTTGTGGTCGCTGGTGTTGGGATCAAAATGAATGACGCCATCCCCAACTTCCACAGTCCGAATCATGCCGGTGTCCTTCAGAAGCATCAGGTTCCGATAGACGGTCCCGAGACTGATGTTCGGGCAGGTACTCTTGACACCGAGGTAAACAGCTTCTGCGGTTGGATGATCCGTTCTGTCCTTTATGTAATCCCAGATCGCCTGGCGCTGTCGGCTGAACTTCGTTGCCATGTGTCCTCCTCAATATCAGTAACGATTACTGTTATTATAATGGCACAACTGGGTCTGGCTGTCAACAGGAATTTCAAAATTTATTTTGCGCCGGGGGAGACAAATGGCGTTGTGCAGACTATATTTCTGCAAAAAGAGAAGAGAAAGCCCGGCCTGTCACCCGGTCCCGGACTATGGTATAATCTGTTGATTCATCGGACTTCGCGGACAGCGGGTCTAAACAGGGCCGCAGTGCGGCCAGGGAGGAACATGTCATTTAAGAAAAAACTGGTGATTGCCTTCTCCATTGTGATCGTCCTGCCGGTCATCCTGTTTCTTGTCGCCTTCTTTGTGGTCGGCAATATCGTGTTTTACCAGAGCGGGGACGGAACCATCACGAGCTATTCCGCCTTCTGGACGGATCAGACCACAGCCACCCAGAAGATGGATGCCCTTTACAGCGAGATCTCCGACAAGCTCGCCTCGGATCCCACTGCCCTCGAGGACACCTCCTACCTGGACAGCCTGAAGGGTGAGCTGGATGACCACTCCTTTCTGATTGTGAGAAAGGGGAACGCGCTCTACTATACGACCAACCAGAAGGAGGCTGACCAGATCTTCGACAAACTTCCGGAGTATGACGGCGTGACTGCCGACTCCGGTGAGGGATACTACATCGGCCATCTGGACTGTATCGTCAAGCAGCTGGACTTTTCGTTCTCGGACGGCGCCGAGGGTTCTTTGTTTATCGCAGCCAAGTTCATGACGCTGATCCCCCGGGGATTTTTGATCGGCATGCTGATCGCCCTCATCCTGGTCATGGCATTTACCGGGATCCTGCTTACCAACTGGATCCGCAGGAGCGTCTTAAAGCCTGTGGATGAGCTCAACAAGGCCATGAAGCAGATCCGGGACGGAAATCTCGAGTACATGCTGCCGGTGAACGAAAAGGGAGAGATCGGCGAGCTGTATCAGAACTACGAGGACATGCGGCTGCGGCTCAAGGAGTCCGCGGACGAGAAGCTCGAAAACGACAAGCATGACAGGGAGCTTGTCAGCAACATCGCCCACGACTTAAAGACTCCGATCACTTCGATCAAGGGGTATGCGGAAGGTCTCATCGACGGCGTTGCCAACACGCCGGAGAAGCAGGAGAAATACCTGCGCACGATCCTGAACAAGGCCAACGACATGAATCGGCTGATCAATGAGCTGACCCTGTACGCCAAGATCGATAACAACAAGATCCCCTACAACTTCCAGCGCATCAACGTGAAGGACTACTTCGGGGACTGCGTTGAGGAGATCGGCATGGACATGGAGTCCCGGGGCATTCAGCTCAACTACTTCAACCTGGTTTCCCCGGACACGCTCGTCATCGCCGATCCCGAGCAGTTGAAGCGTGTGATCAACAATATCATCAGCAACAGCGTCAAATACATGGACAAGCCCAAGGGGCGGATCGACATCCGCATCCTGGACGAGCAGGACTCCGTCCGTGTGGAGATCGAGGACAACGGCAAGGGCATTGCCCAGCGGGATCTTCCGAACATCTTTGACCGGTTTTACCGGACAGACTCCTCGCGCAACTCCGCCCAGGGCGGCAGCGGCATCGGCCTCTCGATCGTGAAGAAGATCATCGAGGACCACGGCGGCTATATCTGGGCCACCTCTCATGAGGGGGAGGGTACCTGCATGCACTTCGTGCTGCGCAAGTACCGGGAGATGGAGCCCAAGACCGGGCGCGCTGAGGAAACACAGGAATAATTTAAGAAAAGAGGAACCGTAACAATGAGAAAGATATTGATTGTGGAGGACGAGGAGTCCATTGCGGACCTGGAGAAGGATTATCTGGAGCTCTCGGGTTTTGCGGTGACCATCAAGACCCGGGGCGACAGCGGCCTCGAGGCGGCGCTGAATGAGGACTATGATCTGGTGGTGCTGGATCTGATGCTGCCCGGCATGGACGGCTTTGAAGTCTGCCGCAAGATCCGGGAGAAGAAGAACATCCCGATTCTGATGGTGTCCGCAAAGAAGGACGACATCGACAAGATCCGGGGCCTGGGCCTTGGCGCGGACGACTACATGACAAAGCCCTTCAGCCCGAGCGAACTGGTGGCCAGGGTCAAAGCGCACCTTGCGCGCTATGAGAGACTGGTGGGCGCCGGACAGAAGACCAACGACGTCATCGAGATCCGGGGCCTGAAGATCGATAAGACCGCACGCCGGGTCTGGGTGGATGGCGTGGAGAAGAACTTCACCACCAAGGAGTTCGACCTTCTGACCTTCCTGGCCGAGAATCCCAACCACGTCTTCACGAAGGACGAGCTCTTCCGCCAGGTCTGGAACATGGAGTCCGTGGGTGATATCGCCACGGTCACCGTGCACATCAAGAAGATCCGCGAGAAGATCGAGTACGATACCTCCAAGCCGCAGTACATTGAGACGATCTGGGGCGTAGGCTACCGCTTCAAGATGTAATATGGTTCACGATATGACAAGGGGGAAGCTCTTCCCCATCCTGGTGAAGTTCACCATACCGCTTGTTCTGGGCAATCTTCTGCAGCTGACCTACAACGCGGTGGACGGCATCGTGGTGGGGCAGTTTGTGGGCGCCACCGCCCTGGCGGCGGTGGGCACCTCAAACCCCCTGATGACACTGATCATCCTGTTTGAGCAGGGAATCTGTCTGGGCACCGGCATCCTGATCGGCATGATGTACGGCGCAAAGCAGGAGGACCGCTTAAAGCGCGAGGTCAGCACCGGATTTCTCGCCGGTGCCGCGTTCTCGGTTCTGATGTCCGCCCTGGTGATGATTTTTGCCCCCGGGATCCTGCGCCTGATGCAGGTGGAGGAGTCCATCATCGGCGAGGCCTCGGTGTACCTTCGGGTGATCGGTTTTGGCCTGATCTTCAACTTCATTTACAACTACTTTGCAGGGACCCTGCGCGCCATGGGCGATGCGAAATCGCCGCTGATCTTTCTGGCGGTGAGTGCCGCCCTGAACATCTGCGGGGACCTGTTCTTTGTCTGCGTGCTGCACATGGGAATCATGGGTGCAGCCGTGGCCACAGTTGTCTCGGAGGCCCTCTCCGGGATCCTGTGCTGGATCTATGTGCAGAAAAAGATCCCGATCCTGCAGCTGGGAAGGGCATGGCTGGTCTTTGACGCGGGGCTTTTCCATCTGACCCTCTCCTACGGCATGGTCAGCGCCCTGCAGCAGAGCGCGGTGCAGATCGGAAAACTGGGCATCCAGGGCATCGTGAACACCATGGGGGTCAATGCCACGGCGGCCTTCTCCGCGGTCAACCGGGCGGATGACTACGCTATGGTGATCGAGCAGAACATCGCCCACGCGATGACCTCTGTCATGGCGCAGAACGAGGGCGCCGGGGAGGAGACGAGAGTCCGGGCGGTATTCCGGTACGGAATGCTCCTGGAGACGGCCTACGGCCTCTTCTCCGGAATTTTGTTCTGGTGCCTTGCCGAACCGATGATGCGGCTCTTCACCGCGGATGCGGCGGTCATCGAACTGGGAACCGGGTATCTTCGGCTGATTGCCTTCATGTACCTGCTCCCTGCCGTGACCAACGGCGTGCAGGGGTACTTCCGGGGCATCGGTGACCTGAAGGTGACCCTGCTCTCCACCACGGTCAACATGTGTACCCGGGTCCTCGCGGCGGCCCTTCTCGTCTTTGCCCGGGGCATGGGCTTTCTTGCCATCCCCTGGTCCTATACGGTGGGCTGGGTCTGCATGATGGCGGTGGAAATTCCGTTTCTTGTGGGAAAGATGAGGAAAAAGTGATGTCGGATTGTGACACCTGCAGCAGCTATGTCTGGGACGAAGATCTCGAGGAGTACTGCTGCCTTGCGGACATCGACGAGGATGATTACGCGCGCCTCATGCAGGAGGAGCGCGGACACCATGAGCGCTGCCCCTACTGGCAGTCGGATGATGAGTACGCGGTGGTGCGCCACCAGGCTTTTTAGGAGGCGGACATGATCAACATCGTGCTGCATGAGCCGGAGATCCCCTTCAACACCGGGGCGATCGGGCGGACCTGCGTGGCCACCGGCTCCCGGCTCCATCTGATCCAGCCCTTTGGCTTTGTTTTGAGCGACAAGTACATTCACCGGGCCGGCATGGACTACTGGCCCAAACTTGACAAGAAGATCTACGTGGACTACGAGGACTTTCTCGCAAAGCACCCGGAGCTTGCATATGGCGGGGAGGACACCGATCCCAAAAGGCCGCACCTCTGGTTTGCGACCACCAAGGGACATACGGTGTACAGCGACGCGCACTTTGGCACGGACGACTACATCATGTTTGGGAAGGAGTCCGCGGGCATTCCGGAGGAGATCCTCCGGGAGCATGAGAAGACCTGTATCCGGATTCCCATGTGGGGCGATATCCGCTCCCTCAATCTCTCCAATTCCGTGGCGGTGGTGCTGTACGAGGCGCTGCGGCAGAACAATTTCCCAGATCTCTCCCGGAAGGGAGAACTGCATCACTCCAGGTGGGTCTGAGCCATGCTGTTTAATTCCTTTGCCTTCCTCTTTCTCTTTCTGCCGGTATCCCTCCTGGCCTGGTTTGGCCTGCACCGGCTGGGGTACCCTGCGCCCGCCAAGTTTGCCCTGATCCTGCTCTCCCTCCTCTTCTACGGCCTCTTTTCCGTCTGGAACGTGCCGGTGATCCTGGTCAGCGTCCTGGTGAACTTTGCGATCAGCAGACAGCTTTCTGTCCTTCAGAACCGGGAGGAGGTGGAGGAGTGCTCCCTTTTGGGGAAAAAGCGGGCGCTTCTTACGGCCGGCGTTCTCTTTAACATTTTCTATCTGTGTGCCTTTAAGTACGCCTCGCTGTACGAGGGCTTTCTGAAGTCACACTTCTCCCTTCCGGAGGATTTTTCCATCCTCTTTCCCATCGGCATCAGCTACTACACGCTGAGCCAGATCTCCTTTGTCGTGGACCGGTACCGGGGAGAGGTGGAGCACGACACCCTGCTCAACTACACGCTGACGACGGTTTTCTTTCCAAAGCTTGCCGAGGGGCCGATCCTGCGCTATGGCGAGGTGGCGCCCCAGTTTCACGATGAGGAGAGGCGGCGCTTCTCCCTGGAGGACTTTGGCAGGGGTTTTGTGCTTCTTGTCTTTGGCATGGCAAAGAAGGTCCTGATCGCCGACAGGCTGGCCCCCGCGGCCTCCTTTGGCTATGCCAACGCCTATTACCTGGACACCCTGACGGTCATTGTCTTTCTCCTTGCGGTGGTCTTTCAACTCTACTTTGACTTCAGCGGCTACATCGACATGGCGCTTGGCATTGCCAGAATGTTTCGGATCGACCTGCCGGAGAACTTCAATGCCCCGTTCCAGGCGAGAAATTTTGCTGACTTTTGGCGCAGATGGCACATGTCCCTGACCGGGTTTTTCACCCGGTACGTCTACATCCCCCTCGGGGGCAGCAGGAAGGGGACATTTCGCACCGCATGCAACGTAATCCTGATCTTTGTGCTCTCGGGCCTCTGGCACGGAACGAGTTGGAACTACCTGTACTGGGGTGTGCTCTCCGGAATCCTCGTGGTGCTTGCAAGGTGCTTTGTGCGGGAGCCCTCAGAGCGGGTGAAGGGCCGCGCCGGGGTTTTGGCCCTGCAGGCGCTGAACACTGCGGTCTTTGCCTTTACGCTGGTCTTTTTCGGGGCGGAGCGGCTGGATATTTCCTATGCGATCCTGCGGCGCTTTTTCTACCCCACCTGGCCGGGATTTCTATACCGGATGGCGAACACATTGGACATCCCGGAGTTCTACATCCTGAATCAGGCGGTGAAGCGCCTTGCGCCGGGGATGGCGAATCTGGTCCTTCTGCAGGAACTGATTTTTCTGCTGGCCCTGTCCATACTTCTTGTCCGGGGCCGGCGCGCGAAGGAGATCGCCGATACCATGGCCTGGACCGGGAAAAACGCGGTCCTTGTCGGAATCCTGACAGCCTGGTGCCTGCTCTCTCTGCAGGGCGTCACCACCTTCCTGTACTTTAAGTTTTAGGAGAGATGCGGATGGGAAAAAATACGCCGAAAACCCGCGCCGGCTTCCTGCGCACACTGGGGATCACTGCGGGAGTTCTCCTCGCCCTGGCGGCACTTCTCGTGTACGTGGTGGATCCCTATTTCCACTACCATGCCCCCTGGTTTGGCCTTTCTGCCGTACAGACGGAGAAGGAGTACCAGGTGCCCGGGGCGCTGCGGCACCTTGACTACGACGCGGTGATCGTGGGTTCCTCGGTGGTGGAGAACAACGACAATTCCTGGTATGACGAAGCCTTCGGGGTGCATACCATTAAGGCAGTGCGCTCCTATGGCTGCATTGCGGACCTTACCTGGTACCTGGACCTCGCCTTTTCCTCCCAGCACCTGAAAAGGGTCTTCTTCAACCTGGATGCGGCAGCGATGATTCTGCCTGCAAAGACCACCTTCGAATCAACGGGCTGCCCCATGTACCTCTATGACGACAACCCCTTCAATGACGCTGCCTATCTTCTCAACAGCTCGGTGCTGTTCGAGAAGATCCCCTACATGGTGGCCCAGAGTCTTTCCGGGTACAACGAGAACCTCTCCTACAACTGGTCAGAAGGAAAGAACTTCTCCGAGGCGGGGGCCCTCTCCCAGTACCAGAGAAAGCGGGAGCCGGCGGCCATGGAGGCGGCGGATGCCTACGCTGACAACGTGCAGGGGAACATCGACCTACTTCTGGAGCAGGTGAAAAAGCATCCGGACACGCAGTTTACGTTTTTCCTGCCGCCCTACTCCGCCCTCTGGTGGGACAGCACCGAGCGGAGCGGCCTGACGGAGGTATATTTCTGGAGCGAGCAGCAGGTGATGGAGGCGCTTCTTTCCTGTGACAACGTGGAGGTCTACGACTTTCAGAACTGGGAGGAAGTGGTGACGGATCTTGACAACTATATGGATCCCATCCATTTCTCTCCGGATATCAATCACAGGATCTGTGAGGAGATCGCGGCGGGAAATCACCGGGTGACCCGTGACAACCTGAAAGCAGTGCTGGAGGACACAAGAGAAATGCAGCAGAAGATCCTCCAGGAGCAGATCCCGGCGCTGGAGGCCGGGGAGGCATTTGTCTATGAGAATTAATCGTGGGCGGGGAAGGATCCCGCTCCTTGCGGCAGGGGTGGTGCTTGCGGCAGCGCTTGGTTTGGCCGCAGTCCTCCCCACAAGGGGAGAAACCGCCGCCTATCAGAAGACGGATCATACCGATACCTTGGGCGACATCAGCAGCAGCTATGGAATTCTGGTGAATGCGGACACCGGGGAGATCCTGGCGGCAAAGGACGAGACCGCCAGGATCGTCCCTGCCTCGATGACCAAGGTCATGACGGTTCTGGTGGCGGCAGAGCAGCTGCAAAACCAAAACCTCTCGGACACCGTGGAAATCACGGAAGACATCCTGGAGACCGTGTCCACGGATAACGACGCGGCCATGGGATTTCAGGCGGGGGAGATCGTGACGGTTGCCGACTGCCTCTACGGCACGGCCCTGCACTCCGGTGCGGACGCGGCGATCGCCCTGGGAAGATATGTTTCGGGAAGTGATTCGGCCTTTGTGGATGCGATGAACAAAAAGGCAGAGGAACTTGGGCTTTCGGACACCCACTTCGTCAATGCCGTGGGTGCCTATGACGAGGAGCAGTACTCGACGGTGGAGGACATCGCGAAGATCATGCAGGCGGCTCTGTCCAATGACCTTGCCCGCAAGATCCTCTCCACCAGGCAGTACACCACGGTCAAGACCAGCGTCCATCCGGACGGGATCACGGTGTCGAACCGGTTCTTAAAGCGCATGGAGACCCAGGATGTGCCGGGCATTGTGTTCTCAGCAAAGACCGGATTCCTGTCCGCGGCCGGGTTCTGCGCGGTTTCCTCGATGACCGGAACCGACGGCACGCGCTACATCTGCTGCACCGCGAAGGCGCCGGATACCTGGTCCTGCATCTATGACCATGCGGCGATCTACCGTGACTGCGTGGGGACAGAAGATGCTGCCGAAGCGGACACGAACTGAGAGAAGAGAAGATCAGGGCTCCTGCGTCTGCACGCGGGAGTCTTTTTCATATTCTGAGCGGTGGTCCTCACAGTAATAAGCGCGGGAGAGGGCATCCTCCGCGATGAGGGTCCCGGGGTTCGTGCAGTTCTCCACGCTGCAGTAGTGGGTGATGGCGGTGCTGTCCGTGGCATCCGCAAAGTAGGCATTGCCCGTCATGCCAAGATCCTGTGCCATCCTGCGCTGAAATCCGGTCCGCACGGCGGAGGCGGTGTCCTGGTCGGTGACCAGGGTCCAGGTCCTGGTGCGGGGGCGGGACACTTCCTCTAAGGTCTTGCTGTCCACGATGGAGGTCACCGCCGTCTGCATGTCATCGGAGAGGACGAGTTTTTCGTAGCAGTCCCCGTCCGTGTCATCCGCGTCGTCGGCGGAGCCTGCGTAGGAGAAGTACCAGGTCAGGGCGTCGGGATTCTGATAGTAGACCGCGTTGACCGCGGCAGCGCCGAAGGTGGCAGCATCCACGGCGCCCACCGCAAAGTCCTCCTGCATGCCCAGGACGAGGGAGGTGGTCCCGGTGGTGATCACCGAGTGGATCCAGAGGTAGGAGGTAGCAGTGGGATCGGTTCTGCCTGCGCTGTCCGTGTAGACGCACTGGTAGACGCCGTCAAAGGGGGAGGCGGCGAGGGGTTCGAGTACGGAGGCGTCGCTAACGCCATCCGGGAGCTCTTTGAGGATTTCATCGGCTCCTGCAAAGTCACAGATACTGAGGCGGTCGATGGCAAGGTTGTACCGGACGCTGTTTAGAAGGTCCGGTGCCCCGGTGTAGTCCCCCAGGGCCTCCAGCTCGGTGGCGGCATTTTCGAGTTTTCCGATACCGGCAAGGAGCTTGGCCCGTCCGAATTTTGCCTCTTCGATGAGCGAAGCGACCTGATCCTCGTTCGGGTCAAGCTGGGAGAGCTCTGTGAGGGCCCCGTTGTAGTCACCGGCGCTGATTTCATTGGAGATCACGCCAAGTTGCGCCTGTCCCGCAAGGTCACTGCTGTCCTGATAGTCCCCAAGCTCTGTAAAGAGCGCGAGGGCATCGGCGTAGGATCCCTCTTTCAGGAGGGCACAGGCTTTCTGGTATCTTGCGTCGGTCAGACGCTCTGCCGCCCCGTAGAGGGAGCCGTACTGTTCATAGATGGCGATCGCGGTGTCGTAGTCGCCGGATGCGAGGGCAGAGTCCGCCCGGCGCAGCCGGATGACCGGTATGACAGCGGCAAACAGGACAAGAAGCGCTGCGGCAAGGAGCAGGACCGGCAGCAGGGTATGTTTTTTTCGGTATGTATGAATTTGGTTTTTCATCGTGCTTATTTTACAATGGTCAGTGTAGACAGACAAACCGGAAACAAAGGAGATCTCAGGATGGAAAGTGATCAGGAACTGGCATCAAAGATCCGGGCCCTTGCAGAGGGAGAGCGGGCGGCCCTGCCGCTTCTTTGCAACGCGGCGGCGGTGCTCTACCAGGACATGGAGCGGGTGAGCTGGGCAGGGGTGTACCTGCTGCGTGGGGATGAGCTGATTCTCGGGCCCTTCCAGGGAAAGCCCGCCTGCATCCGCATCCCCCTGGGAAAGGGAGTCTGCGGCACTGCAGCAAAGGAAAAGCGCACCCTCGTGGTGCCGGATGTTCACGCCTTTCCGGGACACATCGCCTGTGACAGTGCCTCCCGCTCGGAGATCGTGGTGCCGCTTCTTGACGGGGAAAAGATCCTGGGGGTGCTGGATCTGGACAGCACCGAGAAGGGGCGCTTTGGAGAACAGGAAAAGGCCGCCCTGGAAGAAGTGGCTTCGGTCCTTGCGGGGGTCCTCTCCCAGGGGGAGGGCCTTTTATGAGCGGAAAGGAGCAGCAGGAGAGCACACGGCTTCTTGCCTGGTACGACCAAAACCGCCGGATTCTCCCCTGGCGGGAGGATCCCACACCCTACCACGTGTGGCTCTCCGAGATCATGCTGCAGCAGACAAGGGTCGAGGCGGTGCGGGGCTATTATGAGAGGTTTCTTTCCGCGCTCCCGGATATCCCGTCCCTGGCCGCGGCGGGAGAGGAAAAGCTCAGCAAGCTGTGGGAGGGCCTTGGCTACTACAGCCGGGTCCGGAACCTGAAAAAGGCGGCAGAGGTCATCGTCCGCGACTATGGCGGGAAGATGCCCGGCACCCGGGAGGAACTTCGAAAGCTCCCGGGGATCGGCCCCTACACCTCGGCGGCGATCGCCTCCATCGCCTTCGGCGAGCCGGTACCCGCTGTGGATGGGAACCTGCAGCGCATCTTCGCGAGGCGCACGGCCTATGGAGAGCCCATCAAGACCAAACAGGCCGGGGAGGCGGCAGAGCGCTTTTTTGCCGCACGGATTGCAAAGGACCGCCCCGGGGACACCAACCAGGCACTGATGGACCTCGGGGCGATGGTCTGCCTGCCGAACGGCGCACCCCACTGCGATGCCTGTCCCTGGGAGGAATTCTGCCTTGCCAGGCACCAGGGCAGGGAGATGGAGCTTCCCATCATGCCCGCAAAGGTGCCAAAGCGCAGGGAGGAGAAGACGGTCTTTCTGATCTCCTGCGGGGATCGGATTCTCCTGCACAAGCGGGAGGAGACGGGGCTTCTTGCGGGGCTCTGGGAGTTTCCAAATGAGGAGGGACACCTCTCCTCTGAAGAGGCGCGGGAGGTGCTTGCCAGGGAGGGCTTTCTTCCCCTCTCGATCACGCCCCTTCCCCCGGCGCGGCACGTGTTCACCCACCTTGTCTGGGAGATGACAGGGTATCGGGTCGTACTGGAGTCCCTGCCGGACCCCGTCCGGCACCCGGTTTCTCCAGGCTGGCAGTTTGCGCGCCGCGAGGAACTTGCCGGGCGCTACGCCATCCCCAGTGCGTTTTCGGCCTTCCGGGAGCGGATTCTCAAAGAACCGTCCTTGCCTCGTTGAGCCGCATGGAAAAGAGCTCGTAGAAGTCCCGGGACGGGTCATAGGGCGTGACGAAAAAGACCTGGAGGACAAATTTTGAGAGGGCACTGCGGCTTGCCTGATCCTGCGTGCGGGCAAGCACCGCCTGCACGTCCCGGACATAGAAGTGCCAGTCGGCGACAAATTTCTCGTAGCGGGGAAGGTCCGGCACCCCGAGCCACTTTGAAATCCGGATTTTTGCCTTGCCGGGCATATCGCAGCCGTCCGGTACCACAAAGTAGGAGAAGGAGAGGGTTGTGGGGTCGTAGTTTCGCCCAAGGGGAAAGAGCCGGCAGAGCCCCGGGCGGAATTCGTGGATGCTGCAGCGCCTTGCGCTGTCAAGAAATGGACACTGGCCCGCATCCGTCATCTTCAGGTGAGGCAGCACGAGACCCTGCTCCTCGTGCAGGGCAATGGTGTCCTGAAGAAGGGATGCGAAGTCCCGGTGCAGGTTTTTTGTCAGGGCATTGCAGTCATATGGATCCAGGTGGATCGTATCGCCCATCCCGCAGCAGCAGTCGCCGCAGCCGCTGCAGGCATCGCAGTACAGCCGCGCCATGTCGCGGGAAGTGAGAAGTTCAGTTGCCATGGGGAGTTCCTTTCGTCTACTTGTGATAGCTGCGGCCTGCCCGGATCATGAAGCCCCGGTAGATCTGCTCCAGAATAAGGACCCGGGTCATCAGGTGGGTGAAGGTCAGATCTGAGAGTTTCCAGCGCACATCGGCGCGCTGCAAAAGGGCCTGTCCCGGTCCCAGGGATCCTGCGATCACAAAGACCAGGTTTTTGCTGCCATCGGCCCAGGTGCCGAGGCGCTCGGAGAACTGCTCGCTGGTCCACTCGGTGCCGTGCAGGTCCAGAAGGACCACGAAGTCCCCGGGACGGATCTTTTCCAGGGCCCGGCTGGCCTCCAGGTCCTTGGTGTGCTCCGCTTCCCCCGGGCGGTCGGTGTGTTCGTTGGCCTCGTCCTTCACCTCCAGGATCCGGACCTCGCAGAAGGCCTGCAGACGCTTGCAGTATTCCTGCTGGAGTGATTCCAGCGCCCTGTCCTTCATTTTTCCGATGGCAAGTATGGTGATCTGCCGCATTTTGTTACCTCAGTGTTCAGGAGTCTGTCATGATTTTGGAATTTCCGCCGTATTATAGCAAATTTCAGTGTGTCGCGGGAAACTGTCCCGATACCTGCTGCAGGGACTGGGAGCTGGATCTCGACGATGAGACCTACTACCGCTACCAGGTGGTGCCGGGGCCTCTTGGTGAGAAGATCCGGGGCCTCATTCGCGAGGAGGACGGGTACCGGTTCTTCCCGCTGACAAAGGAAGGATTCTGTCCCTTCTATGACGGGTCGGACGGCCTCTGCGGCCTCATCAAAGCGCTCGGGCCGGACATCCTCTGTCAGGCCTGCGACGAGTACCCCAGGTATTTTGGCTGCTGCGGGGACTATGAGCAGCGGGATCTCTCCCTCTCCTGCCCCGAGGCGGGGAGGCTCTTTTTTGAGACGCCGGGCATCCCGCGGCTTCTTCGGGTGGAGCTTCCAGATTCTGAGGAGCAGGATCCACTGACGAAGGAGGAGACAAAGCGCCTGCAGGCAGTCCTTGCAGAGCGAAACCGCGTGCTGGAAGCACTCCGGGGCGCCGCGGGGCAGGATCTGGAGGAGGCCCTGAAGGCCGCCGGGATCTTCTTTCCCGCATCTCCTCAGGAGGTCGCAGACCTTTGCAAAAAGCAGGAGGAGATGAACGCGCGCTGGGAGGATCAGAAGGCAGGAATCCTTGCGGCCGCGGAGCACTACGGGGAATGGAACAAAGCCTTTGCCCTCGCGGTGCCCAAGGAGCGGGACTGGTTTTTAAAGCTTGCCGCTTACTTTGTCTTTCGCTACTGGATCGATGCGTACTTTGCGGAAAACAAGGAGCCTGACTTTGCGCCGCAGATCCGGCTCACCTGCCGGTGCCTCGTGCAGCTTCGCCTCATGTGCCTTGCGGCATTTCATGAGAAGGGGCACTTTACCCGGGAGGACATGGCCTGGACCTGCCACCTTTTCTCCCGCCAGGTGGAGCACTCAGACGAGAATCTCGACCTGTTTCGGAACTGAGCCCGGCACTTCTTCGCGCCATGGGGCATCGCGGAGGCAAAAAAGAGAATCCGTCTGCAGCTGTGCTGCAGACGGATTCTCTTTATTATGCGTTGGAAGAAGATGGCTTCTGGATGCCAGGGGTTCGGGGCACCAGGGCGCAGTTGTCAAACAGGCACCGGACCGCTGCCTCGTAGGCAGGGCGGGTCGCGGCTTTGTGGATGGCCTTCAGATAGTGCCCGTTGTCAGCAAACAAAAGTCCCAGGTGGGACCAGACTTCCTTCATCCTGTTGATGACGACAAGGTCCCCGCTGCTCTGTCCGTGAAAGCCTGCGTACTGCGCAAGATACCCCTCGTACAGGGTGCGGTGGAAGGAAGCGAGCTCCTCTTTCGTGGCGGGCGGGCCGCCTTGGATCTCGCGGCAGAGGGCGGGATCCTCCACAAGACCCCGGCCGATCATGATGCCGGTGAGTCTGTCTTTGGACCGCATGCGGATGTAGTCCGCGTCCTCTTTTGTGAACACGTTCCCGTTGTAGGTGATGGGAAGGCGGGAGCCAGACAGGATCTCAAAGAAGACATCGAGCTCCGGCTGCCCGGCGTACTGCTCCGCCCTGGTCCTTGCGTGGATGATGAGGTCCTTCACCGGGTACTGCTCATAGATCGCAAAGAGCTTTGGCGCCTCTGCGACATCGGAAAATCCAAGCCTTGTCTTGATGGAGATCGCAAGGGGCCCGGTGGAGCCGTCCTCCCGGGTCACCGGGATCTTTTCCGCTCCCTCATAGATGGCGCAGAGGAACCGGTCCAGCTCATCGGGGACCGTGAGAAATCCGGAGCCCTTCTTCTTTGCGGTGACGGTGGCGACGGGACAGCCGAGGTTTAGGTTCACCTCCCGGTAGCCAAACTCCGCCATGGAGCGGGCCGTGTAGAGAAACTCCTCCGCCTTGTTGGAGAGAAGCTGCGGCACGAGGGGAATCCCCTCGTTGTGCTCCGGTAACACGTCCTGCTTCTCCCGGGTCTTGATTTTCTTCGTGAAGGTGCACACGACAAAGGGGGTGTAGTACCGGACCTGGGAGCCGCCCCCGAAGAACTTATGGTGGGCATTTCGGAAGACATAGCCGGTGATCCCCTCCATCGGGGCGAGGGACAGGGTCAGATCCATCAGTCCAGCGCGCCCTCGATGGCGTGCAGCAGCTCATCAAAGGTCTCGTAGGCCGGGATGTCTGGGTTGTCCCTGCGGATCTGGTCTGTCGTCTTGAACAGGAAACCCGCCTTGCTTGCCCGGATCATGCCCAGGTCATTGTAGGAGTCGCCGCTTGCGATGGTCTGGAAGCCGATGGACTGCAGGGCCTTCACCGTCGAGAGCTTGGACTGCTCGATGCGCATCTTAAAGCCGGTGATCGTCCCATCCTGTGCCACCTCCAGGGTGTTGCAGAAAAGGGTAGGGTAGCCCAGCTTTTTCATGAGCGGCATCGCAAACTGGGTGAAGGTGTCGCTAATGATGATGACCTGGGTCTCTTCCCGGAGCTTGTCGAGAAATTCCCGGGCGCCCGGCAGGGGATCGATGGTGGCGATCGTGTCCTGAATCTGCTTCAGGCCGAGGCCGTGCTCCTTCAGGATCCCGAGCCGCCAGTTCATCAGCTTGTTGTAGTCGGGTTCATCGCGGGTGGTGCGGGAAAGCTCCGGGATGCCGGATGCCTTCGAAAAGGCGATCCAGATCTCCGGTACGAGTACTCCTTCCATATCCAGGCACACAATGTCCATGTCTTTCCTTCTTTCTGCCGCTTGGCGGCGCGTTTTTCCTGTCCATGATACCAGATCCGCGGGCGGCTGTGCTCAGAAGTTCCCGTCGAAGTACTCGAGAAGGAGCGCCACCACGTGGGTGTAGCTGATCTTTCCGGAGGACACGCCGTTTGCCTTGAGGGTCGTGTCCACGTAGGTGTCGGCGGCCTGCTTCACGGTGTCGGTGTCCAGTGCCGACTCCCCCTCTACCAGCTCCCAGGTCTCGTCTGACAGGAACTGGTTATCCGAGGAGACGGTGTCGGAAATCGCCACGTGCTGCCGGTAGACCGTCTTTCCGGCATTTTCGTAGAAGGCGTTGTCCACGTAGTTGAGGATGCCGAGCCAGCCGCTGTACTGAAAGACGGGGTCGTCCGACTCTGTGCAGGCGAGAAAGGCGAGGAAGTTCGCGTCATCCTCATAGATGTAGCCGTGGGTGTGGGAGAGCTCGTGGCACATGGTGAAGGGCTTGTTCATGATCTCCATGAGCTCGTTGTAGTTGGCCTCCATGGAGAAGGGAAAGTAGTAGCCCTGCATGTACTGCTGGCTCACAAAGGCCGAGAAGGTGAGGGGCTTGGGGGTCACCTGATATCCGCCAAGGCGCGGATAGGCGGCGGAAAGGGCCTGTACGCTCTTTCCCGCCTCCTTCTGCATTGCGGCCTCGCCACCTTCATAGGAGACCTTCCCGTCATCATCCCGGGGCATCTCCTGCGCCAGGGTGTTGCAGGTTGTGACCACGTAGTCCCGAAGATCGGCAAGGTCCTCCAGAGTGTAGGTCTTCCCATAGCCTGGCAGGGCGTTTTCCAGGGGCGTGCAGTGGTACTGGATGAAGCACCCGAAGGTCTGCACGAGAACAACCAGGGACACCACCCACAAGGTGGCGGTCCAAAAACCCTTTGCAAAGCGGCAAAAGCCTGGGCGCCGATGCAGGAAAAGAAGAAGCAGCGTGGCAGCAAGAAGGGCCGCGATCCAAAAGACGCCGGCAAGCAGGAGCCGCTCCCCGATGCTGAAGGGGGCGGGGGAAGTCAGATGGCCAAAGAGGGAGGCGTAGACCGGGAAGATGTGGTCCGTGAACCAGTCGGAAAAGGCCGTGCTCTTCCAGGCTGCCAGGTTCAGCGCAAGGGAAAACAAAAGAAGAAGGACTGGGACAAGATACCTTGCCCTGTGGGAGCGGATCCGGACGAAATTCTGGTTCTTCATGAGAAGGGCCCTCCTATTTCGGAAAACAGCGCCCGAGCAAGAGAAAGGAACGCCTCCTCCGTGACCTTCGGGTCCTGAAAGGAAAGATCCGGGGCGGACTGGATGTGCTTCCAGTTCTCCCCAAGGGGCTCTGGAAAGAGGCTGCGGAACTCATAGGAGAGCATGTCGTCATCGACTGCGGCGACCTCTGCGCGCTCCTCTTTTGTCAGATCCCTAAGCAGAAACCGCCGGAAAATCATGCCAAGGAGCCGATCTTCCGCCTCCTGATAGGCGGGGAGCTCTTTTTTGATGGGACGCGGCAGGTCGCAGAGATAGGCCTCTGCCGCGTCGTGGAGAAGGCATGCGGCCTGGACAAAGGGGGAGGCACCCCGCGCTGCCGCCTCCCGGCAGCAGGCGATGCTGTGCTGTCCCACGGTGTAGAGGTGGGAGACATGGCCGTTTCCGCGGCAGAGGAGTGAGAGAGCATGGGCGATGTCCGAAAGGTCGAGGTCCTTTGGGGCGGGGCGCAGCGGATCCACATGTTTTCCGGATGCGGTGGTGATCGAACTCATGGAGCGGCCTCCTGCGGTTTTTCGTTGACAGAAGGTCCCAGGTATGGGAGCCTTGTGTGCGGGCGTTCTTCCGCGGGAATATTGCAAAAGAGCGCCGCGAGCTTATAATCAGCAGTAATGGTAGCACGGTGAAGTACGAAAGTGAAGACAGAGGTGGCATCAGTATGGAAATGCAAATGGAATTCAGAAGGAAACTGCCGATCCCCCAGGAGCTCAAGCAGCAGTTCCCCCTTTCACAGGAAATCCGGGACATCAAGGAGGCGCGTGACAAGGAGATCGAGGCCATCTTTACCGGGAAGGATGACCGTTTTCTGCTGATCATCGGTCCCTGTTCCGCGGACCGGGAGGATGCGGTGCTTGAGTACATGACACGCCTCGCGAAGGTCCAGGAGAAGGTGAAGGACAAGATCTTTATCATCCCCCGGGTGTACACAAACAAGCCCCGCACCAAGGGTGTGGGATACAAGGGCATGCTCCACCAGCCGGATCCGGAGAAGGGTGAGGACATGCTGGCCGGCATCATCGCGATCCGCGAGATGCACTCCCGCGTAGTGCGGGAGACCGGCTTTACCTGCGCCGAGGAGATGCTCTACCCTGAGAACCACCGGTATCTCTCGGATCTTCTGGCCTATGTCGCGATCGGCGCGCGGTCCGTGGAGGATCAGCAGCACCGTATGGTGGCCTCCGGCATCGGTATCCCCGCGGGGATGAAGAACCCGACCTCCGGGGACATCTCCGTCATGATGAACTCCATCACCGCCGCCCAGAGCGAGCAGACATTTCTGTACCGCGGCTGGGAGGTGCACACCACCGGGAACCCGATGGCCCATGCGATCCTGCGGGGCTACGTGGACAACTATGGCAGGAACCACCCGAACTACCACTACGAGGACCTGGTCTTCGTCAGTGAGCAGTACAAAAAGCTCGGCCTTGCCAACCCGGCGGTCATTGTGGACTGCAACCACAGCAATTCCGGCAAGCAGTACATGGAGCAGATCCGCATTGCCAAGGACGTGCTCCACAGCATGCATGTCGCACCGGATCTGGCAAAGCTCGTCAAGGGCCTGATGATCGAGAGCTATCTGGTGGATGGAAACCAGAAGATCGGCG
>JBJEYC010000470.1:0-4803 GCA_051886435.1 Lachnospiraceae bacterium
CCTGATCCGCAAGAAGACCGGGAAGGACGCCTACGCGATGACGATCTCGCTCCTTTTGAAGCACGACGGCACCAAGATGGGCAAGACCTCCGGCGGCGCCGTGTGGCTCGATCCCAACAAGACCAGCCCTTACGATTTCTACCAGTACTGGAGAAACGTGGACGATGCGGATGTCCTGAAGTTCCTCCGCATGATGACCTTCCTGCCGCTCGCTCAGATCGACGAGATGGACACCTGGGAGGGCGCCCAGCTCAACGAGGCAAAGCGGATCCTGGCCTACGAGCTCACCTCCCTGGTCCACGGCGAGGACGAGGCAAAGAAGGCCGAGGCAGGTGCCCAGGCGCTCTTTGGCGGCGCCGGTGCCACCGGCGCGCAGGTGCCGGAGCTGGTTCTGTCCGATGCGGACTTTGAGGAGGACGGCACCATCGGCGTCCGGAACATCTGCGTGAAGGCGGGCTTTGAGAAGTCCCTGGGCCAGGCAGGCAAGACCATCGACGGCGGCGGCCTGACCGTGGACGACGTCAAGGTCACGGACAAGTTTGCAAAGTACACGAAGGAGGACCTGAAGGACGGAAAGCTCTTTAGAAAGGGCAAGAAGAACTTCAAGAAGGTGCTCTACAAGGCATAAGATTTCACCGGAGCTCCGGGGCCGCAAGGCTCCGGGGCTCTTGTCAAAAGGAAAGCGTGAGGGCACGAATGGAGCAGGCAGAAGAGATCCGGGATCTTGTCGAGATCCGAAGGAAGGGGCACACCACACGGATTGCCCCGGTCTCCTACGAGGATCCGATGCACCCGGGGCAGGCAAAGGCGATGCCGATCCGTAAGACTAGGCAGGGCGGGAAGATCATTTTTGACAACGGTTATACGAGGGAGGAGGTCACGGAGGCGGAGCTCTCCTCCGGACAGGTGAAGATTGTCCGTCTTCCCTTTGTGCCGGTCCTGCCGAAACAAAAGGGGCACTCCTGCACCGTCTGCACCGGCTGCGGGCGCTGCAGCTGGTAGACCGGCGTTGAAGATCGCTCCTTCCCGTGTTAGACTTTGGGTACTGCGGCGGCAAAGAAGGAGCAGGGCATGGAAAACGAGAAGGAGCAGACGGAGCTCCTCCGACAGATCCTGGAGGAGGAGAAAAAAGCGGCGCGGTCCCACAGGACGCTTCGCATCCTGGTCATCGTGATGACCGTGATGGTGGCGGTTTCCCTCGTTGTCCTGGTGCCGCGGGCACTTCGGACCCTGCAGCGGGCAGATGAAACGCTCAGCCAGCTGCAGACCACGGTGGGGGATATTGACACGATGGTGCAGGATGCCGACTCGGTTCTTGCAGAGAATGAGGAGACGCTTGGAAAGAGCGTGCAAGCGATTTCCTCCATCGACATCGACAGCCTCAACGCATCGATCCAGGAACTGGAAACAATCCTCGCACCGCTGGCAAAACTATTGGGAAAATAAGAGGTGACTACGCATGAACGGAGCAGACGCAATCGTCAAGTGTCTACAGGAAGAAAAAGTTGAGGTGGTGTTCGGCTACCCGGGCGTTGCCATTGCCCCGGTGTTCGACAGCATCCTCTCGAGCGGCATCCGCACCATCCTGGTGCGGCAGGAGCAGAACGCGGGCCATGCGGCCTCCGGCTATGCCCGGATCACCGGCAAGGTGGGTGTTGCGATCGCCACCTCCGGCCCCGGCGCCGAGAACCTGATCACCGGCATCGCCACCGCCTTTGCGGACAGCATTCCGCTGGTGTGCATTACCGGCCAGGTGGACTCCAGGCTCATGGGCTCTGATGTCTTCCAGGAGGCGGACATCTCCGGCGCCGTGGAGTCCTTTGTGAAGTACAGCTACATCATCCGCAATCCCGAGGACATCCCCAGAATCTTCCGGGAGGCCTTCTATCTGGCCTCTACCGGCCGCAAGGGTCCGGTTCTCATCGATATTCCCCAGGACATCCAGCATGCGAAGATGGAGTCCTTTGTCTGGCCCAAGCAGGTCAAGATGCGCACCTACAAGCCCACGATGCAGGGCCACGCAATGCAGATCGCGAAGGTCCTGACCCAGCTCCAGAAGGCAAAGCGCCCGATTCTTTGCGTGGGCGGCGGCGTCCTTCTTGCAGATGCGAAAAAGGAAGTCCGGGACTTTGCGGAGCGCTATGGGATCCCGGTCGTCTGCACGATGATGGGTCTTGGGGTTCTGCCCACTGCGCACCCTCTGTTCTTTGGCATGGTGGGAAACAACGGCCAGCTCTATGGGAACCGCGCGATGAATGAGGCGGACATGATCATCATGGCGGGCTGCCGGGTGGCGGACCGCTCGATCTCCCAGCCGGACCTCATCACCAGCGGAAAGGTCTTAGTGCATATCGATGTGGACCCTGCGGAGATCGGAAAGAACGCAGGCCCCACGATTCCCCTCGTGGGAGACGTCAAGTGTGTCTTTCACGACTTCCTCACCCACGACGATCTTTCCATTGACTGCGGCGACTGGGTGGAGACCTTAAACGGCTACCGCAGGCAGGGCGAGAAGCGCCGGGAGGCCACGATGAAGCTGGCCCTTGCGGAGAAGACCAGGATGAAGTGGGTGGATCCCAGAGCCTTTGTGCGGGCCCTCTCCCTGGCCATGCAGGACAACGCGGTCTACGTGGCGGATGTCGGACAGAACCAGCTCTGGAGCTGCGCCAACGCGGTGATCCGAAATGGCAGCTTTTTCACCTCCGGCGGTATGGGCACCATGGGCTATGCGGTGCCGGCCTCCATGGGCGTGAAGATCGCAAGACCGGATCTGCAGGTCGTGGCGGTCTGCGGCGATGGCGGCTTCCAGATGACGATGATGGAACTGGCCACCATGAAGTACTACGGCGTTGCAGCCAAGATTGTGGTGATGAAGAACGGATGGCTCGGTCTGGTGCGGCAGTATCAGCACTTTTCCTACCATGACCGCTTCTCGGTCACGGATCTGGGCGAGTATCCGCACCTGGATATGCTCACAAAAGCCTACGATATGGACTTCATCCGCCTGTCGGACAATGATGACATTGACAAGGCAGTGCAGCAGTTCCTTGCAGACAAGAACCCGGTGCTGATGGAAGTGGATGTGGACCCGAACGTCCTGGCATAAGGAGTTTTGAACCATGAAGAGAATCTATTCGGTCCTGGTGGAGAACCGCGCAGGCGTTCTCTGCAAGGTGGCAGGTCTGTTCTGGAGACGGTGCTTCAACATCGACTCCCTGGCGGTGGGAGAGACGGACGATCCCGGCATCTCCCACATGGTGATCGTCTCCAGCGGGGACCAGAGAACGCTGGAGCAGATCGAAAAACAGCTGAACAAGAAGGTGGATGTGATCCGGGTGCGGACCTTTGACGAGGCGGAGGCTACAGCCCGTGAGCTGATGCTGATCAAGGTCCGCTACAACCGGGAGAACCGGGGAGACATCATTGAGAACTGCCAGATCATGGGGGCTTCTATCGTGGACATGTCCCCCAGTATGATGACGATCCAGATCTGCGACACCCCGGAGCGGGTACAGATGTTCCTGGACACCTTTAAGACCGTCAGCATTGTGGAGGTGACCAGGACCGGGACCCTCGCCGTCACCAAGTGCCGGGAGCAGGGTCAATGATCCAGCCGGATGAGAGACTCCTGTTTCTTCTCGATTACGCCAAGGAACACGGCGCCTCCGATCTGCACCTGTCCGTGGGAACGGTCCCCCGCATCCGGGTGCGCAACGAACTACTGTGTGTGGAGGGGCAGGATAAGCTCCTGCCGGAGGACACAAAGCGGATGATCTACTCCGTCATGGGAGAGAAGGAGCGGACGGCTTTCGAGGAGAACGGGGAGACGGACTTTGCCTTCGGCATCGAGGGCAAGGGGCGGTACCGGGCAAACGCCTACCGTCAGCGCAACACCTGCTGCTGCGCCCTGCGCCTCATGAGCGGGAAGATCCAGAATCCGGAGGAACTTGGCATCCCGAACGCGGTGATGGAGCTCTCGAAGATGCGCAGCGGTCTTGTCCTTGTCACCGGCCCCACGGGCTGCGGCAAGTCCACGACGCTCGCTGCCATTATTCAGGCGATCAATGAGACGCGGCACTGCCACGTGATCACCCTGGAGGATCCCATCGAGTACCTCTACCACCATGACCAGGCGATCGTGGACCAGAGGGAGATTGGTGTTGATTCCAGGAGCTTTTCCGGCGCCCTGCGGGCAGCTCTGCGGGAGGATCCGGATGTGCTCCTTGTCGGAGAAATGCGGGATCTGGACACGATCTCCACGGCGATCACGGCCGCGGAGACCGGACACCTTGTCTTTTCCACACTCCACACACTGAACGCGGCCACCACAGTGGACCGGATCATCGATGTGTTTCCTGACGCACAGCAGGCGCAGATCCGCACCCAGCTTGCCTCGGTGCTTGAGGCGGTGATCTCCCAGCGGCTGATCCCGGCAGCAGAGGGGACCAAGCGCGTGGCGGTCTTTGAGATTCTGCGGGCCAACGCCGCGATCCGGAACCTGATCCGCACCGGCCGCTCCAACATGATCGCCGGACAGCTGGCTCAGGGCCAGCGGGAGGGCATGAACACCCTGGACCAGGCACTCGCGGATGCCTGCCGGGCCGGCAGGATCACGCAGGAATCTGCCATGCTGTTTGCCGAGGACCTGGATTCGATGAAGCGGAATCTGGGAATCCGGTGAGAAATTGCAGTATTTCGGCCTTTAATACGGAAAACGTATGAAACAGCCTTACGATAGGGCAAAGAATGGGCAGCCAAATCTTGTCGTTGCTTTTTCAAAATCGCGCGCTATAATAAGGGCAA
>JBJEYC010000471.1:0-1985 GCA_051886435.1 Lachnospiraceae bacterium
TTGTTTACCTCCGCACCCGCATCGAGCAGCTTCTGGGTGAAGGCGATAAGGGCCTCCTCCTGCTGTGCCTTGGCGATGCGCAGGTTGGCGATGTTCTGCCCCCGCTGGAAGAGGGGTTGCACCAACGAGCCGACCGCCGTCAGCAGCCATTTGCCGGGATTGGTGATGCCCGCTCCTCCGTTGTTGGTCCAGCCGGCTGTCCCGCTCAGGGTGATCTTCGGATAGAAGGCCGAGCGTGCCTGGTTGGTGGCGTAGAAGGCTTGCGCCAACTGTTGCTCCGCTTGGCGCACATCGGGGCGACGGCTCAGCAACTCCGCCGGCAAACCGATGGAGAGCGATTCATCCATCCGCAACGCAAACAGATCGCTACGCTCGATCGTGTGCGGCACCTCGCCCACTAACGTGGCGAAACTGTTCTCCAACGTCTGGATCTGCTTCTGCAAACTGAGTACCGAAGCCTCCGCCATCAAGTAGCTGGCCTCCGACTGTGCCACGGCGGCCTCCGTCTGCTGTCCCGCCCGCTTCAAGGCTTGCATCGCCCGTACGTTCTCCTGCCATTTCCCGGCAGTCTCACGAGTGATCTCCAACTGTTTGTCTAAAGCAACCAACGAGTAATAGCTATCGGCAATGGTGGCGATCAGCTGGGTCTGCACCGCCTGCTCGTAGGCACGGCTCGCCTCCAAAGCAGCCTGGCTCCCTCGCTTGGCGTTGCGCAACCCGCCAAAAGCGTCGATCTCCCACTCCGCACTCGCCCCCAAGTTGTAACTCTTGGTCGGCTTGGCTCCGTCGTAACTGCTCAACGAGCCTTGCGGCGTGAGCGAGAGTGCCGGCAGAAAGGCCAATTTAGAGGCGGTCAGGGTGGCCTGCGCCTCCTCGGTGCGCAGACGGGCGGTGCGCAGGTCGCTGTTCTGGCTGAGCCCGACTTCGATCCAGCGCACCAACAGCGGATCGACAAACAGCTCCCGCCAGGAGAGCGATGCCAACGAGACGCTATCAGCCTCGGCGGTCGTTTCCGCCCGATACAACTCCTCGATGGGGAGCGTCTCCGGACGTTGATAAGTGGTGTAGAGGCCGCAGCTGCACCACAACGGCAGGGAGAGGCTTCCTATAATGATTGTTTTCCAATTCATAGTCCTAATTTTACTTTTGATTGATTACGCTGTTTCTATCTCTTCCCGACGGGGCATGACACGCTCCTCGATCCGCTGGAACACAATGAACAAGACCGGCACCACAAAGAGCAGGGCGATCGTTCCGATCAACATACCGCCTACGGCTCCCACACCCAACGAGATGTTGCCGTTCGCTCCCGCTCCGGAGGAGAAGACCAACGGCAGCAGACCGATGATCATCGTGAGGGCGGTCATCAAGATGGGGCGGAGGCGTACCACCGCCGCATCCAAGGCCGCATCGGCAATGCTCATGCCCTGCCGCCTACGTGCCGAGGCATACTCCGTGAGCAGGATGGCGGTCTTGGCCAACAGACCGATCAACATGATCAATCCGGTTTGCATATAGACATTGTTGTCCACGCCCCACAGCTGCGCAAAGAGGAAGGAGCCGACCAAGCCGAACGGGATGGAAAGCATCACCGCCAAGGGGATGAAGAGGCTCTCGTAGAGCGAGCAGAGGATCAAGTAGATAAACAGCAGGCAGATGACGAAGATCACCACGATGGAGGTGCCTGCCGACGATTCCTCGCGCGAGATACCGCCATACTCATAGCCATAACCCGAAGGCAGTGTCTCCTCAGCCACCTCCGCCACCGCTTGAATGGCATCGCCGGTGCTGTAGCCCTGCTCCACCGAGGCATTCACCGTAATGGCGCTGAAGAGGTTGAAACGGCTCAGGATCTCTGGCCCGTAGGTTTTCGTCAGCGTCAGGAACTGCCCGATCGGGGCCATCGCACCGCTCGAAGTCCGCACGAACATCCGATCCAGTGCCGCCCGGTCGAGGCGATCCTCCGGACGGGCCTGCACCATCAC
>JBJEYC010000471.1:2085-4795 GCA_051886435.1 Lachnospiraceae bacterium
AAAGCCACGTCGAAAGCGATGTGGAAACGGGAGGAGAAGGAGAGCTTCTCGCCTGCCTCAGCCGACTGGTGCGGGGTCATGATCAAGGCACAGAGGGCGGGGCTCAACGTCAAGGCGTTGATGGTGGAGATACCCACGGCAGCCGCCATCGTCAAACCGAATTGCGTATAGAAAGTACCGGTAGTGCCGCCCATGAAACTAACGGGAACGAACACCGCCATAAAGACCAAGGTGGTCGTGATGATGGCCGAGGTGATCCCGCCCATCGCATCGACCGTTGCCTTGTAGGGAGAGGTGTAACCCACATCGAACTTGGCCTGCACCGCCTCCACCACCACGATGGCATCATCCACCACCGTACCGATCACCAATACCAAGGCGAAAAGCGTCAGCAGGTTGATGGAGAAGCCCGCCACGTAGAGGAAGGCAAAGGTTCCCACCAACGAGACGATGATAGCTACCGCCGGGATGAAGGTGGAGCGCACGCTCTGCAGGAAGACATACACCACGATGATCACCAACAGGATCGCCTCGATCAAGGTGCGGATCACATTCTGAATGGACTCATCCAAGAACTCCTTCGTGCTCATCACGTCGCCCAAGACCAACCCTTCCGGCAGTTCGCTGCGGATCTCCTCCGCCAGGTCGTCGATGGCGTTGATGATCTCGTTGGCATTCGAGCCGGCTGTCTGCATCACCATGAAGGTAGAGCCGGGATGGCCCGACACCGCCGAGGTGAAGTTGTAGGAGGAGGCACCCAACTCAATGTCGGCCACATCCTTCAAGCGCAACACATTGCCATCGGGCAAAGCACGCACCACCAGATCGCCATACTCCGTGTCCTGCTCGTAGCGGCCCCGGTAGCGCAGTGTATATTGAAACGTATTCTCCGAATCCTCGCCCAACACACCTGTCGGCGACTCCAAGTTCTGCTCGCCCAACACCCGGATCACATCAGCAGGCACTAAGCCATACTGCCCCATCACGTCGGGCTTCAACCAGATACGCATGGCATAGTCGTTGCCCATCACCATCACCTCGCCTACGCCTGAGATACGCTGCACACGGGGGATGATATTTATCTTCAAGTAATTGCTCAGGAAATTCTGGTCATAATCGCCGGAGACCGCATAGAGCGACATGATCTTCAACTGTGAGTTCTGCCGCTTCTGCGCCGTCACACCGATCTTCGTCACCTCCGAGGGCATCATGCCCTGCACCTTCGTCACCCGGTTCTGCACGTTGATCGCCGCCATGTCGGGATCGGTACCCTGCTTGAAATAGACCATGATCGTGGCCGATCCGGTGTTGGTGGCCGACGAGGTCATATAGGTCATGTTCTCCACGCCGTTGATACTCTCCTCCAAGGGGATGATCACCGCCTTCTGCACCGACTCCGCACTCGCTCCCGTATAGGTGGCCGAGACGGAGACCGTCGGCGGGGCGATGTCGGGGTATTGCTCCACCGGCAGGTTGGCCAAGCCGATGACACCCAACATCAAGACCAACGCCGAGATACAGGAGGCCAAGATGGGTCGATCAATAAACAACTTCGTCTTCATGGCCGCGGCTCCTCCCCAGCCGATGGATTAGCGTTCACGGCAGTGCCCTCGCGCACCAGTCCGGCACCCTCGGAGATGATCGTGTCGCCCTCGTCCAAGCCCGACTCCACGATATACTCGGTGCCGTTATTCAACGAGAAGACCCGGATCTCCTGCGATTTGGCCTTGCCCTCCACCACACGATAGACAAACACCTTGTCTTGCAGCTCGAAGGTAGCCTCCTGCGGGATCACCAAACAGTCCTGGCGCTCATGCGGGATGCGCACATTGCCTACACCACCACTGCGCAACTCCTTCTCCGGATTGGGGAAGACCGCCCGCAGCGTGACCGCCCCCGTCTGGCTGTCCACCAAGCCGCTGATCGCATCCACATGGCCCCGATGTCCATAAAGCGAGCCATCGCTCAGCAACAATTCGACGGCAGGCAACGCCTCCAAGGTGCTCCGCCCCACGCCATGCTGCCGGGTGAGCGCCAACACCTGCGCCTCCGTCAGCGAGAAATAGACATACATCTCCGCATTGTCCGACACCGCAATCAGCGGGCTCTGGATCGACGGCCCCACCAAGGCACCAATGCGGTAATCGCTCATGCCCGCCGTGCCATCCACCGGACTCTTCACCTCCGTATAAGAGAGGTTGTTGCGGGCGTTAGTCAGTTCCGCCCGGGCCTGTGCCAAGGTGGCCTGTGCCTGCGCCAAGGAGTTGCGTGCCGTCTGTAAATCAAAGTCGGAAACAATCCCCTCCCGATGCAGCTCCGCCTTGCTCTCCGCCGTCAGCCGGGCGGTGGCCTCCGCCGCCTCTGCCTGCGCTACGTTGGCCAAAGCCGTTTGCAGCGCTGCCTCGTAGGGCACACGGTCGATCACGAACAGCGTCTGCCCCCGGCGCACCTCCGCACCCTCGGCGATTCGCACCTCCGTGATCTTGCCCGTCACCTGCGGAAACACCTTCACATCCTGTTTACCCTTAATCGAGGCCGGATAGGTCGCATAAACCGTCCGGTCTGTTCGCTCCAAAGAGCGCGTCGGATAACCTTTGCCCATCTCCATTGGAGGCTGCTGTTTGCAGCCCATCGTAGCCGCCAACACCGCTATCAGGAGGCAGCCCTTCATCCAAAATTTACTCATCGTTGATTTATTACACATATATTT
>JBJEYC010000472.1:0-4766 GCA_051886435.1 Lachnospiraceae bacterium
TATCATAGCACGAGATTCAGAGAAAAGAAGCGATGACTTCCTCGATTTCGTCACGTCCCGCCTTGGTCTGACCGGAGGTGGGGATGATTGTCAGAGATACGTCCTTTCCCAGCTGGCTCTTTTCATGGAGAACGTCCCTGATGTTTTTCACCGCACCTGCCACCTGACTGCGCTTCAGCTTGTCCACCTTGGTGGCAACGATGATCGGCACAAAGCCGTTGTGCAGAATCCAGTCAAACATCAGCACGTCGTTGTCGGAGGGATCGTGACGAATGTCAACCAGAAGAAACACCGCCTTGAGCGTGGGACTCGTGTGGAGATAGCGTTCAATCATGTCTCCCCACTGGTCCTTGATGTCCCGGCGCGTGGCCGAGGCGTAGCCATAGCCCGGCAGATCCACCAGGTAAAACGAATCGTTGATGTTGTAGTAGTTGATCGTTGCGGTCTTGCCGGGTTTCTCCGAGACACGGGCATAGGACTTTCGCTGCATGATCAGGTTGATCAGGGTTGACTTGCCCACATTCGACTTGCCGGCAAAGGCAAATTCCGGGAGGCTGTGCCGGGGAAGCTCCTTTGTCGTCACACCCACCACCGTTTCGAGATTGACGCTCCGGATGATCATCGCCATGAATTGCTCCTTTCTTGGCCGGGCGCAAATGTGTCCCGGAACAAAAAACGGCCATGCACACCTTTCGATGCGCATGGCCTTGTGTGTTGCATGTCAGCCTGCGGGCTTCTGCTCGATCAGGGTCTCCTCGCCAGGCAGGATCTCCGTGCGGGATCCGTCGTCATGGACAAGAAGCGGTGCGCCGGTGCCGTCCACTGCGGCTTTCGTCACGATGCACTCCCGGATCGTGGGATCCGAAGGAATCGCATACATGACATCCATCATGGCACTTTCCATGATGGAACGCAGTCCTCTGGCGCCAGTGTTGCGCTGCACGGCCAGCTCGGCTACTTCCTCGAGGGCATCGTCCTCAAAGGAGAGCTTGACGTGGTCGTAGTCAAACAGTTTTGCATACTGCTTGACCAGGGCGTTCTTCGGCTCCTTCAGGATGCGCACCAGCGCATTCTTATCGAGGCCGTCCAGAGAAACCACCACCGGCACACGGCCGATGAACTCCGGAATCATACCGAAACGAACCAGATCTTGAGGCAGGACCTGCTTCAAGGTCTCGGAAATATTCTTGTCTTCCTTCTCCGCAACAGAGGCGTTGAAGCCCATGGAGCGGTAGTCGGTTCTCTCGTGGATGATCTTCTCAAGACCGTCGAAAGCGCCGCCGCAGATGAACAGGATGTTGGTCGTGTCGATCTGGATCAGTTCCTGCTGAGGATGCTTGCGTCCACCCTGAGGCGGCACGGAAGCGGTGGTGCCCTCAATGATCTTCAGGAGAGCCTGCTGCACGCCCTCACCGGAGACATCACGGGTGATTGAGACGTTCTCGCCCTTCTTGGCGATCTTGTCGATTTCATCGATGTAGATGATACCGATCTGGGCACGCTCGATGTTGTAGTCAGCAGCCTGAATCAGTTTAAGCAGGATGTTCTCAACATCCTCACCCACATACCCGGCCTCGGTCAACGTCGTCGCGTCTGCGATGGCAAAGGGCACGTTCAGCAGCTTTGCAAGGGTCTGAGCAAGATAAGTCTTGCCGGAACCGGTGGGGCCCAAAAGGAGAATGTTGGACTTCTGCAGCTCCACATCGTCGTCCCGCTTGTTGTGGGAACTCGGATTCATGATCCTCTTGTAGTGATTGTACACAGAGACCGAGAGTACCTTCTTGGCCTCATCCTGCCCGATGACGTACTCGTCAAGAAACTTCTTGATCTCCGCGGGCTTTAAGAGGTTGACGTCCTGCGTGGTCTTCTTGCGGTTTCTGGCGGATGTGCCGCCCTCGGAATCGGTATCATTGATGATGTCCCCGCAGATAGCGACGCACTCATCGCAGATGTAAACGCCGTTGGGGCCGGCGATGAGCTTGCGAACCTGATTTTCCGATCTGCCGCAGAAAGAGCAGCGGCGCGGCGGTGTCATTTTTCCATTTGCCATTCTTTTTTCCTTACCGGGCGAAAAGCGCCGCACGGCATTTCTGCTGTACGGCGCCGCGCTCAATTATGCCTGTTTTTTCTTCAGATCCTCTTCGATCTCTTTCCGCGTGGTGTAGATGTGGTCGATGAGGCCGTAATCCAGAGCCTCCTTCGCCGTCATCCAGTTGTCACGGTCGGTGTCGCGGCACAGATCCTCATAGGTCTTGCCGGTATTTTCCGCGAGGATGTGGTTCATCTTCTCACGGGTTGCCTTGATGTGCTCTGCGGCGATGATCATATCGGAAGCCTGTCCCTCGGAACCGCCGGAGGGCTGGTGGATCAGGATCTCCGAGTTCGGCAGCGCGTAGCGCTTGCCCTTGGTGCCGCCGGCGAGCAGGAACGATCCCATGCTGGCTGCCATGCCCACGCAGATCGTAGAGACATCGCACTTGATGAACTTCATGGTATCGTAGATTGCAAGGCCTGCGGTAACAGAGCCGCCCGGGCTGTTGATGTAGAACTGGATGTCCTTCTCCGGATCCTCGCCCTCGAGGAAGAGGAGCTGGGCGACAATAAGTTCTGCGGACTGGTCGGTCACCTCGCTCCCGAGCATGATGATCCGCTCCTTCAGGAGACGGGAAAAGATGTCGTAGGAGCGTTCGCCGGTACCGGTCTGCTCAATAACATAGGGGATGTAGTTGGCCATATCTGAATGCTTCCTTTCTAAAGCTGACCGCGGCGTGATCCGCTGGTCATTCTTAGAAATCTTAGCCGCAAAGGTCTGCACCTTCAAGGCTTTTTGGCGTTCTTTTATCTTAATTTACGGAAATTTCATTCCTGCGGGAACGCGTGGCTCCCAGAGGCGGCTTCCGGAAATTATGCCTCGGTCTTGGGAGCCTCGGCCTCAGCCTCGTCCTTCTTCTCCTCTTCTGCCGGCTTTTCCACCTCAACGGCGTTCTCGGCAAGGAAAGTGACGGCCTTCTGCACGGCGATATCTGCCTTCAGATCATTCTTGGCCTCGTCAGAGGAGAAGTAGTTCTTGATGTTCTCCACAGGGGTCTTGTACTGATCTGCCATCTTCTTGATCTCGTCATCGAACTCCTCATCGGAGACCTCGATGTTCTCCGCCTTGGCAACTGCCTCGAGGGTCAGTCTGGTGCGGATACGTCTCTCAGCCTGCGGCTTCATGGACTCCAGGAACTGATCTCTGGTCATGCCGGTGTACTTGAGATAGTCCTCCAGGTTCATGCCCTGATACCGAAGATTCTGTGCCATCTCCTCAGCAAGGTTCTCCTCCTGGGTTGCCAGCATCGGAGCGGGGATCTCGATGGTTGCGTTCTTGATGGCGGCATCGACAGCCTCGTTCTCGCGGGTGGTCTTTGCGTCCTCTTCACGCTTCACTTCGAGGTTCTTCTTGATGTCAGCCTTGTACTCGTCAAGGGTATCGAACTCAGAAACCTCATCGGCGAACTCGTCGTTGAGCTCAGGAAGCTGTCTGGTGCGGATGCTGTTGACCTTGCAGTGGAAAACGGCTTCCTTGCCTGCGAGCTCCTTTGCGTTGTAATCCTCGGGGAAGGTCACCTTGACATCCTTCTCCTCGCCGGCGTTCATGCCGACCAGCTGATCCTCGAAGCCGGGGATGAAGCTGCCGGAACCGACAGTCAGATCGTAATTCTCAGCCTTGCCGCCCTCGAAGTGTTTTCCATCGATGGAACCATCGAAGTCAAGCTTGATCATGTCGCCGTTTGCCACAGGGCGGTCGGTCACATCGATGATCTTGGCATTGGCATCCTGCTGTCTCTTCAGCTCCTTGTCAATGTCCTCCTCGGTGACTTCCTTCACGTCGACCTTTGCGATCTCCAGGCCCTTGTACTGGCCAAGCTCAACCGGGGGCTCAAGTGCCACCTCAGCGGTGTAGATGAAGTCCTTGCCCTCCTCGATCTGGGTGATGTCGATGGTCGGGTTGGAGACGATCTTCTCTCCGCTCTCCTTTGCCGCAGCGGCATAGGACTCGTTGATGGCCTCATTGGCCGCATCCTCGAAGAAGACGCCGGCGCCGTACATTCTCTGGATGATCTGACGGGTGGCATGTCCCTTGCGGAAGCCGGGAACCGTGATCCGGTTCTTCTGCTTTGCATATGCCTTGTCCAGGGCCTTGATGAAATCCTCTGCACTCACGGTGATGGTGAGTTTTGCCATGCTCTTCTCGAGCTTCTCTACGCTAACGCTCATGGTTTCCTCCTGCGCATTTCTGATTTTTCCTTTGTGCTGCCCGTCCGGATCTCCTTCGGCATCGTCCGAAGTGTGCCTGCGGCAGATCCCGAAGAACATTCAGCCACCGGGTGTTCCGGACCGGAACAAATCACAGCATGTTAGTATAACATACCCCTCTGCAGAAATCCACATCCGCAGAGGGGCAAATTTTACGAAACTGATTAACTTTTTCGAACCTTTTGACGAATTTCGGTCAGATCAGGCCTTTGCAGCATCTCCCGCTTTCTTGCCAAATGGATCTCCGGAGAGGACGCGGGCGGTCTCCTTGGTATCCATATGGCCGTCACGGTGCATGGACATCTTGTCCATCGGGAACTTGCGCAGGTTCTCGAGCACCTTCCGGTCATCGGCCTGATCGAGCAGAGTCTGGCGGGCCTTGCGGATCTCAAGCTCTGTCCGGTGCTTGGAGGGGCCGCCGACGCAGCCGCCGGGGCAGATCATGCCCTCGATGGCGTTCTCGGGAA
>JBJEYC010000473.1:0-4766 GCA_051886435.1 Lachnospiraceae bacterium
CCCCTCTGCTCTTTTGCTTTGGCCTTTGGAAAAATGAGAAGCGGCGGGACAAATTTCTGATCAGACCAGATACCTCTGATCAGGTGAACGCTTTGGCAGATTCCAAAAGAGGACAGGAGACGATATGGCGTACAATATGTTGACGGAAATCGTGCTGGGTATACCGATTTCCATTAGAAATCATATGAGCCTGCTTTTGTCCGCCCTTCTCGACATTAATTGATAAGATGTCTACCAAATAGTATAATATTTGTTTGAGAGTCCCTCTTCTGCAGGACTCCCCAAAACGTGCCAAAGTGCTGACACCCTGTGCTACATTCAGGGATTCTGCCGCCGCGAAAAGGCCATGGATCACACCCTTGGCTGACCCGGAGGCTATCGGGACACCGTTCCCGCCTGCTGCCCCAGGAAGACAAAGAAGGAGGCCGCTGTCATGGAAAAGAGCTGGAAACGTCCGGAGCTCTCGAATGAAAATCTTTGGGAGATGCTGGATGCACTCCCAGGTTCCGTCTACGTCTTTCTGCCGGATGAAGACGATTCCTATCCCGTCTACATGAATCAGGGCTGTCTGCACATGCTGGAGGTGGATACCTACGCAACCGCTTACTCCTTTTGCAACGGCAACTTCTGGAAGTATGTGGATCCCGCGGATCAGCAGTCGGTGCGGGAAGTCTACGAACGTCTGAAGCGGGCGGTAGGCACGAAAGAGGCCTTTGACTGCAGCATTCTCACCCATAATGGAAACCGCCACCTTATCCGTGTCGTTGCAAGATCCCAGCGAACTTCCCTGGGAAAGACCCTGATTTTGGACTATACGATGGATCTGTATGCCACGCCGGAAGGAGAACAGGATTCGGGGATCGACCGGCAGACGGGTCTTCTCAACATGCATGCGTTTCTCCGCACGCTGCAGCAGGCAGAGAACGCTTCGGAAAAAACACCGCAGGTCATCCTGTATCTCGATCTTGTGAACTTCCAGCGCTTCAACCGAAAGAGCGGCATTGCCCGCGGAGATCAGTTTCTGCGCGCCGTGGGAGCCTGCATTCACCAGTGCTTTCCCGGGAGTCCCGCTGCCCACTTTGATGCGGATCACTTTGCCTTCCTGGCGGAGGAAAAAGACATTCTGCCGCAGGCGCAGCGCCTTCGGGAGATGATTCGAAAGATGGCGCCGGATGTCATCGACTGCAGTATCGGTGCCTGCCGGCTCGAGGGGCGGGATCTTGCTCCGGAGACGGCCTGTGCGCGGGCAAAGATCGCCTGTGATGACAACCGCAAGCACCCCAGCACGTATTTTTCCTTCTATACAGACCGCATGGGAGAGGCCCTGGAGACGGCAGAGTACGTGACATCGAATATTGACGAGGCAATCCGGCAGGGCTGGATCCGCGTCTACTACCAGCCGATTCTCCGGGCGGTCTCCGGACAGCTTTGCAGCATGGAAGCGCTCGCAAGATGGGACGATCCCAAGAGAGGGCTCCTTCCTCCCATTTCCTTCATCGGCCCGCTGGAGCAGGCGCAGCTTGTCTGGAAGCTGGATCTTTGTGTCATCCGTCAGGTGGTGGAGAACATCGCGGACCGATGCACGAAGGGCCTCCCCGAAATCCCGGTCTCGGTCAACCTCTCCCGGATGGATTTTCTGTGCTGCGACCTCGTTCAGGAGATCGAGGGTCTCGTCCGGCGCTATGACATTCCCCGCAGGATGCTCCACCTCGAGGTGACAGAGAGCGCCCTGGCCTCCCATGAGGATAGGATCCGCAAAGCACTGGACCAGTTTCGAAGTGCCGGATATGAGATCTGGATGGATGATTTCGGGAGCGGCTACTCCACCTTAAACCTCCTGAAAGACTACTCGTTCGATGTGCTCAAACTGGACATGGAGTTTCTGCGCAATGACAGTGTGCGCTCCAGGGAGATCATCACCTCGGTGATCGCGATGGACACCAAGATCGGGATCCGGACCCTGGCAGAGGGCGTGGAGACGAAAGAGCAGATGGAGTTTCTCAAGAAGTGCGGCTGTGAGAAGCTCCAGGGTTACTACATCGGCAAGCCGATGCCCTTCGAGGAAGCCCTTTCCCACTGCGCCGAAAAGGGATACCGGGTTGAAAGCGAAGCGGAAAAGAGATACTACGGCGCGGTGGAAAAGAGCAACTTCCTGACAGAGACGCCGCTGTTTCTCCTGGACTGCGGAGATACGGCAAAGATTCTCGCCATGAACGCCCCCGCCCAGGACCTCTCCGAAGCGGACGGACTTTTCGGGATGGAAGAGGTGCAGCGCTATCTTGACGCGTGGCTTGTGACCGAGGGGGAGAAGCTCTACCAGGCGGAGCAGTACGCTGCCGCTGCGAAAAGAGAGGGAGAGATCCTCGTCAGGATGCACGGAAGGGAGAGGCTTCTTCGTTTTCGGCACCTCTCCGACCTTCGGGGACACCGTCTCCTGGAGGTACGGGTTGAGGATCACACCGGATACCTGGAGGAGCTCTCCCGCAAGGCAAGAACCCTGATGAATCTCCTCGGCCTTTACCGCAGTATCTATTCGATCGATGCCCAGAATCTGACCATCCGGAACCTGCGCTATTTTGATGCGCAGGAAAAGGGAACGGGCGGGGAAACCCTTCTCCTGGATGACGGTGCCCTGCAGGTTGCCATCTTTCCTGCAGACCGGTCACGGTACCTTTCCTTTCTGGACCCGAAAACCCTGCCGGAACGCATTGCGAAAGCCCCGGATGGGATCCTCTCCGGCATTTTTCGCACCAAAGATGAGAGCGGAACCTACCGCTGGATGTCCCACCGATTGTTCTTTGCGGCGGACTCCGGCAGGAAAGAGATTCTTTACCTGATCCGGGCCATGGATGTCGCTACCACAAAGGAGGAGCTGAATCTTCAAAAGAGCGATCCCTACCGGACGCTGACGATGGAACAGGAAAAGGGCGGGAACGTTCTGTGGGATGACATGATGATGAATATCCCGATCCCGATGTTCTGGAAGGACAAAAACCGGAGGTTTCTTGGCGCAAGCCGCTCCTTCCTTTCCTTCTTCGGCTATTCGGATATTTCTGAGATCCTCGGAAAGACCGATGAGGAAGTCGGCTGGCATCCGAACGGAGAGGAGTATCGGAAGGACGAGCTCGCCATCCTGAAGACCGGACAGATGTGCGTTCAGGTTCCCGGAAGGTGCATTGCAAACGGGAAAGCACACACCATCTATGCCACCAAGTGGCCGACCTATCAGGGTGGCAAGATCAGCGGCCTGATGGGATTTTTCCTGGAGGAGAAAACCTCCGCACACGGGTTTTCGGACCGTCCTGCCCCCGAGGAAAATACAGGCTCCGGCGAGATGCGCAGTGTCGCGGAGTTTCTGCAGGATTTTTCGGACTACGAGTGCGACAGCCATCTGAACGGCCAGACTTTTGGTGTCATCAGTCTCTCCGTGCCGGCACTGCAGCGCATCGCAGGAAGCCAGGGACATGATGCGATGAACAAAGTCCTTGCTGCCTGTGAGGCTGTGATCCGGGAAAACGTCAGGAACAACGCTGTCGCGGCCCGCTTTGACGTCGGGAAGTTTGGGATTCTGTGTGCCGCAGGCAGTGAGGATGAGCTGAAAGAACGCGCTGAGAAGATCCGCAGACAGATCGAGGACATCCACTGGGTGGAGAACACAACCTGCACCCTCTTTGTCCAGGTCCGCACGGCATTTGGCAATCAGGTATCGGCGCTCTGGGATTCGATTTTCTCTGCCTTCTTTTCAGATTCCGGCAAAGAGGCGGAACCCGCAAAGCGGGGAAATGGGAAACTGCCGGCTCCCGCAAAAAACAGATGGACAGACCTCACGCGCGCTTTGGATGACATCCCGTTTGGAAGTTATCTCCTTCGCCCGGACCACACCGTCCTGTACTGGAACAGGGAGGCGGAAACGCTCCTCGGGTATTCCAGGGAGGAGATCCTTGGCAGGCGATGCGTGGATATGTCCATCGGCTGCTCCTTTGTGACAGGGGGATTTATCCAGCGTGGGAACTGCCCTGCCGTGGTTGCCTATACCACGGGAAGAACGCAGACGATGCAGATGTTCATGCGCTGCAAGGATGGAAAGAACATCCTTGTTCGAAACACCCTGATCCCGCTTCGCGGAGCAGGCGGAGAGATCACGGAACTCCTCTCGCTGTTTCTGCCGGTTGTGGACGGACCCTGCGACCAGACCCTGGTGCGGGACATCTATGAGGTGGCAACGAGAGACCCCCTGACCTGCCTTCCCGGGCGCAGGTACATGGAATCCTGCATCGAGGAGGAACTCGAGCGGTTCAGGAGAACCGGACACCCCTTCGCGGTGCTGTTTGCAGACGCAAACAACTTCCACGATGTCAACAACACCTATGGCCACACCGCAGGGGATGCCCTGCTTCGGATCATCGGACTGGACCTGCGCAAATACGGAAGGCGCACAGACCGGTTCTGCCGCTGGGGCGGAGACGAGTTTGTCGGCCTCCTGCAGCTGCGGGATCCGGGGGAGATTGAACAGGCGGCGAAAAGGTTCCTGAAGGTCTCGCACCACGAGGAAATCGATGTGGATGGCGTGCAGATCTCCTGTCAGGCAGCCATCGGCATTACGGTGGCAAGGACAGACGACGATGTGAAGTCGATCGTCTCCCGCGCAGACCGGTACATGTACCAGGCAAAGCAGAACCCGGAGATCTCCATCGTGACCGATGCATCCGCCAGAGCCGAAACATGACCGCATCCTGCGGGCCGCGGATGCGGTGGCCAGATTTCCA
>JBJEYC010000474.1:0-23494 GCA_051886435.1 Lachnospiraceae bacterium
ATGAGATCCCGGAGCGGGGCGGCGCCTATGTCGTCTTCCCCTGGGATGTCCGCGCGGAGTTTGGCACTGGAAGACGTAAGGTGCATGCCTCCTTCGAGGGGATACCCTATGACGGATCCCTTGTCAATATGGGCCTGAAAAATCCAGACGGGTCCGTGTGCTGGATCATCGGGGTACGAAAGGACATCCGAACCGCACTGCACAGGAAGGAAGGAGACTCCCTGCATGTGGTGATCCGCGATGCACAGGAGGAAGGGGCCTCCTGATTCAAACACAGAAAAACTGATCGAAACAGGAAAGCGCTGTGCCGGCATGATGACGGCACAGCGCATTTTTCTTCATTGCCGCCGCTTTCCCTCCCGGTATTCCGAGGGAGAGACCCCCTCAGACCGGCGGAAGAGCCGGCTGAAATAGTTGGGATCCTGGTACCCGACGGCCGTGCAGACGTCCTTGACAGGGATGGTGCCCTGCGAGAGGAGTTCCCGCGCGTGGGAAAGGCGGGCCTTGGTCAGATATTCGATGAACGTGATGCCTGCCTCCTCCTTGAACAGCTTGCTGAAGTAGTAGGGGCTGATATTCAGGTTCCGGGAGATCTCATCCAGGGAGAGGTCGCTCTGGTAATGATCGTCGATATAGGCTTTTGCGGTGGAGACCAGGGAGGCGGCACTGTTCTGGGACTTGCTGGCGAGATTCTGGGCCGCAGCCCGGATCTTGCTGACAAAGAGCCGGTGAAGCTCCGGAATCGGCAGGTTCACCGTATTCGGCAGGTACTCCTGCCGGTCCCGGAAACGGTAGGTGCCCATGCCGCCGTCCTGGTAGGAGATGTGCTCCGCCCAGAGGATGAACTCCAGGGTCTTCATGCGCACCGGGGTCTCCAGCTGCGGGAGCTGGGTGTTCTCCATCCAGGAGTAGAACTTCTCCGCGGCATCGGCAGCGCCGTCGGCATCCCCTTTCTTCACCGCACCGAAGAGTTCCCGCTCGATGTCGATGGGGTAGTCGTCCTCGTAACCGCAGGCAACCGGCAGATCGTCTGCGTGGGAGACCGGACCGGTGCCGACAGAGAGGGAGCGGATGGCCTCCTGATAGGAGACGGACATCTCCTCGAGAGGGCGCACGGAGCCGATGCCGAGGCGAAAATAGACGCCGGTTTTTTCCTCGAGCCGGCCGATCAGAAGCCGCGCCCGGTCGATGGTCCGGATCCGCCCCGCGTAGTCCTCCCGGCTGCTCTCGTGCGGAATCAGAATCGGGATCTTGTTCATCATGATCTGTCCGATCACTGCCCCGGGGTAGAATTCCTTGACGGTCTCCCGGATGCCGCTGTAGTACTGCTGGATGCGGATGCCGGTGCCGATGGGGTTGTGCAGGTCATCCGCGCCCTGTCCGCCCGGGGTGCCGGCATCCTCCTTCTCGCCGCACTCCACCAGAATCAGGTAGGCGTACTTCTCGTGCAGGTCCAGAAGGGCGCAGTAGTTTTCCACCACCTCGGGCTCATAATCCTGCAGGACAAGGGAACAGACCAGGCCGTTCTCAATGACCGGGATGACGGTTTCGAGCTTTTCCCTGGTGCGCAGCTCGTCGCTTCGCCGCTCCCTGCTCCGGTCGATCTGGTTCATTGCATTGCGCATGGTTTCGAGAAAGACATCCCGGTCCAGGGGCTTGGTCAGATAGGAGAGAACGCCCAGGTCGATGGCGTCCTTGGCATAATCAAACTTGCTGTAGGCAGAGAGCACCACGAACACCGTGGTGGGGCAGAACTTCCGGATCTCCCGGATGGCATCGATGCCGTTGATGCCCGGCATGCAGATGTCCATGACGGCGATGTCGGGTCGAAAGACCTCCGCGGTCTCGATGACACTTCTGCCGGTGCGCGCCGAGCGGATTTCACAGCAGCCCGGAAAGTTCTTTTCCAGCAGGAAGGTAATGGAGTCGATGGTGATGCCCTCATCATCGGCGAGCAGAATGCGATACATGAATGGAACAGTCCTTTCTGTCAATTTTTCACTCCGGCATCGGCAGGTACAGGAGCACCTCGGTGCCCTTTCCCTGGCCGGCGCTGGTGATGTCGAAGACGTCGTCCCGCTCGTAGTAGAGCCGCAGCCGGTTGACCACGTTGGCAAGGCCGACGCCGTTGGTTTCATCTCCCCGCTCCCTGGGCCGAACCTTTCCCGAGAGGATCTCCTCCAGATGCTCCTTTGTGAGACCCACGCCGTTGTCCCGCACGGAGACGGTAATGCAGCTGCCGGTTCGGTAGACGGACAGGGTAATGACTGCGGGCCAGTCGATGTCCCGGACACCGTGGTTGACCGCGTTCTCGACGATGGGCTGCAGGATCATGCTGGGGAGGGAGACGTGCACCAGATCCTCATCGATGTTCTTCTCATAGGAGATCGAACCGGAAAAGCGCACGTTGATGATGTAGATGTAGTTGTCGACGAGCCGGATCTCCTCCGCAAGCGAGGTGGTCTGTTCGTCGCGGTTGGTCTTGCTGCGGAAGAAGGCAGCCACGTTCTGGAGGTACTGGTAGGTGGAATCCGCGCCCTCCATCATGGCCAGCTGGGTGCCCGCATTCAGGGTGTTGAATAGAAAGTGGGGGTTGATCTGGGCCTGCAGATACTTGAGCTGGGCCTCCTTGAGGTGGGCATCCATCAGAAGCTCCCGCTCCTTCATCTGGTTTTCCAGCTCCATGGATTCCTTCAGCTTCTGAATGTAGCCGCGCATGCTGACCGCCATCTCATTGAAGGCGGTGGTCACGACGCCGATCTCATCTTGGGAGCGGACAGGAAGCGGCGGCACATCCAGGTTCCCGCGGCCGATTTCTCCCGCCTCCGCGGCGAGATCCCGCATGGGTGCCATGGAGGTCCGCACGGTCAGCATGGTGATGACCATGTTCAGGAAGGTCACCATCAGCAGGATGAAGATCGAAAATCCCTCCAGCGTGCTGAAGGACTGGCGCAGGGCGTCATAGCTGGTGGAGTTGGACTGGAGCTGCAGCTTGTTGATGCTGTAGAGGTAGGACTGCAGATAGCCAAAGCATGTGGTGGCCGTCTCATAGGATTCCCGGTAGCGCTGCACGTTCCGTCCGCGCTTGGCGGAGAGGGTCTCCTCGCACAGCTCCAGATACCGGTCGGAGAGGTTTCGCACATCCTCCATGGCGGCCTGAACACTGCTGTCGTTGGACGGAATCCGGATTGCGTCCAGGGCATCGCTGTAGTCGGTCTCGGATTGGTAGAAGTTCTGGAGTGCCGCCGAGGAGTTGGTATTTAAGTACTCGGTCATCCTGTTCTGGATCCGGTTGACGTCGGACTGCACGCTGCTGATCTGCACGTTGGAGGCGTAGACCTGATCGATCTGATCGATGGCCTGGTTCAGGCTGGAGAACAGCAGAAGATTGGCGGCAAAGACCACAGCGGAGGTCAGGACAAAGAGACCGGTGAGCCGGCCCTCCAGGGTGGAGAACAGTGAGGAGATTCTGCTCATGGTGTTTCCTCCTCATAGGTATCGGCATTCTCCTCGGTGACGGTGTCGATGCCGATGGCAGTGTATTCGCTGGTAAAGCCGGTGGAGAGGTACTCCTCCAGGTTGTCGACGGCACTCTTGCCGATCTCCTTTGTGGAGACCGTCAGGGAGCCGTTGATGACTTCCTTCTGAATGGCATCCAGGATGAAGTCATTCAGGTAGTAGCCGAAGATGGCGACGTCGCCCACGTGGTTGGCATCCACAACAGCCTGGCAGGCGCAGGTGGTGGAGGTCTCATCCAGACAGATCAGGATGTCCGGCAGGTCACCGCCCATGAACAGATCGGTTACGGCCTCCGCTGTCGAAAAGCTCTTGTCATCTCCGACGGTCTGGTAGGTTACTGTAAAACGGTCTTCCTTCCCGCTCTGGGTGAGGGTGTCCCGAAGCCCCGAGAGGATCAGGTTCTGGCCGGTGGTGTGCTCCTCAGGGCTTCCGATGACAAGAACCGTCTGCTGTTTGTCATCGGATGTAAGCGGCAGGATGCACTGGGCGTAGGTCTGTCCCAGGGTGTAATAGGAGATGCCGACATAGCTGCTTCGCTTGGATCCGTAGATGTCGGTGCCGACGCAGATGACGGGAATGCCGGACTGCGCGGCGCTGTTGACGGCATTCTCCATGCCCTCCGTGTCGAGCGCATTGACGATGATTCCGTCCGGTGAGGAGGCAGCAGCCAGGTCCATCAGCTCCTCCAGGGAGTAGCTCACATCCAGAGAGCTCCCGGTGAATTCGAGATAGTCTCTCTGGGCGGCAGCCTCTTCGGCGGCCGCCTCATAGACAGCACTCTGGAATGTCTTGGAGGAATCTCCCACAAAGGAGAAGTGCCTGCGATAGGAAGGGGTGCTCCCGCCTGCGGCGACCAGCTCCTGCATGCGCGAGCGGTAGAGCACAAAGGACAGAATGGTACCGGCGAGCAGAATCGCGATGACCGCCCACAGAAGGCGGATCAGGGTGTCCTGTCTTGGCTTGTATTTTTTTTCTTCAGACTTCTTCTCTTTTCCCATGAAGCAATTATAATGTAGAAAGTTAAGACATGTTAGGATTTTTTTGTTCACATTGCTGACAGGGGAGAAAAGGGGATGCAGAGAAAATCAAGGGGAGCAGGATGGCTTGCCGCACTGGGGGCGGCGCTGCTTTTGACCGCCCTGCTGGCGGCAGGTTGCGGACACACAGGGGAGACCGGGACGGCGAGCGAAGCGCAGACCGAGGTGAGCGGGCCCAGGATCGGCATTGTATTTGACTCGTTTGTCATCGAGCGTTGGGAGCGGGACCGGGATGTGTTTACGTCCACGGCAAAAGAGCTTGGTGCGGACGTTCTGGTGGGAAATGCCAACGGGGACAAGGACGAGCAGAAAAAGCTGATCCAGCACATGATCGACAATAAGGTGGATGTGCTGGCGGTCATTGCGGTGGATGGCTCGGATCTGACCCAGTCCGTTGCGGAGGCCCATAAGGCGGGGATCAAGGTGATTTCCTACGACCGGATCATCGAGAACGCGGACACGGATCTGTACATCACCTTTGACAATTTTGAGGTCGGGAAGTACATGGCGGAGGCCATCAACGAGGCACTTCCGGAGGGCGGAACCTACATGAAGCTGCAGGGATCGCCCACGGATCACAACGTGGATATGGTAAACGAGGGATTCGATGCGGCGATCGCGGACAACCTGACACAGGTTGATTACATGTCCTGCACCAACTGGGATGACACCGAGGCATTTGCGTATCTGACCAACCATCCGGAGGACCTGACCGAAGCAGATGCCTTCATGTGTGGGAATGACGCGGTGGCTGGGCAGGCCGTGCGGGCCCTGGCAGAGCGCAGGCTTGCAGGGAAAAAGGCAGTCACCGGTCAGGATGCGGATCTGTCCGCCTGCCAGCGCATTGCCGAGGGCACCCAGACCATGACTGTCTACAAGCCCATCGAGCGGCTCGCTGGCGAGGCGGCCCAGATTGCGGTGGACATGGCGCAGGGAAAGGATCCGGACACGGAAGAGACCATTTCGGACGGGACGTATGACATCCCCTACATCGCCCTGGACCCTATCAAGGTCACAAAGGACACGCTGGAGGAGACCGTCATTGACGGCGGTTTCCACAACCGGGAGGATGTATACCTGCACGTGGGAGAAGCCAGCACACAATAGCACAGATGATTTCAGATCCGATCCGGAGGGCAGAAATTTGGCCCTCTGGATTTTTTTGCGCAAAAAAATCCAGCCCATGGGGGAACCTGCATTTTGTTGCCAGCAGTATGCACAAAATCGAGCAAAAATGGCATATTTTGTTCATGCAAAGTGAATGATAGGATGACGGCATGAGAGAAATGCAGGGGCATTTCCAGAAAAAGGAGGGTAGTGTTTATGAACAAGAAACTCGTTAGCGCAATGCTCTGTGTCGCCATGGCAGCAGGTATGCTGGCAGGCTGCGGATCGTCATCGTCTTCCTCTTCCGGAAGCTCTTCTGCTTCCACGGAAGCAGCGACCCAGGCAGCGGCTGCTGCGACGGAAGCAGCGGCAGATACCGCAGCGACAGAGGCATCCGGAACGACAAAGGATCCGTCCCAGATGACCATCGGTATCTCGATGCCCACCAAGAGTCTGGAGCGGTGGAACCGCGACGGTTCTTACCTCAAGCAGCAGTTCGAGAGCAAAGGATATCAGGTGGAACTGACCTACTCCGACAACAAGTCCGCTCAGCAGAACAACGATATTGAAGGTCTGATCGCGGACAATGTCGATCTTCTGGTCGTGGCCGCCATCGACGGCGAGGCACTCTCCCAGGTGCTTGCCTCCGCAAAGGAAGCTGGCATTCCGGTCATCTCCTATGACCGCCTGATCATGAACACCGACGCCATCAGCTACTATATCTCCTTCGATAACTACACCGTCGGTACACTGCAGGGCCAGTTCGTCGCAGACCAGCTGGATCTCGCCAACGCCGGTGACAAGACCTACAACATCGAGTTCACCGCCGGTGATCCCGCCGACAACAATGCGACGTACTTCTTCAACGGCGCGTATGACACCTTGAAGCCTTATCTGGATGCCGGCACCCTCAAGGTTCCGTCTGGCCAGACCGAGTTTGACCAGGTCGCAACGGCCCAGTGGGATACCTCCACTGCCATGAAGCGCTTCCAGAATATCCTCGGTTCCTACTACAGTGACGGAACACAGCTGGATGTGGCGCTCTGCTCCAATGATTCCACTGCTCTGGGCGTGACCCAGGCAATCGAGTCCGACTATGCGGGCAGCAACCAGGTCATCATCACCGGACAGGACGGCGATGAGGCGAACCTCGCCAACATCGTTGACGGCAAGCAGACCATGACGGTTTACAAGGCTGTGGCAAACGAGGCAGTTGCCACGCTGGATCTGGCAGTAGCCATCCTGAACGGCGAGACACCGGATGCTTCCCTGATCGACAAGTCCGGCTGGGATTTCGACTGCACGTATGACACCTCTTCTTACGACAACGGCACCGGCATCATTCCTTCCTACCTGCTGGTTCCCACAGTTGTGACCAAGGACAACATGGATGCAGAGCTGGTTGACACCGGCTATTACACCAAGGACGCAGACGGATATCTCCATCCCGTGGAGTGATCCAAAGCGTCATCGAACGCAGAATGAAAAGGGCGGGCGGGACGCAGACTGTCCCGCCTGCTCTTCTTTCGACGGATTGAGGAGGTATTACCTTGGCAGATATCATTCTGGAAATGAAAAACATTGTGAAGGAGTACCCCGGCGTCAAGGCCCTGAACAATGTCAATTTCAAAGTGGAGCGGGGTGAGATCCACGCCCTCGTCGGTGAGAACGGCGCCGGCAAGTCCACTCTGATGAAGGTGCTCTCCGGCACCATCCCCTATGGACAGTACACCGGAGACGTGATCTACAACGGACAGGTTCAGAAGTTCCACAGTATCCGGGATTCCGAGAAGGTGGGAATCGCCGTGGTGCATCAGGAGCTGGCTCTGATCCCGGAACTCACGATTGCGGAAAACATGTTCATGGGAAATGAGCGCCGTACCAAGCACGGCACCATCGACTGGGACCGGACCTTCCGGGAGGCGCAGGACGCGATGAAGCGGGTCGGTCTGAAAGAGTCATCCCATGTGCTGATCAAGGACATCGGAACCGGCAAACAGCAGCTCGTGGAGATCGCCAAAGCGCTCGCAAAGAACTGCAAGCTCCTGGTTCTGGATGAGCCCACCTCCTCCCTGAACGAGGAGGACTCCAGAATGCTGCTCGACATGCTCCTGGGCTTCAAGAAACAGGGCATCACCTCCATTATCATCACCCACAAGCTCAACGAAGTTGCCTACTGCGCAGACGAGATCACCATCCTGCGGGATGGCCAGACCATTGAGACGATCGGAAATCCGGATCACAACATCGATGAGGACCGGATCATCCGCGGCATGGTGGGCCGGGAGCTGACCGACCGGTATCCCAAGCGGGAGCACAAGATCGGCAAGGAAGTGCTCTTTGCCTGCAAGGACTGGACCGTCTACCATCCGGTCTACACCGACAAGTGCATGGACGATCACATCAGCTTCTGCGTACACAAGGGAGAGGTCGTGGGCTTCTCAGGACTGCAGGGTGCCGGACGGACGGAGCTGGCGATGAGCCTGTTCGGACGAAGCTATGGTTCCCATATCTCCGGGCAGGAGTTCATCGGCGGGAAAGAGGTTCACCTCAAGGACGAGGCGGATGCCATCCGGCATGGCCTTGCCTATGCCACCGAGGACCGCAAGACCAACGGCCTGATCCTCGATGACACCATCGCCCGGAATACCACACTGGCCCGCATGGATAAGATCTCCTCCAAACACGGCATCATCAACGTGAAAGAGGAGGACCGGCAGGCCGAGATCTATGTCAAGGCAATGCATACCAAGACCCCCAGCATTCAGCAGAATGCGGGAAATCTCTCCGGCGGCAACCAGCAGAAGGTCCTTCTTGCGAAGTGGATGTTCGCAGAGCCCGATGTTCTGATCCTGGATGAACCCACCCGCGGCATTGATGTTGGTGCCAAGTATGAGATCTATCAGATTATCAACGAGATGGTCTCTCAGGGCAAAGCGGTGGTGATGATCTCCTCCGAGCTGCCTGAACTCCTTGGCATGTGCGACCGGATCTATGTCATGAATGAGGGAAAGATGGTGGGAGAGTTCACTGCCGAGGAGGCCACGCAGGAGAAGATCATGAGCGCAATTCTCTCGAGCGATTCTTCAGGGACCAGGAAGGTCGGCTGAAAATCCGAAGAAAGTACATTGGAGGCATGTAAGATATGAAAGTCAGCACATTTGTCAAGAAATACACCATGGTACTTGCCCTGGTGCTCGTCTTCGTTCTGTTCACGATTCTGACCGGGGGAAGACTGATTTACTCCCAGAACATCTCCAACCTGCTCCTGCAGAATGCTTACGTTCTGATCATGGCCTGCGGCATGCTGCTGTGCATCCTGACGGGCGGCAACGTCGACCTCTCTGTCGGCTCTACGCTCTGCCTTTCGGCGGCGCTGGCTGCCAAGATCCTGGACATCGGTGGAAATGCCGGAACGGCCATTCTGGTTGCCATGCTGGTCTCCTGCGTCATCGGCATCTGGCAGGGCTGGCTGATCGGCTACATCCACATCCCGCCTTTTATCTGCACACTGGCAGGCATGTTCCTGTTCCGCGGCATTGCACGTGTGATCCTGGATTCCCGAACCATTGCCATCATGGACACCGGGTTCCTGAACCTGTTTACCTCCTATATCCAGATCCCCGGTTTGGATGAGAACAAGCACTGCGTCTCTGCACTGGTGGTTGGCATCCTCATCGCACTCGTTCTGTCCGTGCACATGATGCTGGACCGCAAGAAGAAGCAGAAGCTGGGATATGAGGTCGCTTCTCTTGGTTCCACCGTTGCCCGGGTCGTCATCTTTGACGCTCTGATTCTTGCCTACTGCTCCCGGCTTATGGGATACAAGGGAATCCCGGTCATGGTCCTCTGGATCCTTGCAATAGTCCTGCTCTTTGGCTTCCTGACCAGCCAGACCGTTTTCGGCCGCCGCTTCTATGCGGTCGGCGGCAATGAGAAGGCGACCAAGCTCTCCGGTATTGATCCCCGCAAGGTTTATTTCTGGGCTTACTTCCTGATGTCCCTGCTGGCTGGCCTCTCTGGCCTTCTGGTCGGCGCGCGGATCGGTTCTGTCGACGGCAACATGGGCAACTCCTATGAGATGGACGCCATCGCGTCCTGCTTCATCGGCGGTGCCTCCGCTTACGGCGGATCCGGCACGGTGCCCGGCATCATGATCGGCGCTATCCTGCTGGGTGTCATCAACATGGGCATGTCCATCCTGGGTCTGCCCGATCAGTACCAGTACATCGTCAAGGGCGCAGTGCTGCTCGCCGCTGTCATCTTTGATGTCGTCTCCAACCACAAGACCGGTAAGTCATGAGGAGCGGAGAGAGAAATCCGCAGGTTGCGCTGTGTCTGCGCTGCCTGGTGGCAGGTTATCTGGTGAGGTTGTCATATTTGATTCATTCGGGTGAGGAAAGTGCCAGTCCGGGTCTGACCGCGGCAGCCATCCTGTTCGCGGCAGGCGGCATCGCCTTTGGCGTCTGGGCAGTCTGGCAGTACCGAAAGGAGAGGAAGCACTCATGAAGCTCATGAACGTGAAGAACGTCGACAAGCTCTTTGCCGTCATTGACTCCTGCAAGGGAAAGGTGGAGCTGGTCACCGGGGAGGGGGACCGTCTCAATTTGAAGTCTAAGCTCTCCCAGTACGTATCCCTGACGCAGCTTTTTTCCGACAGAACCATTCCGGAGATGGAGCTGGTGGCCTATGAGCCGGAGGATACCAAAAAGCTCATCGATTTCATGACCAGCGGGGATACCTGAGCGGTTTTCCCCAAAGTGGTCAGTTTCCATGCAGCAATCAGAAGAGGTTCCCGCCTGGGAACCTCTTTTTTGGTTGCAAAAGCACCTCCCGCTTCGTAGGATGAAAAGACACATGGGAGGAATGCGATGAAAATTCGATACGGAACGGAACAGGATGCCGCGATTGCGGCGGCAATTGAGGCGGAGTGTTTTCCGCCTGCGGAGGCGGCAACTCCGGAGCAGCTGAGGGACCGGCTTCACTACTACGGAAATCACTTCTGGTTTCTCTTTGATGGCGAGGTGCCGGTCTCCTTTGTGGACGGCTTTGTCACAGATGAAAAGGATCTGACCGACGAGATGTACGAGCGGGCGGATCTGCATAATGAGGATGGCGCCTGGCAGATGATCTTTGGGGTCAACACGATCCCCGCCTACCGAAAGCGGGGCTGCGCCGGCATCCTTCTCAATCGGGCGATTGCGGACGCGAAGGGGCAGGGGCGAAAGGGCCTTGTGCTGACCTGCAAGGAGGGGCTCATTCCCTACTACCACCGTTTTGGCTTTCAGAATGAAGGAATCTCCGCCTCTGTCCACGGAAATGTGACCTGGTATCAGATGCGGCTGACTTTCGGAGAATCGGTGTGAGCGGGCGGCAGACCGTCCGGAGCATGACGGAGGGAAGCCCGATCCGGCTGATCACCTCGTTCATGCTGCCGCTCCTTCTGGGAAATCTCTTCCAGCAGGCTTACAACATGGCCGACGGCATGATCGTCGGCCAGATCCTGGGAGCTGACGCGCTGGCGGCGGTGGGTGCCACCACCAGCGTCCAGTTCCTGACGCTGGGGCTGTGCATCGGAAGCTGTGCCGGGTTTGCGATCCCGGTGGCGCAGAATTTCGGCGCGGGAAAACTGGACCGGATGCGCAGCTGCGTGTATCACGCGGCGGTTCTATCCGCGGCCCTTGCGGTCATCATGACGCTTGTCACCGCGCTGTTTTGCGGCAGGATCGTGCATCTCATGCAGACGCCGGAGGAGATCTACGCGGACGCAAACCTCTACCTGTTTATCATCTTTCTCGGCATCCCCTTTAACATCCTCTACAACCTGACCGCCAGCATTCTGCGGGCAGTGGGAAACAGCCGGGCACCCTTCGGGTTTCTCGCCCTCTCCACGGTCCTGAACATCTTTCTGGATCTGTTCTGTATCGCGGTGCTTCACTGGGGCTGCGGCGGCGCGGCGATCGCGACGATCGCCTCCGAGGCGCTCTCGGGGTTCTTCTGCCTGCTCTACATCATCCGGAAAGTGCCGGAACTTCACGTCGGGCGGGCGGATCGACGCTGGGATGCCGGGACTGCCAAAACCCTGATCGCCATGGGCATCCCGATGGGGCTGCAGTACTCCATCACGGCCATCGGCTCCATGGTCATGCAGAGTGCCAACAACAGCCTCGGCAGCGTGTATGTCTCCGGCTTCACCGCGGGGACCAAGCTCAAGCAGCTCTTCATCTGCCCCTTTGACGCGATGGCCACCGCCCTGGCGACCTTCACCGGCCAGAACTACGGGGCGGGCAGGATGGACCGGGTCCGGCAGGGCCTGCGGGAAGTTCTGCTGATGGCGCTCCTCTACGGGGTCGGCGCAGGCCTGTGCATGATCTTCTTTGGCAAGGGGATGGCGGGGTGGTTTCTCTCGGCGGGAAACATCGACGCCTTAGACGCGGCGGCCCGCTACCTTCGCTGCATGGGGTATCTCTACTGGGTGCTGGCGCCCCTCAATGTCTACCGAAACGTTTGCCAGGCCCTCGGCTTTTCCGGTCGGGCCATCCTCTCCGGCGTCATTGAGATGAGCGCGCGGAGCGCGGTGGCAACCGCTTTTGTACCCCTCTTCGGATATGCCGCGATCTGCTGGACCGACCAGTCAGCCTGGATCGGTGCGACCATCTATCTCTTTTTCATGTGCCGCCACGTGCTTCGTCTCCGGGAAAGACAGCTGGGCACACAAAAAGGGTAAGCACGGTTTCGTGCTTACCCCATTCAGGAAGGTTTTGAGACAGGGAAGATTCTCCGCATGGAGAACGCCCTGTCTTTTATATTGCTGCGCTGTCTTTTGGGATGTGCTGCCTCAGTTCTGGGTCAGATATCCGAAGTAGGCGTTGCCGCAGTAGTAGATGAGTCCGCTGTAGTTCGTGTCGTCAAACAGGTACTTGTTCTCGCCGTGCAGGATCGGGGTGATCGGCAGGTCGTTGGAGAGGATGTCCTCGCACTTTGCGTAGTCCTCCCACTGCTTGGTGGGATCGGACTCGGCGATGGCTGCATCGTAGGCGGCGTCGTACTCGTCACTGCTGTAACCTGCGTCATTGGCGCCGGTGACCATTGTGCCGAGGATGTTGGAGATGTCCGGATAGTCCATGTACCAGCCGAAGTAAGCCAGGTCATAGTCGCCGTTCTCGCGGGAACTGAAGAAGGAATCCGAGGAGCTGACCGTGATGGAGTTGATGCCGAGCACGCTGCTCCAGTCTCCGATGATGCTCTCTGCCACCTCCTGGGTGTTGCTGTTGCTGACGAGGTAGGTGAGAGTCGGGAAGTTGTCTCCGCTGTATCCGGCCTGGGCCAGCAGATCCTGGGCCTCCTTGCAGTTGTCCTCGTAGGTGCTGTTGTCAAACCAGGGCGTCACGGTGTCGGTGAAGTCGGTGCCGTCGCTGTTGGTCATGCCGCTGGGGGTGTAGGTGTCTGCCAGCTCGTCGTTCATGGAGCGCAGATCCACCACTCTCTGGCGGTCGATCGCAAGGGAGAGGGCCTTTCTCACGTCGGCGTTCTGCAGAACCTCATTGCCGCTCTTTAAGTTGAACATGACGGTGTAGGTCATGTAGCCGGGCGCGTACTGCAGACCCTGGCCCTCCAGGTTCTCCACTTCCTCATCCGGCACGAGGTCGGAGTAGATCACGTCGCCGCTCTGATAGGAGGCGAGGGCGGTGGTCGCATCGCTCATGAGCTCCCAGTGGATCTCCCCGACGGTGATGTTGGAGGCGTCGTAGTAGTCATCCCGCTTCGTCATCACGATCTCCTGCTGGTGCGTCCAGTCGGAGAGGGTGTAGGCGCCGTTGTAGACTGCCTTGTCGGGATCGGTGGCATAGGCATCGCCGTACTTCTCCGCGTAGTCCTGGCGGACCGGATAGGAGGACGGGAAGGCCAGCACGGAGGGCAGATACGCGCAGGGATAGTTCAGCGTGATCACGATGGTCTTGTCATCGGGGGTTTCCGTGTCCTTGATCATGGAGAGCAGGCTGCTGTAGTCCTGACCGGACTCGGCGAGCCGCTGCCATGCATAGGTGAAGTCCTCTGCCTTGACAGCCTGTCCGTCGGACCAGGTGATGTCATCCCGCAGGGTGAAGGTCCAGGTCAGACCGTCATCCGAGGTCTCCACATTGGCAGCCTGGCCCAGAACCGGGTTGCCGTCCTGATCGAGCTTGTAGAGGCCTTCAAAGAGGTGGCGGTCCTCGGAGAAGGACTGCAGGGTGCCGGACTTGGCAGTGTCGAGGACGGCGCCGTCCTCGGAGCCGGAGACCACGCTGATCGAGTCGATCGCAGCGCCCGCCCCGGACGCGGCGGTGTCGGTGGCAGCCTCACCGGATGCAGAGGCAGCGGTGGCGGCGGTATCAGAGCCGGAACTGCTGCTGCCGCAGCCTGCGAGCATGGCGGTGGCCATCGAGGCTGCCATAATGGCGGACAACAACTTTTTTTTCATAAGAACCTCCTTTGTGTATGTTGCACGGCAGATGCTGTTCTGCCGCGACTGACAGAATCAGATCAGCGGGACTTCATCTTCGGGTCCAGCGCATCCCGCAGGCCGTCGCCGAAGAGGTTAAAGGCCAGGATGATCATCGAGATGATCACCGCGGGGAAGATCATGCGGTAGGGCCGGCTGCTGATGGAGTTTAAGGCTTCCGAGGTGAGGGAGCCCAGGGATGCCATCGGTGCCGAGACGCCCATGCCGAGGAAGGAGAGGAAAGCCTCCGAGAAAATCGCGGAGGGAATCTGGAGCATTGCGGTGGCGATCAGCTGACCCATACAGTTGGGCAGAAGGTGCCCGAAGATCAGCCGGTTCCGGCCGGCGCCAAGCGCCCGGGAGGCGGTGATGTACTCCATCTCCTTGAGCTGCAGCACCTGGCCGCGGACGATCCGCGCCATGCCCACCCAGTAGAGCAGGCCGTAGACGATAAAGATGGCGATCAGGCCGGAGCCGACACGCTGCAGTGGCCGGAAGAAGGCATTCGTGCTGATCAGGTTGTCCAGCGGCTCATCAATGACCAGCTTGATGACGACGATCAGCAGGATCTCGGGCACAGAGTAGATGATCTCCGCGATGCGCATCATCACCACGTCTACCATGCCTCCGGCAAGACCGGAGATGGCGCCGTAGATGGAGCCGATCACCAGGACGATGACGGCAGACACCAGGCCAACGATCAGGGAGATCCGGGTGCCGATCATGCAGCGCACCAGAAGATCGCGGCCGAGCCGGTCGGTGCCGAACCAGTGGGACGCACAGGGCCAGAGGTTTTCATCGCCCCGCACCTGCTGGTCATATGTGTAGGGGACCAGGTACGGACCCACAAAGGCAAAGAGAATGAGAAACAGGATGACGGCCAGGGAGACCATGGCGATCTTGTTCTTCCGGAGCCGTTTCCAGGCCTCCTTCCAGTAGGAGGTCTCCTCCTGCTGTTTGGTCTCATCCAGATAGAAGTCCCGCGGGAGCGGGGAGAAGTCCAGCTTCTCCTCGGGCACCTGCATGGACAGGATTCTTGCGCGCATCAGTCCACCTCCATTCTGGGATCGACGATCGTGTAGAGAATGTCGCAGACCAGGTTCATGAGGATGATCATGGCCGCGTAGAAGATCGTGGTGCCCATGATCAGGGTGTAGTCCCGGGCGCTCACGGCCTGCACGAAGTACCGGCCAAGGCCGGGCACGTTGAACACCGATTCCGCCACGAAGCCGCCGGTCAGGATGGAGGCGGTCAGGGGTCCGATGTAGGTGATGATCGGGATCAGGGAATTCTTCAGTGCGTGGACGAAGATGACGCGGTTCTCACTCATGCCCTTGGCCCGCTCGGTCTCGAGAAAGTCCTGCCCAAGGACTTCCAGGATGGACGCCCTCGTCAATCGGATCAGGTAGCAGGTGGGGCCGATCGCAAGCACGATGATCGGCATCACCTCGCCGCCGGGTTTCCCGTAGGAGACCGGAAGAACCTTGAGGTTGACGGCGAAGATCAGCATCAGGACTGCCGCGATGACGTAGCCTGGCACCGAGATGCCGATGGCGGAGAAGACGCGGATCGCGCTGTCTCCCGCCCGGTTCTGAAACAGGCCGGCGATGCAGCCCAGTGGCACGCCGATCACGATTGCCAGAATCAGGGCCCGGATGCCCAGGGACATGGAGACCTTGAAGGAGTCCACGACGATGGTGGTGATGTCACGGCCCTTCTGCAGGACATAGCTCTGTCCCATATCGCCGTGCAGGAGGTTGATCAGGTAGCGGAAGTACTGGACATAGACCGGCTGGTCCAGGCCGTACTTTGCCATCAGCTGTGCCCGGGTTTCCGCGGTGGCACGATCCGACATGAACGGATCGCCCGGGATGATGTTCATCAGGAAAAAGGTGATGGTAATGATCACGAACAGGGAGAGCAGCGCAAACCCGATTCGCTTGAGGATGATGTGCAGCTTCAATGTCGTCTCGCCTCCTTCTCAGCGCTTGTGGCAGGCGGCGAAGTGGCCGTCTCCCCGGTCCGTCAGTTCCGGGAAGGACGCAGCGCACTCGTCATCCGCATAGGGACACCGGGTCCGGAACGGGCAGCCGGAGGGCGGATTGATCGGCGAGGGGATCTCCCCCTGGAGGATCTTCCGCTTCCTCTTTTCGCTCTCATCCGGGTCCGGGATCGGCACCGCGGAAAGGAGCATGTCCGTGTAGGGATGGATCGGATTCCGATACAGCGCGTCGCAGGGCGCAAGCTCCACCAGATGCCCTAAGTACAGCACGGCGACCCGGTCGGAGATGTGGCGCACGACGGACAGGTCGTGGGCGATGAACAGGTAGGTCAGGTGCCGGGACTTCTGGAGCTCCTCGAGCATGTTGATGACCTGGGCCTGAATCGAGACGTCCAGCGCGGAGACCGGCTCGTCGCAGACGAGAAACTCCGGGTCTACGGCAAGGGCTCTCGCAATGCCGATTCTCTGGCGCTGGCCGCCGGAGAACTCATGGGGATAGCGGTTATAGAAGTTTTCGGAGAGACCCACGAGCTTCATGAGGTGCAGGATCTTCTCCTGCCGCTCCTGTTTTGTTCCCGCCGTCCCGTTGATGTCCAGCGCCTCGCCGATGATGGCGGAGACGGTGAGCCGGGGATCCAGGGAGGCATAGGGGTCCTGGAAGACGATCTGCATCTTCTGCCGATAGGGCCGCATGTCCACGTCGTTGATGCAGGTGCCGTTGTAGAGGATCTTTCCGCTGGTGGGCTCGGTCAGGCGCAGGATCGTCCTGCCAAGGGTGGTCTTTCCGCAGCCCGACTCTCCCACCAGTCCCAGAGTTTCACCCTTCTTTATCGAGAAGGAGACATCGTCCACCGCGTGGACAAAGAGCTTTTTGGAGAAGCCCTGACGGATCTCAAAGTATTTCTTCAGATGTTCCACCGCAAGAAGCGGCGTCTTGCTGTTTGCTTCTTCCATAGTTCAGGCGCCTCCCTTCTCTTCCTGCAGGCAGCGCTCGTAGCAGCGCCAGCACCGGGCATAGTGATCCTCCTCAAAGCCGACAAGCGGCGGAGGGGTCTGCTCGGCGCAGATCCGCATCGCATAGGGACAGCGGCGCGCGAACGCGCACTCCTTCCCCACGCGGGTCATGTCCGGGGGATTGCCTTCGATGGGCTGGAGCGGAACCTTCTCCGCGCCGTCCACCTTGGGGACGGAGGCGAGAAGGCCTTCCGTATAGGGATGCTGATGGGAATAGAAGATCTCCCGCTTGCTCCCCATCTCCACGATCTCACCGGCGTACATGACGGCGATGCGGTCGCAGATGTCGGCTACGACGCCCATGTCGTGGGTGATGAAGATGATCGCCATGTTCAGGCGGTCTTTCAGGGATTTGAGCAGGTCGATGATCTGGGCCTGGATGGTGACATCGAGAGCGGTGGTGGGCTCATCTGCGATGAGGAGCTTCGGGCTGCAGGCAAGCGCCATGGCGATCATGACTCTCTGGCGCATGCCGCCGGAGAACTCGTGGGGATACTGGGTGAGCCGCCGCTCGGGCTGGTTGATGCCAACCAGCGTGAGGAGCTCAAGCATGCGGGCTCTGCGCGCCGCCTTGTCCATCGTGGTGTGCTTTTTCAGCACTTCCTCGATCTGATAGCCGATCGGAAACAGAGGGTCCAGGCTGGTCATCGGGTCCTGGAAGATCATGGAGATGTCGCTGCCGCGCATCTTCGCGGTCTCGGCATCTGTCATCTTCAGAACATCCCGGCCGTCGAAGATAATCTCGCCGCCGGTGATCTTCTCGCCCGGCGCCACGAGGCGCATGATGGCGCGGGAGGAGACAGACTTTCCTGATCCGGACTCGCCGACGATGCCCAGAACCTCTCCGCGGCGAAGGGTGTAGGAGATGCCCCGGATCGCCGGGATTTCCCGCTTGTCCTTGAAGAAGGAGATCTGCAGGTCCTTCACCTCGAGCAGAGGTGCCTCCAATCCTGCCTGATTTTGTGTGGTTGCTGTCATGGGTCCTATTTCTCGATTCCTGTATGTATTATTGTATACAATCACGGGTAAGAAAAAGCGCTTGCCGGGGGCCTGCCCCGCAAGCGCCTTTGCTTAGAGGTGATTATACTCTTTCAATCACCCCTGTCAACGGATTTCCCTAATAAATTAATGCAGTAAACGACAGAAACAGCGGACGACGCCGCTTGGTTTTGAATATTCTAAAGAGTTTCACGACGGGTCTTCTGTCTCCGGCGCAAGAGCGATCTGCCGGCCGCCGAGGGAGGCGCTGAGCCGGTGGGAGATGGAGAGCACGGTCCGCCCGCCGGCGGCATTGCGGATTGCCCGTAGCACGGTCTCCTCGGTTGCGGCGTCGAGGTTTGCGGTGATCTCATCCAGGAGAAGAATCCGGGGCTCTGCCGCGATCGCCCTTGCGATGGAGAGGAGCTGCCACTGGCCCTGGGAGAAGAGACCCTCGCGGCAGGGGGTGTCATACCCCTTGGGGAGCTGTCGGATCACGGCGTCAAGCTCAGCGGCCTTTGCCGCTTTCACTGCCATTTCCCTTGTGATCCCATCGTCAAAGAGCGTGATCTGGTCGAGGACCGTGCCCGGGACCATGCGGAAGTTCTGCTCCACATAGCCAAAGAGCGCGCGCTTTTCGCTGTCGGGGATGTCGGCGGCCTCCTGGCCGAAGATTCGGATCTGCCCCGCATCCGGCCGGTAGAGTCCCAGAAGGAGCCGGAACAGGGTGCTCTTTCCGGCACCGGTTCTTCCGGTGAGCGTCACGGTCTCTCCGGGGCGCACCGAAAGAGAAAAGTCCCGGAGCACGGTCTCTTCCCTGTTGTAGCCAAAGGTCACGTTTTGAACTTCTACAGCAGCAACGTCCGTTGCCGAAAGGGCTGCGCGCCCGGTGCCAGGCACCTTCTTCCAGGTCTCCTCCTGGCCCAGGAACTCGTTGATCCTTGTCAGGCCAGCCATGGCCGACTGGATCGTCTGGATCTCCATGCCGATGTTCTCAAGCGGCGTGAAGATCTGGGAGATGTAGGAGATCACCGCCACTGCGGTGCCGACCTGCATGCCGAAGAAGGACTGAATCCCGGGATTGCCCGAGGCGGAGAGCAGCATCACGATGCCGACCACCACGGCGTTGGTGAGCAGGATGACCGGGGAGTAGATGGCGTCGAAGAAGTTGGTCTGTTCGATGGCCCGGTAGCTGTCCCCGACAAAGCTGCCGTAGCGGGTCCGCATCCAGGAAGCGCTGCCGCTGTTGTGGATCGTGCGGATGTTCCGGATGGTCTCCGGGATGAGTCCGGTCACGTTGGCCAGGGCCTTGCGGTTGTCCACCTGTGCCCGGAGGGTTCTTCTCTGCACGTGCCGGGTGTACAGAAAGACAAGCGGCAGGACCACAAGAAGCAGGAGCGAGAGGCCGCGGTTCTTGGAGAAGAGGATCACAAAGATGCTCACCACCTGCACCAGGTCGGCGATCATGCTGACCACACCGTCATCAAAGAGGTTCTCCACAGTGTCCACGTCGCTGACAAACCGGGAGGAGACCGCCCCCGCATCCTGCATGGAGAGCACCCCGGCCGGAAGGAGCGTCAGCTTCTGACACAGCTCGTGCCGGAGCTCCCTTGTGATTTTCTGCCCAAAGACGGTCAGAAGGGCCTGCTTGCAGGACTCCAAAAGACCTGCCACAAAGAGGAGCCCGAAGTAGGCAAGTGCCAGGGAGAAGGGGAACATCTTTCCCAAAGAGAGGCTGTTGACGGCCTTCTCGAGGACAAGCGGCGGCAGAAGGCCGGTGATGACCGCTCCTGCGATGGAGAGGGCAACCCCTGAGGTGAGCAGAAGATGATGGCGCATGGTGGCGCCGATGCTGCGCAGTCCGTAGTTGACGGCGCGGTTTTGATTCTCATGCCTCATGGTCTTCCCCCTTTCCCCGGGAGAGCGCAACGAGCTGCGCGTATTCCGGCGAATCGGACAGCAGTGCAGCGTGGGTGGAGACGATCACCCGGCCGTCCTGGAACAGGAGCACCTGGTCCATTTGAGGGAAGAGCTCCATCCTATGGGAGAGGTACAAAAGCGTACTGTCCGGACACTGGGCCCGCAGGTTGGCAAAGATCTGCTGCTCGGTGTCCCGGTCCAGCGCGGAGAAGGGATCGTCGAGCACGTACAGCGGCCGGTGCAGGGCCAGGGTTCTGGCCAGGGCGAGGCGCTTTTGCTGGCCGCCGGAGAGGCGGTTTCCGGAAGGACCGATCCTTGTGTGGATTCCCTCCTCCATGGCCTGCACCTCCCTGTCGAGACAGACGGCTTTCAGGTAGGGCCAGACGTCCTCCTTCTTTCCAAGGAGCACGTTGTCCTCGATGGTGCCGTCAAAGAGCTCCGGGTCGTGGCCGAGGTACCCCACGATGCCGTTTCGCACCTGCGGGGCAAGACCTGCAAGATCCTGCCCGTTCCAGGAGATGGTTCCGTCGTAGGGCGTCTCACCGAGAAAGGCCCGGCCAAGGACAGACTTGCCGCAGGCAACAGGTCCGGTGACGCCGATTGCCTCTCCGGGGGCAGCGGTGAAGGAAAGGCCAGACACAAGCGGCGCCTGTCCCGGGAGAGTGATGCCAAAGTTCCGGAAGCGTAAGGTGCCGGGATCCTTTGCGGGGATGGCGGGCTCCTCCGGGACCTTCGTCAGAAACGGCTTGATTCTGCGCCAGGAGACCTGGGCCTTCTGCACGGCGTTGAAGAGCTTTGCTGCATGGGAGCTCTTGACGGCGAGCTTGGTATAGGAGGAGAGAAAGGCGGTGAAGGCTGCCACGTCCCAGGCTGTCCAGCCGGTGCCGACGACATTTCTGCCGCCGAACCAGAGGATGAATATGACGCTCACCAGAGAGATCACCTGGTAGATGGGCGGCATGGCAAGGACAAAGAGGTTGGCCCGGATGCCCTTCTGCTCGTAGTCCGCAAGGTGATCCTCATAGTCCTGGTTTCTGGCCTGTTCGCAGCCGAACACGCGGTAGGTCAGGGCGCCGGATACCCGGTCGAGGGTAGCGGAGGAGAGCCGCCCGGAGGATTCCTTGGCTGCCTGGCCGGTCCGCTGGACCGGAACCTTCATCCGGTCCGCAAGAATATAGGAAACGGGCGGGAACAGAAGGCACAGCAGGGCCAGTCTCCAGTCGTAGGACAGGAGAAAGACCGTGTAGGAGATCAGGGCAACGCCGGTATCGAAGAGCTCGGTCGTGAATTTGCGCATGCCCTCGGCGCAGTCGTCAGCGTCGGAGACGGCCTTGGTGATCAGGTTTCCGGCTCCCTGCGCGTCGAGCTCCTGTCTGGAGTGGTGCACGAGGTTCCCGTAGAGGATCTCCTTCATGCTCCGGGCTGTGTTGTTGGCAAAGCGGCGCACGTAGAAGCGCTTGCAAAAGCGGCTTCCCTGCACGAGAAGAATTACGAGAAGGTAGGTGAGGACGAGATGCAGCATGTCCCGGAAGTCGGCCTGCCCCCGAGAGATATCCAAAAGACACTGGGCCATCTGCCCTTCATAGTAGGGACCGGCGAGGAGACCGATGTTGTAGATAAGGCCCGTGATGGTGATGACAAGAAGAATTGGCCACTGGGCGGTGAAATAGGAAGTGATTTTTTCGGGATGGGCAAGGCCTGTCCCGGCGGAACTGCTCTTTTTCATGGTAAGCCTCTAAAAGACTGCAGCACAAAACAAGGCGTTAATGTGGTGAACGGTTATCGGTATAAGCATAGGAGGATGCTTCGGACCTGTCTATACCCATTCCCGAAAAAATGAGGAGCACTGAAAAAAAGAAGGGACAAACGGGCAGGGGACCGCTATAATGTATTTTGTAAAATACTTTTTAAAAAGTACAGCAGAAAAGAGGCAGTTATGGCGCAGCTCGAACCGACCATCACAGAGAGAAGACGACAGACCCGAAATTCCATCTATCAGCTGATCTACCACGCGAAGCGTCCGATCAGCAAGCTGGAGATTACCCAGGCGCTCCATCTCTCCATGCCCACGGTACAGCTCAACATCGGAGAACTCCAGGATGCGGGACTTGTCGACGTGGGGGAGATCAAGCGCTCCACCGGCGGCAGACGGCCGATGGGATATGAGATCAAGCGGGACTTTCGGCTGGCAATCGGCGCGGCCATCTCCGCGGATCACCTGCGCTTTATCCTCTGCGACATGAAGCTGGAGGAGCTGCACAAGCGCAGCCTTCCCCATGACTGCGACGCGGATCCGGATCTTGCGGGGTTCTTTCTGCGGGAACTGGGCCGTTTTGTCCGGGATTACTGCCCGGACCCCTCGAAGATTCTCGGGGTCGGCCTGACGATCCCGGGCATCTATGACGAGAAGACCGACAGCGTGGTGATCTCCCCGACGATGCGCATGAAGGACATCAGTCTGCGGTCCATCGTGGAGGGGAGCGATCTGCCGGTGTACATCGTCAACGACTCCACCGGCGCTGGGGCAGCGGAGCTGGCCACGCTTCCTCCCAACCGGCAGGGGGACTTTGTCTACCTGATGCTGGAGAATGGCATCGGCGGCTACATCTACCTCAACCACCAGGTCTATGAGGGCGCCAACGGCAGGAGCGCTGAGTTCGGCCACATGCGGATCGTGCCCGGAGGCAGAAAGTGCAACTGCGGACAGAACGGCTGCCTGGAGGCTTACTGCAGCGCGCTCCGCTTTTCCCGGGACCTCGGCATGACCACCGAGGCGTTCTTTACAAAGCTCGACCAGAAGGATCCTGCCTGCACGAAGCTCTGGGAGGACGTTTTGGATCACCTGGCCCTCGGCATCATCAACATCCGCATGGCCTTTGACTGCGACATCGTCCTGGGCGGCTTTGTGGCAGAACACATGGACAAGTGGATTGAACCGCTGCGGGAGAAGGTGGCCGCACTGGATCCCTTCAGCACGACGGCGGACTATGTGCGGCTCTCCGCCAACGCGGAGGCCGGCATGCGGGGCGCTGCCTGGCACTTCATCAGACAGTTTATTGAGGAAATATGACCAAAAAAGCGCCCGCAAACTGTCTGCCTGCCATTGACAGAGCGGGCAAAAAGAAATATCATTCTGTTTTGTAAAGGACTTTTATAAAAGTGCTTTCGGCGGGCTCTGAGCTCCGCAGCGAAAGGGAATGAAGGAGGATAACATGAACAATATTCCGGTAATGAAGGTCGGCATTGTAGCAGTCAGCCGTGACTGCTTCCCGGCATCCCTGGCACAGAACAGGAGAGAGGCTCTGGTGAAGGCCTATGCCGCAAAGTACGATGCGAAGGACATCTATGAGTGTCCGATCACCATCATCGAGAGCGAGACGGACATGGTGAACGCCCTCGAGGATGTCAAGAAGGCAGGCTGCAATGCCCTGTGCG
>JBJEYC010000475.1:0-4734 GCA_051886435.1 Lachnospiraceae bacterium
ACGTCTTTGCTCATTATTTTCATCCTCCTGTCTGGTTGGTTTGTCTTCTTCCTCTTCCGCGGTCTTCCGATCCGGAACTTGTTATGGCACCATATTAAAAACATTGGAGTAATGAATCAATTCGAAATAAGGGAGTTTCAAATAAGTAAAAATGATGTGAAAGGCAGGCAGGATCTCTCCCTCTTCGGGCCCTGGTGCCGACATGCTGTGAAGATTTTCCAGGAATTTGATGCCCTTTTAACAATCGTCTGCCATGATCCTGGTATGGAAAAGAAGAAAGAATCCCGAATCGAAACCTGGCTCAAAAAACGGATGGATTCCAGCCTGTCATATTGGCTGGTGCTCCTCCTCTTCACGCTCTTCTTGGCGGCGGTTGTCTTTGGAATCGTCGCGATTTCCTATGTTGTGGAGAACGTGCTGACGCCGGTGCAGAGCTTCTACACCGAGTTCGTCTTCTGCACGGTGCTCGCCCTCGTCTTCCTTGTCTTTGTCATCCGCTGCATCCTCCGCCGCAAACGCTCTGCCGCCGTGATGCTGGCAGCCGCTGCCGCGGTCTTCGTGTTTTTTTCCGCCCGGTTTGCCCTGGATCTGCCGTACCTGAACAATCCCCCCGCCACAACACTTCACAATATCTCGCTGGAGATGAAGATCGACTATTCGCCGGATTCCACCGTTCATTACTACATGCTGTACGGCTATGACGATGAAGGTAAGATGCAGAGCCTGGAAGTGGACGTGAATACGTATGACGACTTCCGCAGCAGAGCAGATACTGCTGTCGTGACGTACCTGCCGCACTCCCATAAAATCATGAACATCGACTTTTTCTAGACCTCTTCTGCAACGGCGCCCATCGCCAAACCTCCGGGAAGCGGGAAAAGCACTATTGTCTTTCCCTCTCCCGTTCATATAAAAAGGCGCTTATCTGCCGTCCGTGCGGCAGGTAAGCGTCTTTTCCTGTATCCGGATTCCAAGTTGCTGCGGCAGGCCAGACGGCGGATCCAAAAAGGGGTGCCGTTTTCCCGAACTGCCCCCGACATCACATCTCATAGACTTCCCGGACATACCTGACAAAGATCTGTTCTGCCTGGGAGAGCTTCTTCCCCGTCCGATAGCCGAGGCCAAAATCATAGGTGATGTCCGGAAAGACATCCTTCACCCGAAACGTGCCGTCAAGATATTCCCTGGCGGGTTCGACCGGCATGATGGCAATGCCAATCCCGGCGCGTACCAAGGAAATGCAGCCGGCAGCTCCGCCATTGTACACCACGTTCGGATGGCGTCCCTCTGCCTGCAGCTTCTGCTCAATCAGCCTGCCAAACGGATCATCTGCGCCCGGCAGCATGAGATTTTCCGCATCATACGAGATGGTTTCCGGATGATTCTTTGGCATGACCGCCACCAGATGTCCCCGGCCCACCGCAACAAAGCCCTCATCCTCCACATGCGGAAGAATACTGCAGGTGCAGTACAGATTGATCTTCCCGGCCCGGAACAGGCGCACCAGTTCCGCAAGCTCCTCTTCACAGAGTTTCAGATGGATTTCCGGATGTGCCGTCTGAAAGGAGAGAAAAATCCGATCAATGCCGTAGCACTGCGGATTTCGGATGACACCGAGGGAAATGCTCTGCGTATGGTCGGCTTTGTATTTCTGCAGAAACAGGTCCGCTGAGCGGTACCCGGTCAGGATCTGCTGCGCATAGGGGATGAATTCTTTCCCGAACGGACTAAGTTCGATCTTGCGCGTGGTCCGGATAAAAATCCGCTCTCCCAACTCCTCTTCCAATGCCTTGACGCGCTTGGAAAGGGCAGACTGAGTCAGATTCAACTGCTCTGCTGCCTCACTGAAATGTAGCACCTCTGCCAAAACAAGAATGTCCTCCAGCTGTTCCCTGTCCATACCAGTCCGCTTTCCCTCCTTTTTCTCCCTATAATATATTCCTTACAGGCATATATGACAACAGAACTGGAATTGTGCTGCAGCGGTTTCTTCTCCTACAATGACAACAGGATTGCACACATTGATTGGGGGTGTCCAAATGGGATTTTACAGAGAACACTATCAGGTCATCATCATTGGCGGAGCCATCTCGGGACTCGGCTGTGCCCTGCAGCTGCAGGCACTCGGCATCCGGGACATTTTGATTCTGGAAAAGCACAACCTTCCCGGAGGCCTTGCGACAAGCTATGTCCGGGACGGCTTTGAAATGGAAGCAACGCTGCACGAGATGGCTTCCATCGGGCCCAGGGAAAACAGGCTGACGGTCGGGGAGTTCTTCGATCAGGAGGGCGTTTCGATCGACTGGATGAAGGTGCCGGAATCCTATCATCTGATCGTCAAGGAGGACCAGGTCAACATTACGATCCACGAGGGAATCCGGAAGATCGCGGATGAGATTGACAAGGACTATCCCGGCGAGGGAAACAAGGTCTTCGATTTTCTCACCATGTGCAAGCGCGTGACCGACGGCTTTCATGCGGTCTCCAGCGGAGAAAAGCTGAGCAACCTGCAGCTTTTGCGCCGCTACCCGGATTTTGTCCGCACGATGGGGTATTCCACCAAAGAGGTGATGGACAAGTGGAACTTCACCCAGCCCGTAAAGGACATTCTGTCTGCCTACTGGATCTATATGGGGAACAGCTTTTCCGATCTGCCGTTTCTGAACTACTGCCTGATTTCGATGGACTACTACACGGGAGGCTCCTATGTCTGCCGCGGATTTTCCCATGAGATGTCCATGAAGATGGAGCGCAAAGCGGAAGATAACGGCGCCCAGATCGAATTTTGTCAGGAAGTGGAGAAAATTCTGGTCCGAGACGGAAAAGTCTACGGCGTCCGCACCCGGCGCGGTGATGAAATTCACGCGGATTATGTGGTGTCCGGTGCCTATCCGAATCGGGTGTATGCGCAGATGATCGAGCCCGCGTCCGAGTGCCCGGCTGCGGCAATCCGCGCCGTCAACAGCACGATGCTGTCGATGTGCCCGGTGTCGGTCATGCTGATCTTAAAAGGCACTCCGGAAGAGCTGGGCATTCATGATTACAATACCTTCTCGACGACATCCCTGGATACCGACGCCCTGTTCCAACAGGGCAAAAAGAGGGGCGGCTGGGATTACCTCTCCAGCATCTGCCTCAATCTGGCCAATCCGGGCTGCACGCCAAAAAGGTATACCGCCTTTTCCATCACCTTTCTGCCGCTCGCCGAGGCATTCCTGGACCTGAAGGAGGAAGACTACTACAAGGTCAAGGAATCCCTCGCCCGGCAGATGATCCAGAGCTATGAGGAGGACACCGGGAACATCATCCATGACAAAATCGTGGAGATCGAGGTTTCCACCCCGGTCACCATTTCCCATTATGTCGGTGCATGGAAAGGCACGATTTACGGCTATGCCCACAGCATGTCGAATCACATGATTGCGCGGGTCCAGATGGCAAAACAGGATCATTTCATCCAGGGTCTGGAATTTGCCAATACGACCGGGCCCATCGGCAATGGCATGAGTCCCGCCATCATCAACGGACGGCTCGCTGCCAAAAACATCTGGACGGATTGGAAGGCCAAAGAGGAGGCTTGCGCAAAATGAAGGTCAAGAGCTTTTTGGAAGACATCAATGGATCGAAACGGATCCTGAAAGCAAGAGAAGAGAGAATGGCGCACGGCTCACCTGTGATGCAGCCGGAGGATCCCATCCGCCATCTCTCGGATTTACTCCATCCCGGTCCCAAAGAATACACCGTGGCTTCCATCCGGGAAGCTTCCCCGTCATCGCTGACCTACCGGTTTGTTCCGAAGGACGGCCATGTTCCGGTATTCCGCGCAGGCCAGTATGCAAGTTTCCGTTTTCAGATCGGAAAGAGTTCCCTGACGAGGGCCTACTCCATATCCTCGGCGCCATTTGAAGCGCGGGGCGCACAGCCGTTCTTCGAAATCACCGTCAAAAACGGTCCGGGGATGTTTGTGCCCTCCTGGCTGAAGGACAACCTGAAAGTCGGTAATACTGTGACCGCAGATCTGCCCTTTGGACAGTTTTATTACGAACCGCTCCGGGATACGAACCATATCGTGGGCCTTGCCGGCGGTTCCGGAATCACGCCTTTTGCCTCCATGGCAAAGGAGATCGCCCACGGCACACTGGACGTGAACCTGACGATCCTGTACGGCTCCCGCAGCCACACCGATATCTGCATGCGGGACGCCCTGGCAATTGCGGAGCAGGCCAGCAACGGCCGCGTGAAGGTCGTCCACATCATGAGCGATGATCCGGAGTGGGAAGGCGAAAAGGGATTTCTCTCCCGCGAACTGATCGAGAAGTATTCCGAGCCGGACTCCACCTATATGTTCTGCGGGCCGCTGGTCATGCGGAACTTTGTGGAAAAAGCACTGCATGAGATGGGCATTGCCCCGGAGCGGTTCCGCCACGATGCCGCGGCACAGCCTTCCAATACTAAGATGATCCCGGGATTCCCGGAGGGAAATGCGCAAAAGTCCTATCAGATCTCTGTCGTGAGGGGCATTCAGACCGATGTCATTCCTGCTTCCGGCGGGGAACCCGTCGCCGTCGCTCTGGAGCGGGCGGGCATCAAGACAGACACCCACTGCCGCGCTGGTGAGTGCGGCATGTGCAGATCACAGCTTTTGTCCGGTGATATTTTTGTCTCACCACTGGGAGACGGCAGGCGCATGATCGACAAAGAAATGGGATGGTTCCACGCCTGCAGCGCCTATCC
>JBJEYC010000476.1:0-4730 GCA_051886435.1 Lachnospiraceae bacterium
CCGCCGATGACGGAGGAGGCGATGGCGTCCATCTCAAAGCCCCTTGCCTGCTGCACGGAGCCTGACATGGTGTTCAGGCAGTAGCAGATCGCGCCGATGGAGCACAGAAACGAGGAGAGAATGTAAGCCTGCATTTTGATCTTCTTCACGTTGAGACCCATCATGGCCGCCGAGACAGGGTTGCCGCCCACGGCATACAGCGCACGTCCGAACTTGGTATACTTCAGCACCAGGAAGATGACGACCACCACCGCAAGGGCGATCAGAACCGTCGGCCTGATAAACGGCGCGATGACCTTGCCCTTCTTGTTGGTGTAGCCAAGGAACGCCGGGAGCGTGATCTTGGCATTGGCCCAGCTGTAGAAGAGCTGGTTCATGTCCTGGGTGATGGAGATCTGGTCGGTGCAGATGACCGCAGTCATGCCCCGTCCAAAGAACAGCCCCGCCATCGTAACGATGAAGGGCTGAATCTCCAGGTAGCCGATCAGATACCCCTGGACCGCGCCAAAGACGATGCCGATTGCAAGAACAAGGAGCACCATCGGGATGCAGGGAATACCCTTGATCCCCATGCCGAAGGCAAGCAGCATGCAGTCCATGGCGATCAGAGATCCGACGGAAATATCGATGCCTCCGGTCAGCATGACACAGGTCATGCCGCAGGCAACGCAGATCAGACCCGCGTTGGTGATAAACAGATTCAGGAAGGTCTGCAGGTGGGGAAAACCCTTGTCCCGGTAGACAATGCAGCCCGCTGTGTACATGACGATAAACAGAAGTATGGTGATGGCAAGGAGCATGTTGTTGCCGTTGAAGGTCCTTCTGCTGCTGTCTTTTTTGACTGCTGTCTGTTTCATCCCACAGCCTCCTTTCCTGCTGCACTTCTTCTTGCCGCCCGGTTTGCCAGAAGCTGCTTAAAGGCAGGTGCCTGCACCACGACAATGGCAATGACGATGATGGCCTTGACGACCGGCGCCTGATCCGTGGAGACACCCATGGCAAGGAGTGTTGTGGTGATTGCCTGGATTGTGTAGGCACCGACGATGGAACCCGCCAGGTTGAACTTGCCGCCGCCCAGGCTGTTGCCGCCAAGGGCGACTGCCAGGATAGCATCCATCTCGTAGTTGAGTCCGATGTTGTTGGAGTCCGCGGAGTAGATTCGGGAGCTCGCAATGATACCGGCAATCCCGGCGCACAGGCCGCAGATCGCGTAGCACCAGAAGCAGATCATGTCCGCGTTGATGCCGGAGATCCGGGAGGCCCTGCTGTTGATGCCGACGGACTGGATGTACAGGCCGAGAGCGGTCTTTTTTAAAAACAGCGTCATCAGCGCGATGACCGCCGCCGCGATAAAGATCGGGGTCGGGATGGGGCAGCCCGGCAGGAAGTTGCCGAAATACTTGTAGGGCTCATAGCGAATATAGGTGATCTGGTTGTTGCAAAGGACGAGGCCTATGGCCCGGGCTCCGGTGTAAAGGATCAGGGTTGCCACCATGGGCTGGATCTTGAGCTTTGCAACAAGGGCACCGTTCATGCAGCCGCAGAGAAATGCAAGGAGGAGACCAAAGCAGATACCAACCCCCATTGGGACTGCCAGTTCTGTGACCGAGTTGTTTCCATAACCCGCCAGCATCATGCAGGTGCCGCAGGCGGTCAGACTCATCACGGAACCAACGGAGATATCGGTTCCCGCGGATACCGCGACGACAAGGGTCTGACCGACGGCCAGAATGGCGATTTCGCTGCCGCGGTTTAAGATGTCGATGAGTCTTCCGTACAGGACGCCATTCTGCAGGCCGATCTGGAAGAATCCCGGATCCTTGACCAGGTTGATGAGCAGCACCACGATCAGGGAGAAAATCGGCAGAAAGAGCTGCTGCCGGGTCAGTGCCTTCCATTTAGTTTTCATGCGAATCACCTCCTGCAATGGCGTTCATGACCTCCTCCTGGGTGATGGGACCGTTCTCATCCGTGATCTGGCCTACATTGGCGCCGTCCCGCATGACGTAGAGCCTGGAGCAGGTGCGCAGCATCTCCTCCAGTTCCGAGGAAATGAACACCACGCTCATGCCCTTGCCTGCCAGCTCAATCACTTTCTTCTGGATCTCGGTCTTGGTGCCGATGTCGATGCCTCTTGTGGGTTCATCCAGGATCAGAAATTCCGGGTCAGTGGCAAGCCATCTGGCAAGGATGACCTTCTGCTGGTTGCCACCGGAGAGCTGGGAGATCGGTGTCTCCCGGGAGGGCGTCTTAATCGAGAGCTCTTTGATGTACTGGTCTGCGATCTCGTTCTGCTTTGCTTCGGAGACCCTGTGGAAGATCCCCTGTCTTGCCTGCAGAGCCAGCATGATGTTCTCTTTCACGGAGAGATCCGCGATGCACCCCTCGGCCTTTCTGTCGTCGGGCAGATATCCCATGCCAAGTTTGATCGCGTCCAGGGGCTGCCGGATGTGGACTTCCTTTCCGTTCATCGTCTCCGTTCCCGTCTGGGAGCGGTCGGCGCCATAAATGCAGCGCACCATCTCGGAGCGTCCGGAACCAAGAAGTCCTGTTAAGCCCACAACTTCGCCCTTTCGGATCTCAAAGTCAAAAGGCTTGATCGTGCCCTTGTGAGACATGTTTTTGCACCGAACCAGGACCTCTCCCTTCTCCTTCCCGGTACCCTCCTGCTTAATGGCGGCCAGGTCATCAAAGTCCTTGCCGAGCATGGCTGCGACCAGCTTGACCCGGGGGAGCTCCGCGACCGTGTAGTCCCCCACAAACTGACCGTTTCGCATGACCGTGATCCTATCGCAGACCTCATAGACCTGCTCCAGAAAGTGGGTGACAAACAGGATGCCTACCCCCTTGTCCCGAAGCTGCCGCATCAGGCGGAAGAGCTTTTCCACCTCCTTGTCGTCCAGAGAGCTTGTTGGCTCGTCCAGAATCAGCACCCGGCAGTCCATGTCAACCGCTCTCGCAATGGCAACCATCTGCTGAATCGCGATGGAGTAGTTCTCGAGGTTTCTTGTCACGTCCACCTGGATGTCCAGATCGTCCATGATCTTCTGGGCTTTCCGGTTCATCGTCTTCCAGTCCACCGCGCCCAGGCGCCCGGTGGGTGCTCTGCCGATGAACAGGTTTTCCGCAACCGAGAGGTTCGGGCAGAGGTTAACCTCCTGGTACACGGTGGCGATACCGATCTTCTGGGCGTCCATGGTGGAGTGGTTCCAGATGTTGCCCTCCACGCCGTCCATGAACACGTCTCCGGCATCCCGCTCGTACACACCGGTCAGGCACTTGATGATCGTGGACTTGCCGGCACCATTCTCTCCCATCAGGGCATGGATCTCACCCCGGTGCAGCGTGAGCTGTGCGTTGTCCAGTGCCACGACCCCCGGGAAGGTCTTGCGGATGTTTCGCATTTCAATCAGCACGTTGTTCTCCATGATTCCCTCCCAAATTCGTTTCCCGTACAAAGGGAGCGGCTGCGGTGGTGCTGCAGCCGCTCCCGGAGTTTTGCCGTCTCGGGGATCAATAGTCCGCGTCGATGATGGACTGGTCAACCACGATCAGATCCTCGGTAACTTCCTCGCCTGCATTGTTTGTGTAGGTGATGTTGGGCAGAATGTCCTCCGCCACGTACCAGGGCTCTGCCATGAATGTCTGCTTCGGAACATCTTCTCCTGCCTCAAGCTTCTGGATCAGGTTCAGGCAGTCAGGTCCCTGCAGCGGGTTGCACTGGAAGTCCGCGTTGATCTTGCCGGCAAGCACGTCGGTCAGACCTGCGGAGCAGGCATCAAAGGAGATGAGGATGACATCGCCGTCCACGCCATAGGAAACACCGGCGGCATCCATGGCATCGATGGCACCGAATGCCTCGTTATCGTTCTGGCAGATGACCACGTTGAATTGGCCCGCGTAGGACTTCACATAGGACTCCATGACCTGCTGGCCGCCGTCCTGGGTGAAATCACCGGTCTGGGAATCGAGGAGGTTCCAACCGTTGTCATCGATGTACTGATGGAAACCTTTGGTTCTGCCGATCTCAGCGGAACTTCCGGTGGTGCCCGTGATCTCCAGGATGTTCAGATCGGAGATGCCCTTTGCCTCAGCATAGGCCTTCAGCCATGCGCCGGCTGCCAGTCCCTCGTTGGTGAACTCGGAGCCGACCCACGCGGTGTACTTATCGGAATCGTCGATGGTACGGTCGATGACGATGACCGGGATATCCGCGTCCTCTGCCTCGGTCAGGACGGTATCCCAGCCGGTGGAGACGATCGGGTCGATCACGATGTAGTCAACTCCCTGCTGGATGAAGTTACGAACGGCGTCGAGCTGAGCAGCAGAGTCGTTGTCGCAGTCCACGAACTGCAGGTCAATGCCGTTCTCCTTGGAGAGAGCTGCCTGAACAGAGTTGGTGGAAGCGGTTCTCCAATCGGACTCGTGGCCGACCTGTGCAAAACCCACGGTGATGAGATCGCCGGATGCCGCAGCGGTGTCTCCTGCCTCGGTGAGTGCGGAGACAGCCTCATCTGCGGACTCGGTTGTCACATCCGCCGCAGTGGTGTCCGCCTGTGCAGCAGTGGAGCTTCCCGCCGTGGAGCTTCCCGATGAGGAGCCGCAGCCGGCAAGGGCGCCGACGGTCATGGCAGCGATCAGTGCAAGTGCAAGTTTCCTTTTCATAGTTCCCTCCTGTTTTGAGATGCGGTTGTAATTTCCCCTGTCGGGAGTTCCCCCTCCCGACACCA
>JBJEYC010000477.1:0-4697 GCA_051886435.1 Lachnospiraceae bacterium
CCTCTGTACATCCGAAAGAAGCTGTGCAGCCAGGAGGCGCTGGAGGAGGCACTGCAGGATCTGGTGAGCGGCAGGTACGATGCCCAGGCGATAAATATCCAGGAGAAGATCCGGCAGGAGGATGGCATCGGTGAGGCGGCAGCCCTCCTCGAGGCGGCCCTTGCGAAAGCACAGGGAAAGTAGTCTGCAGCAGGGGCCATGTCAGCGGGTCGGGCAGTTCTGCTTCGCTGCGGGGCTCTTCCAGCAATCGGCTTTGTGCGATCCTTCGCAAAATCCATCCCGAACTGCGTGACATTCATAAAGCCATCAAAAGGGCGGCTGCCGGTTCTCATAAAGACCGACAGCCGCCCTGGCTGTATTTTGGGTTTGTGAAGCTGAGAATCCCTGGAAAACGGTCCGAAAGGCACCCCCTGCCCGACTCAGTAGTTGTACTGGATATAGTACTTGGAGAGGATACCTTTCTCGATCCAATCTCCATTCGCACCATCATAGGGGAGAACCTGCGTTGTTTCGAACAGCCTTCCGGCGTCATCATAGGTGAAGAAATAGGTGGTGTTGTCACAAACGGCGCCGACCGGGCGCTTTGCACTGTCGTAAGTATAGGTGATGGCAGAGGTATTGCCGTCGGAGTCCCTGCAGGAAGCCCTGACAATGCGGTTGTTCCTGTAGGTGTAGCGGTAGGTGGACTGGGTTCCGTCCGCATCGTTGACGATCATCCTGCTGATGCGCCCGTACTTGTCGTAGCTGATGGACATTTGATAGGAATTGTCCGGCGTTACAGTCGTGGCGGCAGTCGCCTGACCGGCCGCATTGAGCGTGTAGGAGGTATTGCTGAACCAGCTGTAGTCCGCAGGCACGGCGCTGTATTCGACGGCCTGGGAACCGGTTTCGCTGACGGAAGTGAGACGGCCGGCATCATCATAGGTAAAAGCCTGTGTCCGATGGATCGGGACTTTGCCATAAAAGTACCGTCCGTCGGGACCTGTGATCTCCATGCCGTTGGAGGCAGTGATGCTGCCGGCAGCATCATAGGCAAAGGTCCAATTGAAGCCATAATACGGTGGATATATGTATGCAAAGACGTTATTGCCCTTGTCATCAATGTGTGCGGACGAGAGGCTGCTCGGGTCTGCGTAGTACTTCTGCAGGACGGCGGCGGCATCGGCGAGATTGACGGGTGTGATATCTGTGGAATCAAAACCATCCCAGTGATAGCTGACAGCAGTCTGGCAAAGGTTCTTTTTGTAGAGGGTATTGAAGTCCTCTGCATAGGAAGTGGGATCAAAGGCTGAAGAAAGCAGAGAGCGGTTGCTGCTGTCGATAAAAGCCTGGGTGTCGGCGCTTGCCGCGAAGGCAGGGACGGCGCCGGCTGTCATGGACAACATGGCTGCAGCTAAGATGACAGCGGTGAGCTTGGTGCGGATTTTCATGGCAACATTACCCTCCTCAGAAAAGTGTTGCGGTCTGTGCTGCAGAGATCGTGAATGGTCTGTCTGGGACCAACAGAGACAGGAGCATTTGGTCACAAATCGACAGAAGACGTATGATCATTCTGCCTGCTTATGGTCATAATAATGACAATAATTGTGCACTGTCAACGCGAAAGGTGTTGATCCCGTGCAATCCCACGACAGGGGGAAAAACTGATATGATGCCATGATGACAAACGGAGATTCCGCTCTGGCACAGGCAAAGATGGGAGAATCAGGGAGATGATACCATACGGCTTGTCTGCAGCAGTCCTATGGCGGAGTGCATGATGAAGGACCCCGCCGCAAAAAGAGGCCCTGGCGATGCGCTTCTCGTCGCGCCCGCGGCGACCACCATGGAGGAGACCTTCGCAAAATCCGTCTCGAAATGCGTGACATCCATAAAGCCATCAAAAGGGCGGCTGCCGGTTCTCATAAAGACCGGCAGCCGCCCTGGCTGTATGTTTGTCTGTTAAGCTGAGAATAGCTGAAAAGCGGTCCGAGAGGCACCCTCTCTGCCCGAATCAGTAGTTGTACTGGACATAGTACTTGGTGAGGACACCCTCATCGATCCAATCTTCGTTCGGACCATCATAGGGGGAAACCTGTGTTGTTTCGAACAGCCTTCCGGCGTCATCATAGGTGAAGAAATAGGTGGTGTCGTCACGAACGGCGCCGACCGGGCGCTTTGCGCTGTCATAAGTATAGGTGATGGCAGAGGTATTGCCGTCGGAGTCCTTGTAGGAAGCCTTGACAATGCGGTTGTTCTTGTAGGTGTAGCGGTAGGTGGACTGGGTTCCTTCCGCATCGTTGTAGACCATCTTGCTGATGCGTCCGTACTTGTCGTAACTGATGGACACCTGATAGGAATCGTCGGGGACCGTAATCGTGGCGGCAGTCGCCTGACCGGCCGCATTGAGCGTATAGGAGGTATTGTTGAACCAGCTGTAGTCCTCCGTCACGGTGGTGTAATCGATTGCCTGGGAACCGGTGGCGTTGACAGAAGTGAGACGGCCGGCATCATCATAGGTGAGAGCCCTTGTCCGATGGATCGGGGCGGTGCCATACTCGTACGTCCCGTCGGGATTTGCAATCTCCACATTGTTGGTGGCAATGGTGTTGCCGGCAGCATCATAGGCAAAGGTCCAGTTGAAGCCGAAATACGGAGGGTACTCGTCTGAAAAGACGATATTGCCTTCGTCATCTATGTATGTGGAAGAAAGACTGTCCGGGTCTGCGTAGTACTTCTGCAGGGCGGCGGCGGAATCGGCGAGATTGACGGGTGTGATATCTGAGGAATCGAAATCATCCCAGTTATAGCTGACAGCAGTCTGGTAGAGGTTCTTTTTGTAGAGGGTATTGAGGTCCTCTGCATAGGAAGTGGGATCAAAGGCTGCGGAAAGCAGAGAACGGTTGCTGCTGTCGATGAAGGCCTGGGTGTCGGCGCTTGCCGCGAAGGCAGGGACGGCGCCGGCTGTCATGGACAACATGGCTGCAGCGGAGATGACAGCGGTGAGCTTGGTGCGGATTTTCATGGTAACATTACCCTCCTCAGAGAAATGTCTGCGGTCTGTGCCGCAGAGATGATGAATGGTCCATCTGCGGACCAACAGAGACAGAGCGAATGATCATAAGCCGACAGAGGACTCATAATAACTCCGCCTATTTATGATCATAATATGACCATAAGATGCGCACAGTCAAGCGGAACATGTCTATCATGTACAATTTCGCGATAAGAGGAAAAGCTGATATGATGTCATTGTGACAAACGGAGGTTCCGCCCCCAACACGATCGAAAGATGGGAGAATCGAGGAGATGATAAAAATACTGTTCGTCTGCCACGGCAACATCTGCCGCAGCCCCATGGCGGAGTTCATGATGAAGGACCTCGCCGCAAAGAGAGGCCTTGGCGATGCGCTTTTGATCGCGTCCGCGGCGACCACCACAGAGGAGATCTGGCGGGGAAGGGGCAATCCCATCTATCCGCCGGCCCTTGCGGAACTGCGCCGCCACGGGATCGGCACGAAGGACAATGAGCTGGGGGTGTCGGCGAAGCGTGCGAGGCTGATGACGCGGGAGGACTACGCCAGGTTTGACTACCTCATCGGGATGGATTCCGAAAACCTGTATGATATGAAGGACATCGCAGGCGGCGATCCAGAGGGGAAGATCTCGCTTCTTCTGGACTACACGGATCACAGAAGGAGTGTTGCGGATCCCTGGTACACCGGAAACTTCACCGCCACCTGGAACGACTGCGAGGCGGGAATACGGGGGCTGTGGGACTTTCTGATAAAGAAGGGACAGCTCCCCGGGAAAGCGGGAAAGGCCTGAAGGAGAAAACCAAAGGAGAACGTCATGAGGTATTTTGGCTGCTTTTTTCTGGACAACGAAAAGGACATGATCATGAATCTCTTCCTGGACGGGGAAAAGGAGGATGAGAAGCGGCTCTTCTATGAACTGGAGACCCCGAATCACCACTCCGGAAACCTGATCCGGAACTTTGCCGCGGTCTGTCATCTGCCGCTGTCAAAGAATGAGAAAGGGCTGCAGGTGATCCGGGGCGAGGTGCCCGCCTACATCGACGGGGAGAACCGGGAGGTCTACATTCTCCGGCTGGGGGACACGAAGGTGGCCAACATCTGGCCAGACGGCCGGATTGAGCAGAAGGCCTCGGTCCCCGCCATTGCCAAGACCCTGATGAGCCAGACCAAGGACTACCGCTACGACGAGACGAAGACCATCTTCAAGACCTACATCCGCCGGGAGGTCAAGTTCCGGAGCGATCTGCACACCCACATGAACGGAAACCTCTCCCCGGATATTCTGATCGCGCTGGGGATCGCCCACCAGATCCGCTATCCCCTCTACTACGTGCGAAAGCTCGGCCTTGTCCTGTCAGAGCAGCAGGAAGCCAGGGCGGGCGCTGCCCGGGAGAAGGTGGCACGGCAGTTTGCGGATTCGGGCCTTTCCGGGAAGTACCTGGCGCGCCGGATCAATGACAACACCTTTTTGAACTTTGCGGATCTGATCCTGAACAATCCGGAACATGCCGAGGAGAACATCGTCCGGATCCGCATCTCCCTGGCGGTGCTCAAGGACGGCCAGGCGGTGTTCACCAACCTGGAGAAGGTCTATCTGTACCGGTACGTGTTCTGTAAGGGCACCGAGTCGGAGGAGAAGATTCCCCTCGAGGGGATCGACCGCATCCCGGATGCGGACGT
>JBJEYC010000478.1:0-4685 GCA_051886435.1 Lachnospiraceae bacterium
GCATCAGCCGCACCCCGTTCAGAAACGTGCCATAGCGGCTGCCGCAGTCGGTGAGAAGGTATTCCCCGTCCCGGTCGCGGCTGATGCGGGCGTGAATCCGCCCGATCGAGGGATCGGGTATCACCGACCCCGCCATGGCAGGGTCGCTTCCGATGCTGCAGGGAAGGGCGGACGGCCGGACGGAATACATGGACGCACCCTCCACGCCGACAAGGCAGGGCATGCCGGCACTGACAGGATCCCGGGCCCACTCCCGCCGCACCCCGCTTCTGTTATCCTGCTGCGGGCTCTGCCAGGTGGAAGAGGCAAAGGACGCCGGTGCCGGGGCAGGCGCAGAAACCACAGACGGCGTCTCCTCCTCCCGCCGCACCTTCTGAAAGCTCAAAACAGTTCCATAGGCGGCAATCACCACCGCAGCCACAAGAAATCCCAGAAGCAGCGCCCGCAGGATCGTTGCAATACCCCCGGGAAGCGGCAGATACAGATTGGCAAGCTCCGTCCCAATCGCGCAGAGAAGCAGGGAGATGGCAACCACAAAGGTCCCCGCCATCTTCTTTCCCCGCCCGCTCTGTTTTTCCGCAGCAGTCTCCTGCTTTATTGGAGCCTGCTGCGGGGCGGGTCCTGTTCCAGGCGCCGGCGAAGGGGCCTGCTGCCAGAAGGCAGGATCCGGTGCCGCCTGCTGCCCACCTTCCGTTCTCTCCGGTCCCCGGGCAAAGTACTCCGATCTGCCGGGGCGGGGAAACGGTTCCTGAGAAGTTTCTGCCTCGGGATGCGGCTCCGGCGCCGAATCCGAGAGAAGGCCATCGAGCACCTCCTCCTTCAGGATGAAGTTGGGATTATCCGTGAGATCCTGCAGCCGATAGAGCAGAAGCTGCAGGCTCTTCTCCCCAGGGCGGATCTTTTTCTGCGCGTACAAAAGAAACCTGGCAAGCGTCTCCTCCCTTGTCTTTCCAGGATTGTAGAGAAAGAAGTACTGTTTTCTGCCATAATCATAGAAGATCAGCTCTGGCGAAAGGGCAAGACCCGCAAAGTCCAGAAGGTACCTTGCCAGAACCTTCCCGGTGCCGGCGATGGCATACAGAAGTTCCCGAAGCCTCTCCCGCTCCAGGTCCCGGTCCTGGCACAGCCGTTCCAGAGAGGTCAATCCCGTGACATCGTAGACCAGGTATCCCTCCCCGTCGATCTCCCGCAGGCTGCAGGACAACAGCCCCGGGATCCGGTTGCAGCTGATCATCCGGTACTGGTACCCGCCGGCACCTTCCGGATCCCCGCACCGGATCACCAGGTTGTTTTTGGTTGCATCGTTGTAGTAGCTGATCTCCATTACGAGTTCTCTCCCCCGTTCCTGCTGCCCAGTTTTTTGATCTGATCTGCAATCCGCCTCTGCTTCCAGAGAAGAAGCGGCGCGTCCTGCTTTTTGGCTGCGGCCACTGCCTCCACCTGAAAGATCCGGTTGGAGACAGGAAGTAAGCCTGCGATTTTCTGCCCTGCCCCGGCATCGGCAGTTCCTCTTGCCGTGATAAACCCGTTCTCTTTTCTGGCTTCCACCGTGATTTCCCGGCAGCCAGGGTATGCGGCACGAAGGGAAGCCGCTGTAATGCGCTCTGCGGCATCTTCCTCACCCTTCTTTTCGGCCGCCTCAAACGCAAGGACCGAGAGCTCTTCTGCAAGCCGGCACCGGTCATACAGAAAGAAAGCGGAAAACCAGAGGCATAGAAGGATCGGCAGGATGATCACGGCAAGAAGGGAAGCCTCCACCGTGAAAAAAGCGGCAAAGTACAACTTCTGCATCTGCCTCATACGGGGAACCCTCCTCTCCAGAGAAGCACCACTGCCGCAGCGCCGGCAAACGGGAGGAAGGGGAGCTTTGTGCTTTTCTTTACACGCCCTGCTGCCAAAAGAATCCCCGAGAAAGCTGCGGAGAACAAAAGAGCAAGACACAAAAGAAGCAGCATCCCAGTGCCATCCCGCACCAGGAGCCCAAGAAGCAGAAAGAAGATCCCGTCTCCAAATCCGATCTTCTGCCTTGTCGCAAAGGCGCAGAGAAGAAGAAACTCTCCAGGCAGAAGGGAAGCAAAAAGTGCGGGAATCCCCTCCCTGCCAGGGGGATCCAGAACACACCAAAGTCCCGCCGCCACAGCGCCAATCGCAAAGTACCAGAGTGGAATGCTTCTTTTCCGAAGATCCCGCACGCAGCAGGGGATCACAAAGGCCGCCGCAGCGGCAAGTTTCCAGTTATCTCCCATGTCAGCCTCCACATTTCGAACAGGCGCGGTAGCCATGCTCCAGCGCCCAGCCAAGTGTTACCGCATTGGCTGTCCGCTTCAGTGACGGACAGTCCATTCTGCAGTGGTATCGGTTTCCGCTGCGCGTGATGAACAAAATCCCTGACCTTGCGGGATGGCACACCTCGCAGGCGTAGTATCGGCCGCCCCCGCTGTTTCTCGCATCCCCCAGATGGGAAGCCGAAATCTCCTGCACCGACGGTGCCAGATAGGTGCAGTTCCGGTCCCGGTGGTAAACCTCCCCGGTGGGCGTCACGTAGACAACCGCAGTATCCGCATCCCCGATTCCCTCAGGTGTCTTTTCATATCCGGTCCAAAGGTGACAGTACGCCACGGTCTGAGCCGGAATCCCAGGCGGCGCAATCAGAGGGACAAAGGGCCGGAACTGATAGTCCGCCGCAAGAAGCACCGTGCCCTGAACCAGGTCGTACTCCGACTGCAGGTAGGAGATGCCACCGACACCGCCCGCTACCGTGTGGGCAGCCTGCAGTTTCGGGGCGACTTCATTGCGCACAAACCCCTCAGAAAAGAGCGCTCCTCCCGCTGCCCCGACGGGAAAGGAAAGGTTCTCTTCCCCTACCGACAGATCTTTTGCTGCCTCCGCCAGAAAGGCATAGGCCGCGGTCTCCTGCCCCGCATCGTGCAGGGCGAGCAGCATGCTGCTCTGAAAGCGCACCATCTCAAAGAGCCAGAGCACGTTGGTGCAAAAGAATAAAAAAAGCGGAAGCACGATGGCTGCCTCCACCGTCAGCGAAGCCGAAAACAACAGGGGAGCCGGTCCGGAATCCAGGCACCTGCCCCGGAAGTGACATATCTGAAATTGACTGTGTCCCGTCTTCCTCACCCGCTTCCCTGTGTCTGTCAGTGGTATGAGGCCTCTTTCTCCACCGCAAAGCGGTCTCCGAAGCCTCCGGTATAGGATGCCCGGACCAGAAACGCGTCCAGACACCAGTCGATGCGAAAGTTCTCATTTCCCCTGGTCTTTCGGATGTCCGCCTCGCAGACATCCAGAAAGCGGTCCGTCTTGACGGCCTCCGGAAGGAAAAAGAGAAAAATCTGCAGATAGTCTTCATAGGAGAGGCCGTGCCCTTTGCCGGCATCCCCCGAAACGGATCCGGGTCGGAGAATGTCCGAGACATCGGTGGACCAGTCCGCATCGGTCTTGAGCAGTGGAACTCTCCCACCTGCCAGGAGTATCCGAACATCCCGCACGCTCTCCACGTAGCTCCAGGCAAGGAGAATCGCTGCGGTGAATACCTCGGTCAGCGCGGGATGGGCGATAACCGCAGCAAGCGCCAGGGCGTATTCCCGGGCAGCTGCCTTGCGCGCCGCGTTCCCCGCAAGGAAAATCCCGTTACAGACGGTGCGCACGTAAAGGAGCTGTTTTGCCGTTTCTGTGAGGTTGTCGCGGTCACTGCGTTTCCCAAAGAGCAGGTACTCAAGCTCATAAGAGAGAGCGCTTCTCTCCTTCTCCCTGCCAAAGAAACCGCACTTTTCCGCAAGGTAGAGGTCAAAGAGTACCGCATCCGGCTCTCCGTCATTCCGCACGTTTTCTGGGACAAGTCCGCTCCCCTCATGCAGGGCACGATGCGAGGGAAGTTCCGGGAGGGAAAGCGCCGCATCGGAGACCTTTGCGCCCTCCGGCAGCACCTGACTCAGGATGGGTTCTGTGCGGAACTGATCCACCACTTCGGCGGGATCCCCGTCTGCTGCATCCTGCAGGTCCTCTCCCTTTTCGGCAAGACCTTCCTTCACTTCCCGGATCGCATCCAGGTTGCTCTGTCGATCCTGTTCCCAGCTGTTTTCTTCCGTTCCGGAAAAATCCAGGCTGACAGAAAGCCCCTCCCAGGAGGACAGGAGGGCTGTCACCTCTCCTGCTGCCGAGCCGGCGGGATCTGCCTTCATGTAGGCGGCGATCTCCTCCCGGACGGGAAGCCCTCCCTGATCCGTTGCATAACGGGTCGAAAGAAGCTCTGATTTTCCGGCGGAGAGGGCCGTAAAGCTCCTTACCGGGACAAGTCCCGAGAGATCCCTGGGAGAGAGATTTTTCTGCATATAGGATAATAGATGCGCTGCCACCGCCTCCTCAGATGGATCCGGTGTCTGATAGCTGCAGTCAACAAAGAGCAGTGCGTACTGGTCAAACAGCGCCTGGTTGTACTCTGCCAGCACCGAGTCGGCGGCAAGATCCGTGACCAGCTCTGCCTGCTCCCGGACAAGGCCCTTTCTCGCCCCCGCAAAAAGAGCAAAAAACAGGGACAGGCAGAGCGTAAGAATCAGAGAGAGCGCCACCGTAAGGTAGGCACCCGGGGCGCAGGGCTCACCCTCCCAGCACTTCATCGCTCTCTGCGGTAATGGAGTCAAATATGTTCTCTACCAGGGCAGTAATCTGCTTTTTAA
>JBJEYC010000479.1:0-11875 GCA_051886435.1 Lachnospiraceae bacterium
GCGGCGGGAAGAGACCCGCCCCGGAAAGAGAGGATGCCATGAGCCTGCACACACCATTTCGCTATGACTATGTCGGGAGCTTTCTGCGCCCGGAGGAACTGAAGACCGCCCGCAGACAGTACGGGGAGGGACACATCTCCCGGGACGAACTGCGCAGCGTGGAGGATCGGCTGATCCGGGAGCTTGTCGGAAAGCAGAAGGCTGCCGGCTACCACGTGATCACCGACGGCGAGTTCCGGAGGGCCTACTGGCACCTGGATTTCATGTGGGGGCTGCAGGGGATCGACCATGTGGAGCTCTCCCACGGCTACTACTTCCACGGCGAGGAGACGACCCACGGCACCGCCCGCTGCACCGGAAAGATCTCTGGGGAGAACCATCCCTTCGTGCAGGACTTTCTGTTTGTGAAGCAGTTTGAGGACGAGAACACCGTGGCAAAGCAGACGATTCCCGCGCCCGCCCAGACCCTCGCGGAGCTCTACCGCGAGGACAACGCCGCGATCACAAAGGCGATTTACCCCGACGAGAACCAGCTCATCGAGGACCTTGCCGCCGCTTACCGGACCGTGCTGCGGGATCTCTACGCGGCGGGCTGCCGGAACGTCCAGTTTGACGACTGCACCTGGGGCATGATCGTCGACGACGGCTACTGGTCCTCCCGGGTGGGGAGCGGTGCGACGCTGGAGGGCGAGGCGGAAAAGTATCTTCGCGTCAACAACCTGGCCCTTGAGGGAAGACCCGAAGATCTCACCGTGAACACCCACATCTGCCGCGGCAACTACCACTCCTCCTATGCCTGCAGCGGCCCCTATGACCGGGTTGCTGACTATGTCTTCGCAAAGGAGAACGCCGACGCGCTCTACCTCGAGTACGATGATGCCCGCTCCGGAAGCTTTGCGCCTCTTGCCAAAGTCTCCCCGGACAAGAAGGTGGTGCTCGGCCTTGTGACCACCAAGCGCCCCGAGCTCGAAGACGAGGATGCCGTCATCGCAAGGATCCGGGAGGCGGAACAATACATCCCGCTGGATCGGCTCTATCTCTCCCCGCAGTGCGGCTTTGCCTCCTGCGAAATTGGAAATCGGCTGACCGAACAGCAGCAGTGGGACAAGCTCGCTCTGGTCCGCCGCATTGCAGAGCGTGTCTGGGGAAAAGACGCCCTCTGAGCCCCCGTATCGTGCTCCCGCAAAAGCCATAGTTTTCCCTGACAGGAACGTTCCAAAAATAAAGTCAGAACAATGCACTGCCGCCCCGGAACCCAATCGTTCCGGGGCGGCAGTGCTTTTCACACATTGGTTGTCTGGATCGGGGGCTTTTGACTCACGCCTCCGGAACCACCCAGCCAAGCTTTTTTCTCTTTTCCTTCATGTCATCGATGATCGTCTGGGCCAGCTTCTCCGGGTCCACGTTGACCACCATGTGGGAGCCCAGCGTCTCCTCGGTGCCGAGCTTTAAGAACTCAATCACGTTTTTCGAGCCGAAGATCGGCGCCTCCACGCAGTGGTAGGAGGAAATGCCAAGAAGGCGGAAAGCCAGCGCCGCATCGATACCCTTCTCGTTGCTCCACTCCGGAGAAGTGAATGCATAGGGGAGACTTGGAATGTCCTTCCCGAGGGCAGCGGCGATGCCGCCGAGAATCCCGGTGGAGCGGGTGTTGTCGATGCACTCTCCCACGTGCCAGACAGGGGGAAGATCGGGCTTCAAAAATTCCTGCAGGTTCTCCCCCGCCCGGTCCCAGGCGGTCTTCTCGCAGTATCCGAGCTTCATCAGCGGATAGGAGGCGCAGCCGTTGGAGAGAATCAGGACGTTGTTCGCGATAAGAACTCTTGCGACATCCGCGATGCAGCGTTCATAAGGAACCCGCGGATTGTTGCAGCCGACCATGTTGACGATGCCGAGGATCTTTCCGGACCGCAGGGCGTCGGCGATCGGCGCAAAGCTCCCGTAGCGCTTCATCAGATACTCCACGGAAAAGCCAACCTCGGCAGTCACCTCATAGGGTGGGATGTAGACCGGAACGCCCTCCCGCTGCGTATGGCTCTCGATGGCACGCAGAACGATCTTTTTCGCGAGTTCCTTTGCCTCCCCGATGTTGCTGTGCAGCCGGTCGAACTCATAGCGCTCGGCACCGGGAAGTCTTGCAGAGGCACTGGTCGTCACCACGGTGGTACGGTAGCACTTCGCGACATCCATAATGGCCGGGAACACATCCTGTACGTCCGCGACCCACAGATCCAGGGCGCCGGTCATCATGACAAGCTCCGCGGAAACAGCGTTGGAGAGGGGGATCACCCCATCATAGCGGTACATCGCGGAGAGGCCGCTGCAGCAGATGCCATAGAAGCGGATGCCCTTGGCTCCTTTTGACTTTGCCAGATCCACCATCTCCTTCGTCTGGCCGCACTTGACGATCTCCTTGACCAGAAGCGGCAGATGTCCGTGAACCGCAATGTTGACATACCCCTTCTCCAGGGCGCCGATGTTGACCTTGGAGGTCACCCGGTCTCCCACGCCGAAGAGGCAGTCCGTTGCGATCGAGGCACCGGCAACGCCGGTGAAGCAGAAGGAGAGGCCGCAGCGCAGGAACTGCTCCATGGTGCTCTTCCAGTCCCCGTCGGTGCCGACCGCGGTCTTGTGGTAGGCCTCAAAGGTCTCGTGGTAGGCGGAGATCGGCATCAGGTCCAGCTTCTTCCAGAGGTCGACCCGCTCTTTTGGGGCACAGACCTCCGGCGTCCTATAGACATGGGAAGGATCCGGATTGGAGAGATCGGCAAGGAGAGCTTCGGCAAGGTCATGGGCGACCGCATGGACCTCCCGGTCTTTCACCGGGATGCCAAACTTCTCCGCCGTGGCAAAGATCTTCTGCTCACCAAGGAGCGGTACGTCGAGCTTCCCGTCCGCCGCCCAGAGGAGCTCGAACATCAGCTCTCTCGCATGCATGCCGTGCTGGGCAGCGCCCGCCGCCGCGGCCCGAAGGAGGTTTCTTGCCACAATCAGATCCGCGTCGGCGCCGCAGACGCCCCGCTTCGCCTTGGGGCTGATGTGGCAGGGGCCCATATTGCAGATGCGGCAGCAGACGCCCGCAAGGCCGAAGCTGCACTGAGGCTGCTGGGCCTCAAACCGGTCAAAGGTGGTGTCGATGCCGAGCTGCTTTGCGTACAGCAGCATCTCCCGCACCGCCGGATCCGGGGTCTTCTCGATCTGTTCCTGGGCACTGGGGAAGGTCTTGCGGTAGGCTGCCACGGCATTCATGTAGTCGCGGATGAAGGCGTCGTCATCCTCCTCTTCGGGGGCATCTTCGTGATGGTGATGATGGTGGTGCGTCTCCTCCTCTTCAGGACATGCACCTGCCTCAATTTCCTCCGCCCGCCGGTAGGCGGCATCGACATCCTCCGGATCGTGGGGTGTTGCCCGGAGCGTGACGGTGGGGATTCCGTTCTCATCAAATCCGATGAGATTTCTGTGGCTGTGGATATGTTCGATCATGTGGTGGTCTCCTTTTGAATGGGTATGCGTTCAAGCTGAACCGCAAAGCGGCACAGCAAAATGCCTAAGATGCTGACAGCAAGAAGAAGCTGCAGCGCGCCAACGACAAAGAGGGGAGAAAGCGCGCTTTGCCCTTCTCCCAGGTAAGCCGCCGCCTTCAGGGTGGCGAGGGAGCTGTTGACAAGGGGAAACGAAAAAGCCGCAAGAGCTGGGGTAAAGGGTCTGCGAAGATACAAAAATGCCGCTGGCAGAACGAACAGGTAGGCAAGAAGCGAAATCAGCCATAAAACAAGCACCGCGGTCTTTGTCGGATTCTCAGCCGACTGCAGAACACCCATCAGAAACAATGGCACTGGCGCGGCAAAAATACCGACCAGGGGCGCCTGGGGCGGGGGAACCGGGATCGTTCTTCTGCGAACCAAAAGAAGCGGATACCAGACAAGAAGGGCCGCTCCCGTCAGGACGAGGATCCCCCGTCCCAGCGTCTGCTGCGAGAACGCTGGCGCCGTGACCGCTGCCGCAGCGGGACCCACATAGACCAGAAAGGCCGGCGTGTCGAAGGTCGAAAGGGATTTTCCAAGAAAGCGCACCGAATAAGAGACCAGAAACACAAGGTGCAGCAAAAGGGCGACGGCCCAGAGAACTTCCGCAGGGCCTGCCGCCACCCGCTGTAAGATGGCAGCAAGAAAAGAAAGGCCCATCGGGAATGTACAGATAATGCCTCCCGTCACGGGGCTTGCCAGATCAGCAAGGAGTCTTGCAGGGGCGGACAGGACGCGCAAAAGCAAAAGTCCCATCAGGATAAGAGCGATTCCGAGCGTCACCTGCCAGAGGGGTGCCGACCAGCCAAGCAGTGCATTCGTCAGCGCCGAGAAGGCGAGAAACAGGCCGGACAGCGCCGGCGGCACATGAAAGGGGGTATGAGCGTCATCCACGGGGAGCCTCCTGTCTTGATGCGGTCCATAAATTTAGTGTTCCTATCACTTTTGTATGATTTGAACACAGCCGCTTTCTCTTGTCAACGTCTACTTTCCAGATTCTGCCGCTTTGTTTTGTGCGGTCAGCGTGATATCATGCGCGATAGGAAATCACTGTTGATAGTTTTATTTAATCTCTGCTGCTTACACACCTAACAATATTTGCAGCTTTCGTCGTTCTCTTCAGGAAAGGGGTGCAGGAGATGGGAAAACACACTTTCGGAGAGCAGATCCTGCAGGGCATTCTGATGCTCATTCTGCTCATCCTGGTTGCGCGCTCCGCGAACCTCTCCGGACAGATCCAGGGGACCAGCCGGGTCATCAACTACGCCGGGATCGTGCGGGGGTGCACCCAGCGGGTGGTCAAGCGGGAGCTCTCGGGAAAGACCTCCGACGACCTGATCTCCTATCTCGATGAGATTCTCTCGGAACTCCAGGGCAGCGAAGGTACCTACCATCTGTCCGCACTCCCGGATGAAGCCTACCAGGAGCAGCTCGCAGAACAGCAGAAGGAATGGACCAGCATAAAACAGCAGATCGCCAGGGTGCGGGAGAACTCGGATTCCTCCGCGCGGAGCGGCCTCTTCGATGCCAGCGAATCCTACTACGACCTCTGCGACGATACCGTGTCCCTGGCGGAGGAGTACTCAGAGAAGCTCCTTCGACTCTCTGGGATCCTCGCCTGGTGCATCATCCTGGACCTGGCGCTGCAGACCGTAATCATCTTCCACCGGACCTACCTTGCCACCCGGGTCTACCACCGAAACGCGCTCATGGAACAGAAGACCTACATTGACTCCCTGACCGGGGTCTACAACCGACGCTACTACGATGAGCTCCTGCACGAACTCGGGCAGGGAGAGGATTACAGTGTGATCTTCATCGATCTGGATCACTTAAAGCTGGTGAACGATACCTACGGGCATGACGCCGGCGACCAGTACATTCAGCGCTCCGTGTCGCTCATCCGCGCACAGTTCCGGACCACAGACATGATGTTTCGGTTCGGCGGAGATGAGTTTCTGCTCTTTTTGAAGGGCTGCACCGAGGACATCGCTTCCCATCTCATCGGGAAGGCCTATGCCGCCGTGGAACGGGACAAAACACTGGGGCACGACTGCAGCTTCAGCTACGGGATATATTCTGTAAAGGCCCAGGACGGAATCTCCCTCAAGACCGCCGTCACGGAGGCAGACAGAAAAATGTACCAGTTCAAAAAAGCCCATGGGGATATCCGGAAGGTGTGACAGAAACATTCCGGCAAAGCAAAAAAACGGGCGGACCGCCGCTCCCAGATTGTTGGGAGCATTGGTCCGCCCATTTTCTGTTTTTTCATTTCACTCTTTTTCAGAGCATTGCCAGAATCGTGAAGACAAGCGTCAGGATCGGAAGGCCGCCCTGCATCAGGAGGATCTTCGGCTGGCTGGACACCGCCCCGTAGGCGGCGACCAGGATGATGTAGACCATGAGCACCGCGGTCATGGAGAGGCTTGCAAAGCAGAACACGGCCAGCAGGATCAAAACGCCCAGAAGGCCGTTGTAGACGCCCTGGTTCTTTAAGAGGGTCTTCACGGTATCCTCCCGCAGCGTCTCCTGCGGGATCTTGAAGACGGAGCTCGTTTTCTCAGACGTAGGGGCAAGGGTCTCCAGGTAAAAGATGTAGAAAAACTCCAGTGCAGTGAGCACGGCAAGGATTACAGCGATGGTCCGAATCATGGTCTCTCCTCCTATCGGTTGTGTCTAAATCAATTGCTTACAATCTTATTTTACTCAACCTGTCAGGATTTGCAACCCTCGCGACGCGATTTTATTCCTCCGCCGGCTCGTGGTACACGGCAGGATTTTCCGGCGTTGTGACGAGAAAGCATCTCTTTTGATACAGAAGGGATGCGGGAAGGCGCCAGGGTCTGCCGATGCCGAAGCAGTCGGCAGCCAGACTGCCGTCCACAATCAGCTCTGCGATGTCAAAAGGCGTCCGGATCTCCACAAAGCCGCAGGGGCTGGAGACGGAGAGTTTCTGCCAGGAGAGCGGGCGATCGCCGCCAAGGCGGAGCTCCTCCTCATAGGGTGGCGCAAAAGGTGCTGCGCAGGGCTCTGCCAGAAGCTCTGCCTGATGCCAGTCCGGATCGGAAACTTCGTGGACGATCCGCTTTGTTCCATCCCAGGTCTCATAGCGCTGCGTTCCGCCCTCAATGGCAGCAAGTGTGCCGTTCAGGCTGTACCAGTCGGCCCCCTCACCCAGAATCATCTGCCCATCCAGGCGCCGCAGGTACACCGCCTCCGCAAAGGAAAGGGTGTGAATCCGGATCGCGCCAAGGTCCAGTTCGCCGTTCCCCTCTCCCGTGTATTCCTGCCCGTCGGCAAAGTGGTAGACCGCGGGAATTCCGGGAATCCGGACAAAGTACCAGTCCTTTCCCTGCCGGCAGATGGGCTGGGCGGTGGCAAACGCAAGCTCCCGCTCTCCCATCTGCATCCGGATCGGGAAGAAGAAGGCAGTGTCCTCCGCAACATCAATGGCGGGGAAGGTCACCCCCAGAGCGGTAAGAACCAGATCCTTCCAGGGCGCCAGTTTCATGTGGCGCTGGTGATGGTTGACAAAGACAAAGCCGGACCTGCCGTCGGTGCGAAGCGCAGTTCTCGGCGTGGTCCCATCCTCCGGGGCGGGCGTTTCCAGAGAGGGAACATAATGCATCGGGGCGAGCACCTCTCCAAAGTCCTCCGCAAACAGGTGCAGAAGGTTCAGCATGCCGTACTGAGGACGTGCCTCCCCGTACTCGGACAGCACAGTGTCAAAGTCGTAGTTTCGGATCGGATAGTCATTGGGGTAGCCGGTTTTGCGGCTCTCCTGAAACGTGCTGTGCTTTCCGATCTGGTTCGTCCCGCCGTGATACATGTAGTAACCGATCAGGTTGTTGCCGGAACCAAGCTTGACCAGAGAAAGGGCATAGGCGTCCATCGGCGAGATCCGCACCCTGCGGTGATAGGTGGACTGCTGTCCCGGTCCCAGCTCACAGGTGGCAAAGGGGTAGCGCTCGTAGGGCAGGTGCCAGCCGTCCGGTGCGGTCTTTCGGATCAGATCCGCGCCCACCGCCGCGTCGTTCCGCTCCGGGTTGAAGACATAGTGCGGGGAGAGGGGAAGAGGATTTGTCCCCTCGCTCCAGGGGGCATCCGGGTACGCGGAAAATACCGGCATCACTTCATCCACCGGGATTCTTGCGCCGCTTGCCGCGTTCCAGCCGGTCACCGTGTACAGGGGCACCCGGAAACCGATCTCTTCCGCCATTTTTTTCAAAGTCAGGAGGTGCTGCGCCCCGTCCGTCAGTTCATTCTCGATCTGCACGGCGATCACCGGGCCGCCATCCTCATAAAAGAGGCCCTGCACCTGCTGAAAAATCGCAGTAAACCACTTCCGCACCAGCGAAAGGTAGGTCGGATCATCGGTGCGAAGGGGAAGCCCCTTTGCGACAAGCCAGTCGGGGAAGCCCCCGTTCCTTGCCTCACCATGGGCCCAGGGGCCGATCCGCAGCACCACAAAAAGGCCCTGCTGCCCGCAGAGCTCCACAAAGGTCCGCACATCGTTCTCCCCGGTAAAGTCCAGGATTCCTTCCTCTTCCTCGTGGCAGATCCAGAACAGGTAGGTGGAGACAAGGCGGATGCCGCCCGCCTTCATCTTGGCGATCTCTTTCGCCCAGTCCTCTTTCGGGCAGCGGGAAAAGTGAAACTCTCCCATGACCGGGAGCCAGGGCTTTCCACCTTTGGTGAGATACTGGCTCGTGAGGTCAATCGGATCGGTCTCCCGGTTGTACTTTCCAAGGTTCAGGTGATGCCGCAGAAGTTCCTGCGGCGAATCGGCAGCAAAACGACAAAGCATGAAATAACTCTCCTCCTTAAAATTTCCTACACCATTATTATAAATGCTTCAGGGGCCGGACTTCCGACTGTTTTTGCGCATATTCAGGCAGGTTTTGGGCATATTGGCGCATGACAGACATATCCCCGGGTGCCGCAGCATCCGGGGATACCCGTTCCATCTGTTCTTTAAGAAGATCCCGTCATCTTCCCTTTTTCGCTGGCTGTCGAAGACCCAGCATTGCCCACAGAGCCCCTGCAGCTGGCCAGACTACCCAGGTGAACTGCCAGGCACCCGTCAGAAAGCTGACGAAAAGGTAGAGTGCGATGGCAAGACTCCAGTAGATCCCGCCGTAGCGGCGGCCGTTGCGCTTGCGCTCCCGTGTGAACTCCCCCTCCTCCAGAAGGACCTGATAGGAGTCCCACACCCCGGACACCAGTACCATCCAAAAAACACCGATTCCGACAAGGAGAAGGAGCAGGGCAACGCCAGAGGCGCTAGCCTGTTCCCTGGTCATCCGGATCCGATGCGCCTCCTGTGCGCCGGTCAAAAGAAGGAGCGGCACCGAGCTCACAATGCAGAGAAAAACCCCGCATGCGATTCTCGGTGCCAGTGCGCGCTCCTGGGCGAGGAAGGCGTTTGCCTCCTCCAGGGAGACCGGAAGGAGCTTTTCTCCCCCATCGTCCAGCGCTGCCGGCTCCGCCACTTCCTCCGGTTCCCCGCACTCATCCCGGAGCGGGTAGTCCGTGCTGACACCGAAGGTCTTGGAAAGAGCCAGAATTTTATTCAGGTCCGGTACCGACTGGGCGCTCTCCCACTTGGATACCGCCTGCCGGCTGACGCCAAGCTTCTCCGCCATCTCCTCCTGGGACCAGCCCGCCTTTTTCCGCAAATTTACGATCTTGTCTGCCAGTATCATCATGTTCTCCCGTGCCGCCTGTCTGTGGTCATGTCTGCTTTGGCGGCCTCCTTTCTGCAGGGAGCGTATCGAATTCTGCCGCAGCAGACCACCAGGTTCACCTTGCACTTTGTCAACCAACGGTTGCAGCATCAACATTCAGTCAAACGGGGGCTCTTCTTTCGACAATTCTGGGATCTCCCTGGAAGGTTCTCCCTCCTGTCCATCCGGCTCCTCGAAAGAGAAATCCGAATCCATCTCCCCCTCCCAGTGCTGCTGCAGCCGTTTCGTGGGCCTGCCGCCGCTTCGCATCACATGGTGCTCGTAGCTCTTCCATCCCCTTGGCGCATTCTGTTCCAGGAAGGCAGTCGTCTTTTGCTGAAGAGGGAGTGCGGGGTCTACCCCCACTTCCTCCCAGGTGATGCCATAGGGCCTGCCGCCTCGCTCTCCCAGGATGCAGCAGTACTTGTCGTCATGGGGAAGGCAGTACTTTTTTCCCTTCACCGCGCAGTCCCCCGCCGCGTGGACCGCGTGTATTTTCGCCCGGCGGCGTTCGCTCTGCTCTTTGATCTTTTCCCGGGCCATCCCCTCCTGCTCCTTCGAGACCGCGATGCCCCAGGCGGCAAGGTCCCGGCTGCCGACGGTGTCATCGACTCCAAGTGCTCTGCAATACCGGAACAAAAAGTCCGGCGCCGCATGATCCGGGTGTTCCCCGAAGATTTCTTTTGCCCTGGCAAGCCGGTCATTTCGGGCTCTCTTCTTTTGCCGCGCTGACTTTCCCATCCTGTGAGGCTCCTCTCCCAATCTGCCGCCCGTGATTGCAGATTGCGTTCATTTTCATTGTAAAGGCCGGAAGAGCAAAAGAAAACGCGCGGCATGAAAAAAGAGGCCCCATACCATCCGAGCGGCGGGGCGTATATCCCAATCGGACATTTTTATTCCAATCGGTTGGAAAGATTTTTGCCCCACGCAAAAAGGATCGGTTCCGGCCGTCCGGAACCGATCCCTCTGCATGCTGGATCACTTGATTTAAAACTGCGGCTTTGCACCCTTTCCCGGAATTTCCGTCCGCACAAAGACGTAGGTGGTGTCCGTGGACCTGGCCGCGTCAAAGTGGTAGCCGCTCTGGGCAAAGCCCTTTGCCTCCTCCGGGTGCTTTGCCCCGCACTCTGCCAGGTAGCGCACCATCTCGCCCCGCGCCATCTTGGCATAGACACCCTTCTGCAGGATCTTCTCCCCGGCCGGCTCCCCGAAGACGCAGGTCACAAACCGGTCCCCTGACCTTAAATAGGGCTCGACGGCCCGGGCGTATTCCTTTGAAGCAAGGTTCAGGATGACGGAATCCTCCCCGGAAACTGCCCGGTAAAGTGCATCTCCCCAGAAATCATACAGATCCCGAAATCCGGCAGGTGCTCCCTTTGCCTGCATCTCCAGCCGATAGGGAACCACGCCGTCGAAGGGCCGCAGCACACCGTAAAAGCCGGAAAGGATCCGGACGTGCTCCTGCAGCCAGGAAAGGGATGTCTCCTCCAAAACCGCCGGGGCAAGATAGGTGTACTGGATGCCGTCATAGGAGAGGATTGCAGGAGTCAGGGTGCGCGTTAGATCCATCTTTTCAAAGAGCGCCCGGCTCGCCGCGGTGATCGCATCGCCAGCTGCCCAGAGCTTTTTCTGTTCTTCTGCAGTAAGACCCGCAATCCAATTTCGGAGCACTTCTGCCCGATCCAAAAACACCGGCATGCCCGTGACCGGGAACGTGTCGGTGTCCACCCGCATCTTTTTGGCCGGGGAGAGGAGGATCCTCATTCCGTCTTCCCCTCATCCAGAAGTTCCAGCATCTGCCCCGGGTTGTCCGCTGCCTTCACCTTTCCCATCGCCCGCTGGATGACGCCGTTCTCGTCGATGAGATAGGTGGTGCGCACGACGCCCATCGTGGTCTTGCCGTAGAGCTTCTTCTCCTGCCAGACCCCGTAGGCCTCGATGACGGTCCGATCCGGATCGGAAAGGAGAAGAAACGGCAGGCCATACTTCTCCTCAAACTTCTTGTGCGAGGCAACCGTGTCCTTTGAGACGCCAAGGACCACTGCGCCCTTCTCACGAAACTGCGGATACAGCTCTCCGAAGGCGCAGGCCTGTTTGGTGCAGCCGGATGTCATGTCTTTCGGATAAAAGTACAGCACCACCTTACTCCCGCGAAAGTCCGAGAGGCGGCGGATCGTTCCGTTCTGATCCGGCAGTGCAAAGTCCGGTGCCATCGTTCCCACTTCCAGCATATCGTTTCCTCCTAACTGTTATCCTGTTCTGCTCCGGTGACAAAAAGCGCATCCGGCTCCGGGTCCGTCTTCAAAAACCAGATGGAGACTCCCTTTTGTTTTGCCATGGCAAGGGCCTGCCCGAATGCTGGCTGGGTCCTGTCATTGGGCAGAACCCGGTCCACACCTTTCATACAGATCACAAAAGCAAGGCCCGCGTGGATGCCTTCCCCGGCGGCCCTTGCAAGCTCTCCGAGGTGCCGTACCCCGCGCTCTGTGGGCGCATCGGGAAAGTACCCGACGCCGCCATCCTCCAGAGTGCAGCCCTTGACTTCCAGGAGATACGTCTCGCTCCCCCGCCGCATCCAGAAGTCGATCCGCGAGGCGCCATATGTGGTCTCCGGGCGGATCTCGT
>JBJEYC010000479.1:11975-22972 GCA_051886435.1 Lachnospiraceae bacterium
CGCATCCAGAAGTCGATCCGCGAGGCGCCATATGTGGTCTCCGGGCGGATCTCGTCAAACCCGCGCGTCTGCAGCCACTCGTACACGACAGCATTGGGCGCCTGGGAATCGATGTTGTAGAGCTTTTCGCCCCGGTAAGCCCCGACAAGGTCGTAGGCGGTCTTGCGGTTTGGATTCCCGCTCTTTGTCAGGATCACCTGCGCACCGGGAAGAAGAAGCTCCCCGAGCCGCCCAGTGTTCTTGACGTGGACCGTGACCTCGGTCTGATCCAGAAGAACCTGTGCCGTGAATCGGTTGTTTCGCCTGACAAAGACCGCACTGCAGATGTTCTCATATCTCATGTCCGCCCTCCGCCTCGCGCATTCGGTACTGTGCCATCCGGGTAATGAGGTCTGCAGGAAGCGGCTGATCCAGCGGAAAGCGCACCGCACCCCGGGAAGCTGCGTAGGAGGCAAGCTCCTCCCGGAAGGCCTCGATAGGCCCGGCTGTCGGGTAAAAGCCAAGATGATGCTTTGCCGCCGCATAGTAGACAAGCACCACGGATTTCCCCCGTCCCCCGCGGGGCCCCGGTTTCAGAAAAATCCGAAGCGCCGGCATCGAATACGAAATGCATTCTTCGGTCCCGGGCAGGGCATCGCGCAGAATTTTCCGCATCGAGCAGAGCGCCTCCTGCGCTTCGGGCGTCTGTGCTTTGATATACTGCTCTGTACTCTCCCAGACCGGCATAGGGCGCCTCCTGTTTCATTTAATTTCACTACGTTTCATTTAATGTTTCATCGATATTTCATTTCTATTTCAAACTGACCACCTGATCTGCATGTCAATATCCGATTCCAACCCGGTTCTGTTCCGACATCTTTTTGTATTTTCTCTCCACTTTGATGACTGTTTGGAATTTTCCCGCAAATTCAGCGGTGACGGGCCCTCTTTTTCCGGTATAATCAGGTTGGAACAAATAAATCGATTTCACAGAAAACGGGGGCAGTCCTGTGTCCCCGTATTGATATTCCAATCAGGAGGAACTTTCATGAGCAAGACCTGGACCAGAGAGGAGCGCTACCGCGTGCTGCAGGACCCGGAGGAACTGCGCCCGCTCCATGACGCCATCAGCCAGTCCCCATACCGGCAGACCTGCCACATTCAGCCGGTGACGGGGCTGTTGAACGACCCCAACGGCTTCGGCTACCACGACGGGCTCTGGCACCTGTTTTACCAGTGGTGCCCCTGGGGCGCCGTGCACGGCCTCAAGTACTGGTATCACGTGACCTCCAAGGATCTGGTCACCTGGAAGAACGAAGGCGTCTGCATCCGTCCGGACACCGAGTGGGACAACAAGGGCGCCTACTCGGGTTCTGCGCTCTCCGGCCACGGAAGCCTGTACCTGTACTACACCGGCAACCATCGGGATCCAGACTGGACCAGAAAGTCCTACACCTGTCTGGTGCGCCTTGCCGATGACGGCACCGCCGTCAAGGCGGCAGAGCCTCTCTTTGGGCCAAACCCGAACTACACCGAGCACCAGCGGGATCCCAAGATCCTCCAGGACTCCCAGACCGGACTGTACTGGATTCTCCTCGGCGCCCAGACCAAAGACCACCACGGCTGCGTCATCTGCTATAAGTCCACCCAGCCGTTTTCCGGCTGGACCTTTGCGGGAGAACTCAAGGTTCCCGGCTTTGAGGATTTCGGCGACATGTGGGAATGTCCTTCCATCGAACGCATCGATGGAACCGACGTGCTGCTCTTCTGCCCCCAGCACCTCACCATCGAGGGCCGGGGCAGCGCGCAGAACCACAACGGATATCTCCTTGGTCACATGGACTATGAAACCCTGACCTTCACACCGATGGGCCGGTTCCACGTGCTGGACCGGGGTTTTGACTCCTACGCTGCAGAGTGCGCAGCGACCATCCATCACAATAAGGACCGGGCCATCCTGGTCGCCTGGATGGGCCTGCCGGATGTCTCCTATCCCACCGATGACGAAAACTGGGCCAACTGCCTGACCCTGCCCCGGGTTCTTCGAATGCGGGGAAGGCGCCTGATCCAGACCCCCATCGAGGAGCTCAAGCGCCTGCGCGGACAGGCAGTCGATCCGGCTGCCGGCGTCCTTCCTGCCGCGGCCGATGTGGAAGTCCTGTGTGGGGGCGGAGATTTATCCCTTGTCCTTTTCTCCCGGCCTGACGGCCAGGGAGGCTTTCGAATCACCTGGGACAGTGCGGCCAGGCGCTTTACCGTGGACCGCTCCGGTATGACAAACCGCTTCAATGAGGCGGAGGGCGAGGAAAGATCCCGGAATCTCTCGGGACTTTCCCATCTCCGGATTTTCCTGGATCACAGCTCCATCGAAATCTTTGTCAACGACGGCGACGCTGTGTTTACCTCCCGGGTCTTCCCGACAAAGGAGGAGCATCACTTCGAGATCGAAGGCGACGGAAAGCTCCGCGCCTGGGAGATGCTCCCCGCCGTGCAGGACGACTTTGTCATCTGACTTACTGCGAATCCTCTACATCTGAATATGCCCGGGACGCGAGCCTTGCGTGCTCCGCCCGGTTCATGATTTCACTAAGGTCCAGGGATCCCCGCTCATGAACGGCACAGCCAGTCGTGAGGGGAATGTCCTGGGCCTTTGCTTCTTCCAGGATTCTCCTCTCGAGGAGCTTTGCTCCCGCCGCGTCCATATCGTACTCGAAGATCAGGAACTCGTCCCCGTCGATGCGGAAGATCCGTCCCCGGTCCGCAAAGCGCGCCAGGGTCGCCGCGGTCTTCTTCAGCAGCTGATTTCCCGCCTCGATTCCCGCAACGGCATTGACGTGATTCAGATTCCGCACATCACAGACCAGAACCGCACAGGAGCGTTTGCTGTCATAATGCTCGGCGAGCCGTGCCAGACCGCGCCTGCTGCCGACACCAGTCATACCATCCTGGTAACTGTCCTCCTGAAGCTGATTCTGCACACGCTCCAGCCGAAGGAGCACCGCGAGAAAATCCGTCAGCGTCAGAAGAAGCAGACTTGCGTTGCGGAACGTGTCCTTCGATGAGTTGATCACCATGGTCATTCCCATCGGCTTCCCGCCGATCATAAGCTGCCCCGAGACCATATTTTTGATGTTCGGAATTGGAATCCGCATGGTCGGATTGCTGCGGGCAAACGCCGGGTAATCCGAGATCAGGACAACCCGTTTGTCCGCGAATTTCTGCACGAGCGGCGAGATCCGCTCTGCCACAATGCTCTGCATCTCCGCCTTGGCCGGGATAAAGCCCTCCCGGTGCCACTCGTGGGTGCAGGAAAACGCGCTGCCCGAAGGATTCTTTTCCAGAATCAGAACCCGCTCTGCCCGAAGGCTCCGGGCAATGCCCTGGAGAGTCGACTGAATCGCCGCCCCGGGGTCTTCCCGGGACAGTCCCGATTCAATGGCCTCATTGGCACCATTCTCCTGCAGAAGCAGGACGTTTCCTCCGGTAGAGAGCCGGATATATTCGCTCATCGGGATCCCGATGCTCATAACCGCGGTGCTGCCGTGCCAGGGGATCAGGAAGTCGCGGTTTAACAGCATCCGCTCTCCCTTCCATCTGCGGTTCCAGCACACCACCCGGTTCTTCGCGAGGGAACTGTTGTGGCATGTCTCGCAGGGCGTATCCCGGCCGGCCAGAACATCATAGCAGTGTCTCTCCGCCACGTTCTCCTGCATAGACATGCCCAGCGCCTGACGCATGGACGGATTCATGTACAGAACACGCAGGCTCGCGGGATCGATGATCATGACATACTCCGGAGCATCCGCCAGAACGCCCATGTCGACCAGCACCTGCTCACCAGGATAGACAAGGCCCTCCCCGCGGGGATTGGACTCAAGGCGTCTCTTCGCCGCCAGCGTGAACACGTTCATGAAGTCCTGACCTTCCACGCCATAGGCAAGGCCGCTCTCCAGCACGATCCGGCAGGGAATGCCATCCACATCGGTGATCTCCTCTGCGGTCTTCTCCAGTGCATGCTCCGCCGCCTTCAGGTGATTTAAGTTGGAGATACCGGCCATCAGGATGAACGAGCAGACCTGGATGCGTCCCACCACGACCCCGGAGAGATCGGTTTGGGAGATTGCGTCCGCCAGGATCTCCTCCAGATGCTCCAGAAAGCTTATTCCATACCGTGAAGAGAGCTGCCCCAGTCCCCTCGGTACCAGGTTCAGGACACAGTAATCCGTCCGGCTCACCCGCAGGGCATCATCAAACTCTGCCCCGGCGGCAAAGACACCGCGGAAGTTCAAAAACTTCGTCGCGGGATCCAGCGCAGTCTCTTCCTTTGCCAGTTCAATATCCGCAGCATCGGTGAGAAGACAAATGATGCCGGCGGTCTCATTGCCCTGATAGTAGGGGATGCCGGTCAGCCGCACCTGGTGAATGGTTCCATTCCGGATGACCGTACAGGGCACAGCAAGCTCCCTGCCGGTGCGCAGCACCTCTTTTTCCTGCTGGACCAGTTGACGGATGTCCAGGAAGAAGGGAATCGTCTTTCCAGTCCTGCCCCGCACCGCGTCCAGAGACAGACCACTGTAAGCGCGGAAGGCATCCGACATGCCCTGCACCGCGCCGGTCCGGTCCACCCAGAAGAACTTGAGGTCCTCGCTGTGGGTCATGGCGGTAAACAGGCCATCCTGGCCCTGCGGGTATGCGGCGGAGTTCACCGCAGGCGTCTCGTCCGGGAAGGTGGAGGCAAATGTCTGGAGGAGCTCCTTTCTGGTGTCCTTTCTCTCCCAGATGTCCTCGCGCTCCAAAAGCAGCACGTCCCGGTTGGGGTGCTTGAAGAACACGATCGCATGGAAGACCGACCAGTGGTAGCGGCCATCCTCCCGGTGAATCCGAAAGAGTCCGGTCGCCTCGGAGCGGCCGGAGGCCTGTGCCGCATCGCAGAGGCGGTCCTTATTCAGAAAGTCAAGGAACCGTTCCCGGTCATCGACATGGACCAGTTCCCGGGCATAGGCCCGGATCTGCTCATCCACGCCGGTTCCGTTGTCCTCGGTCCCGATCTCCCCATGGATTGAGCTGTAGATGTGGACCCTGTCGTGCTCATAGTCCAGGTAGTAAATGCCGTCAAAGATATCCAGCACGTTACGGTAGAGGTTGTCGAGAAGCCTTGCCTGGCTGATTCTTCCCTCTCCGCCGAGGTCCACCAGGCTCGCCTTGCCATACCAGAGATCACGGGTGCCCGCAATCTTCTCGGCGGTGACCATGATGTAGTGGCCGTTGTCCACGTAAGTCATCGATTTTGCCTTGCCGTCGTAGACCTTTTCCAGAAAGCTGCAGATCTTCTTCTGCGGCCCCCAGGCGCCGGAGGCAAGATTTCCGTTTGCCATCTTCTGATCCAGGGTTCCGGTGGACCGAAGCACGTTCAGATAGACCTCATTGGCGGTCAGCAGAGTCGGTGCATTCCCATTGAAGGCGAAAATCGCCACCGGTTTCTCCGTCACCGTATTCACGAGACCGACACGGTAGAAAATTCTACGCTCCATGTCCGTCTCACTGGTGATTCCCTTGCACGTCATCTGCTCCATAACGACGGAGAAGGGCTCCGGTTTCCCATAGTACCAGCCCTGGATTCTCCCGCAGCCAATACTCCTTAAAAACTCCAGCTGCTGCTCGTTTTCCACACCCTCGGCGAGCGTCAGGATTCCCAGGGACTTCGCCATCATCACAACGCTCTTGATAATCTTGCGGCCCCGCTCATCAAAGTTGCGGAAGAACTCCATATCGATCTTGAGCACGTCGAATTGGAAGTAGTGCAGCGCATTCAGGGAACTGTACTCACTGCCGAAGTCATCAAGCCAGACCTCAAACCCGGCGGCGTGAAAGTCCCGGATGATCCCGGCAAGTTTTTCCCGGTCCCAGGCCATCACGGTCTCCGTGATCTCCACATGGATGCTCTCGCGCGGCAGGTCATACCGGTCCATCAGATTTTCCAGAAGTTCCAGAGGATGGATCAGATCGAAGTCCAGCTTGGAGAGGTTGACCGATACCGGCAGGATCCGGTGGCCGTTCTGCAGTCTTTCATGGAGCAGACGGCAGACGTTCTCGATGATATAGGCATCCAGCTTGCCGATGAGATGCACTTCCTCCAGAAGCGGCACAAACTCCATGGGGGAGATCATGCCTTTTTCCGGATCCTCCCAGCGGGCCAGCGCCTCGAAGCTGCAGAGTTTCCCCGTCAGGGTACGTACCACGGGCTGATAGTAGACATGAATATCGCCCTCTGCCAGGGCGCTCTCGAAGTGATTGAGCAGATAGGTGCGCTTTTCGCTCTCCTCCTGCATCTTGCTGCTGTAGACTGCGGAGTACTGGGTGGCATCCTGACTGATGGAGTCGCAGGCAAGCCTTGCCCGGTCCAACGCTGTCCGCAGAGTGTCATCATCCGCCCCGTCCTCCAGCAGGAAGATACCTGTCTTGAGCTGAATGCTCTTGCTGTGAATGCCGCTCTGAATCTCATCGGTCACCTTTTGGATGCCGGCATCCACATCCTTCCTGCGCACGATCGCCGCAAAGTTATCCGCGGAGAGGTGGCCCACAAAGCCGTCCGGAAAACTGCTCTGGAGCGTCTCTGCGATCTCCTTGATGAGCCGGTCACCGGCCTCAACACCGTAGGAGCGGTTGAAAAAGCGAAAGTTGGTGACATTGAAGTAGAGGCAGCACCAGTCCCCAAGGACCTTCTCCCCACGCCTGGTCTTCAGAAGTTCCAGGGTGGAGGCTGTGAACTCCTTAACGCCGGGAAGGCCAGTGAGGCCGTCGCTCATAAGGCTGGCCTTGTGCATGGCCTCCGTAAAGATCTGGCAGATAAAAACCGGCGTATTCTCCCGCACCGCGCAGGTGATCAGCATCTGCGCCGGACGGATGGAACCGCCGGCCTCCGGAATCTGATAGTACCAGGTGGAATACTTGGCTCCCCGCACCACATGCAGGGAGAGCGGCTCCCGGTCGCTCTCTTTTGTCATGCCGGCGAAAATGCCTCCGGTTCTCTTGTAGAATTCCGCCTCATCCCTGCAGCCGTAGAGCTCCGGAACGGAACGGTTCACAAAGAGGATCTCCTCATTCTCATCCGCCTGGATGATACAGATTCCCCCATCCATTGCGTCATAAAATTCGTGGTATTGCTCCTGATCCAATGTCAAAGACATTTTGACCTCCTGTGTGCTTCGCACGCAAAAGGATAGCAGTCCGGGAAATTCTGCCGTCTGCTGCCTTTGCCTTCCCCTCTGTCTGCGCAGGAAAACCTGCGTCGGGTCTGCAAAAATCATTATAGCATCAGTCAGAAGAAAATACTTCCCCTTGCTTTGATAAGCGCCATATTTTTTAACTCCTCTATAAATATTTACAGCAGATATTTGTCTCTTGTTTTTCTATCTTCTGCTTCTCATTCGACTGCCTTGAGGGACTCGGCCATATTGATGCGGCGGATCTGCCGACGCATAAAGCCGTTCACGACGGCTGCGAAGAGCACCGTGATGACCAGGGAGAGCAGGCAGCTTACGGGCTCCACGGTGATCTGGAAGGTCATGCTATCAAGAAGAATCCGGTTCATCACCGCGTGGGTGCAGAGGATCCCCAGCGGGATTCCGAGGATACCCGCAATCAGTGAGAGCACCAGATTCTCCCGGAGCACGTAGAAGCGGACTTCCTTCGGTGTAAAGCCCAGCACCTCCACTGTCGCGATCTCGCGGCTGCGCTCTGCAAGGTTGATGTTGGTCAGGTTGAAGATGACAACAAAGGACAGAGCGCCGGCAAAGGCGACAATAAGCCAGATGATGTAGTTGAGGCAGGCAACGGAGCGGTCCACCTTGGCCCGGCTCTCGGAGAGCCTCGTGATCCCGGTCACGCCGTCGATCTTTCCCAGTGCCTCGCCAAGGGACCGCTCCTCATCCTGGGAGAGGCTCTGTGTGCGTACAAGAAGGGTGTTGGGGTCCGACGTTCCAAAAAGATCTCCATAGGTCTTTTCCGAGGTCAGGAGAAAGTTCCCGATGTAGTTGACAAAGACAGCCCCCGCCTTCAGGGTCTTCTCCCCCTCATCGGAGGCTGTAAACTCTGTCCCCTCCGAAAGTCCGAGCTTCCCCGCAAGGCGCCGGGAGACAAGGACTGATCCGTCATCGGGCAGGGACAGTGCTGTGCCATCCTGCGCATCCTGCAGGGTCCAGTAGCCAGACAGATCCGTCCCGTCCGCAAAAGCATAGAGGCTGACGGAACTCATCGAGGACGTGTCAGAGGACACATCCAGGACCTTGCTCCAGGCGGGAAGGACACCGGAGACGCCCGTCTCCTCCTCTGCGGCTTTGATGATGTCCGCAAGACCTTCCTGGTCCGTGTCGATCGTGCACTCGATCTCATAGGTCTGAACGCCGTCGTACTGCTGGCTTCCCACATGGATCATGGAATCCCGCACGCCAAAGGCTGTGACGATCAGGGCACAGGAGCAGCCGACGCCCACCAGCATCATGATCATCCGGATCTTGTACCGAAACATGTTCCGGAGGGTCGCCTTTTTGAGGAACGAGAGCCGGCTCCAGAGCGGGGTGCAGTACTCGAGCAGAATCCGCTTGCCGGGCTTTGCCGACTTCGGGCGGATCAGAGACGCCGGGGTCTCCTGCAGCACCCGCACGCAGGCGGCCAGGGTGCCAAGGCCGATGGCAAGAACCGTGACAAGAAGGGTGATCAGGGCGAGCTGTCCGTCAAAACGATAGCGGAGCCCGATGAAGTCGTATAGTGTCGAATAGGCTGCCCAGAAGCCCCGGGGCAGAAAATACGTGCCCGGGAAAAAGCCGCCCGCCCAGCCAAAGAGGGCCGCGCTCACCGCATAGCACAGGTACTTGCCAGCGATGGCAGAACCCGAGTATCCAAGGGCTTTGAGCGTGCCGATCTGACCCCGCTCTTCCTCCACCATGCGCAGCATCGTCGTGACGCACACCAAAAGGGCGATCAGGATGAAGAACAGCGGGAAGATGTCCGCGATCGAGTGAATGATAGAGGTATCGCTCTCAAAGCTCACATACCCCGCGTTCTCCCTGCGGGTGAGTACATAGACTTCAGGTTTCTCCACGCCGTTGTCTTTTGCGGCGGACACGGCTTCCTCCCGGGTCATTGGAATGGCCTTGCGGTCCATGAGGTCGGAGAGGCCGCTGATGGTGTCCTGGCCAAGGAGCTCTTTCAGGTTGTCGGCATCCTCCTGCGACATCCCGGCCTGCTTCGCAAAGTCGTCCACCGTAAGATCGGAGAACTGCTCTGCTGCCGCATCCTCGGCCTTTTCACGGATGTCGGAGAGCTGTGCTTCCTCCGCCTCCCCGCTCATCATTCCGGCGGCAACGGCTGCATCCAGCTGTGTCTTTGCCTGCTGGACCTGCTCCTCCACCTGGTCGTCGATGTCTGTCTGAATCTTCTTTGCCTTGTCGCTCAGCTCATCCAGGGCATCCTGCTTCTTCTCGTCCGCCTCTTCTTCAATGTCCGAGAGTATGTCATCATACCGCTTGTCTGCCAGCGCCTCGGCCTCCTCTTTCGCGGCGTCCTGATACCTGTCTGCCAGGTTGTCATAGGCGTCGGAAAAGATCTCCCCGGCATCGCCCTCCTTCAGGGAAGGGTCGAGCACCAGATCCGCCTCGGTGTAGTAATCAGAGGTGAAGCTCCCCTGTGTCAGGTACAAAAAGCCCTTGCGCTCACCGGAGCCATTGGAGGCGCTTCCCCGATCGTCAGACAGATACAGCGGCGAATTCACAAGGCCAACGATGGTGTAAGTGTCCCCGGAGAGCAGGTCCTTTGTGTCATCGTCGTTGTCCGCAGAGACCTTGACGGTCTTCCCCAGATCCTCTTCCGAAAACGCCCGGTGGTCCGCAAGACACTCACTGTCATTCTCCGGCATGCGTCCTGCGGTAAGGCTCGGCACGTTGATCCGCTCCGGCAGGGACATAACCAGGTAGTCCTCTGTAGTTCCGTCAAAGGCAAGGAGGACGTCCGTTGACTTTCCCCCTTCTGCGTCGGAAATCCCGGAAACCTCCCCCAGTGCCCCAATGTCGTCTCCGGAAAAGCCGAGTGTCGAATAGATCCGGTAGTCATAGAAGTTCTGGGCATCCAGGTACCGTTCCGCCGCGTCCCACATCTGCTCCCTTGTCACCTTGAGTCCGGACAGGAATCCCACCGACAGCAGCACGATCAGGAGGATCGAGAGGTACCTTCCCTTTTTGGCCCGGATGCTGCGGCGTGCGAGCTTCCCGGCCGTCTTCCCCTGTCTCACCATTCGAGTTCCTCCGCTTTCTTCGGGTGCGCGTTGATCTCATCGGATCTGATCTTCCCGGACTGGATCCGAAGGACCCGGTCTGCCATCTGGGCGATGGCGGAGTTGTGGGTGATCATCAGCACTGTGGTTCCGTTTCGGCGCCCCAGGTCGTAGAGCATCTTTAAAACCGCTTTGCCGGTCACGAAGTCCAGTGCCCCGGTGGGCTCATCACACAGGAGCATCCTGGGATTCTTGGCAAGGGCCCTTGCGATCGCGACCCTCTGCTGCTCACCTCCGGAGAGCTGGGCGGGGAAATTTCCCGCCCGCTCCGTAAGGCCCACCATATCCAGGGCTTCCTTCGCCGGAATCGGGTTGTCGCAGAGCATCGCGGCGATCTCGACATTTTCCAGCGCGGTCAGGTTGGGAATCAGGTTGTAGAACTGAAAGACAAAGCCCACATCCCGGCGTCGGTAATTCACCAGTTCCTTTTCTTTCATTGCGGAGACCTCCCGGCCGTCAAAGAGAATCGTGCCGGAGGTGACCCGGTCCATCCCGCCCAGAAGATTGAGAAGTGTTGTCTTGCCGGCGCCGGAAGCGCCCAGAAGGACGCAGAATTCCCCTTCTTCCACCGTAAATGACACATCGTCCAGGGCGCGCACCTCGCTCTCTCCCTGGCCATAGATCTTGTCGACATGTTCAAAGCGGATCAGCTGCATGGAGACCTCCTTCGTCAATTGCATACGGATATCTA
>JBJEYC010000480.1:0-4659 GCA_051886435.1 Lachnospiraceae bacterium
CGCAAACCGCGCCGCCGCATCCCGCGCCAGGGGAGATCTCGTGCACTCCTTCTCGCTGTCAAAGCGAAGGTACGCAAATGAAGGAGAGCCGAGCATTGCCGCCTTGGTCACGTTGATGCCGGAGGTCGCCTTGGTCAGGTGCAGGTCGTCGATCTGGTCCGGGTCCCCGGTGAGGACGATCTTGGAATGCTCCCCGGCCCTGGTGATCACCGCCATGCACTGGCCCGCCGTCGCGTTCTGCGCCTCATCCAGCAGGCAGATGACATCTGAGAGGCTTCTGCCGCGCATATAGGAGAGGGCCTCCACGCTGATCATCCGGGTGTCCAGGTAGTCCTCAAGGGTCTCGTTGATGTCGGAGGGCGCCGTACCCTGGATCTTCAGGTAGGTGCGCAGGTTGTCCATGAGGCCGCGCATCAGCGGTCCCACCTTCTCCATCTCATCCCCGGGCAGGGCACCAATGTCCCGATCCATCTCAACATTGTTGCGGGTTGCGATGAACTGTTCCCACTTGCCAAGGACAAGACCCTGCATGGCGCAGACCGTCGACAAAAAGGTCTTTGCGGTTCCCGCGCCGCCCTCGAGACAGACACAGGGAATGTCGGAGAGCAGGGCATCGACCGCAAACTGCTGCCCCACGTTTTTCGGGCGTACCCGGCACTTCTCCGGGAGCGACAGGAGTCTGTGGTAGGCCTTTTGCGAGAACCGGCAGAGGATCTGATGATTCGGGTTCTCCCGGCTCTTTGCGATCAGGTACTCGTTCTCGATGCACCGGCCCGCAGTGCGCATATCGGCCCGGGCCTCTCCGTTTCGCATGACCTCATTGAGGACCTCCTCCGGCAGGACTATCTCCCCTCTTCCCGTGTAGCCGTCCTCCACGTAAACCTGAGCGTTTTTGTAGCGCTGTGCCGGAATTCCCATCGTGTAGGCCTTGAACAGCATCAGCCCGTCCTCGGAGACCAGGATCGCCCCGAGCTTTTTCGCAACGCAAAGGATCCGGTTATCCCCCTTCTCCAGGGACCACCCCTGGGGCAGGATCCCCTGGTCAAGGCAGTCGAGCTCGATGCGCAGGGTTCCGCCGGCCTGGTTGATCCGAATGCCCGTGCAGATGTCCCCGTGGCTCTTTACCGCCTTTTTGCGGATGGCATCGAGGGCAACCACCGCCCGCCGCGCCTGCATGCCGCTCTCCCCGGCGCGTAACTTGCAGCCATCCAGCTCCTCAAGCACCGTGCCGGGAATGACTACGGCATTGTCCTCGAAGCGGGTGACCGCCTCGGGGTAGTTCATGAGGATGTTCGTGTCCAACACAAATGTCTTTTTCATGCGCTTTTTCCCTTTCGCACAGATATGGTTCGCCCGGAATCCTTTTCTCCGGTCCCGATTTCATAATCGCAGAAAAAGATCAAGCTTATCAAAAGCGCGGGTAAAGGAAATCGAAAACGGCATAACTCCAGCCATAAAAAAACGGCAGGGACTTCCCTGCCGTTTTCCCATATGTCAGGCCTCTTCCAAAACCTTTCCGATGTAGTCGGGCACCTCCTCCGGGCTCTTGCCAATGCCGTAGGCGAGCTCCCTTCCGATGATCTTCTCGGCGCGGGCCAGGCACAGCTCATCCGAGCGCCGGAACTTCCGTCCGGCCCTGGTCTGCTCCCGCTTCTTGTCGCGCAGAACCGATGCTGCACAGAGCAGCTCCACCAGAGAACCCTCCCGCAGGATCGCTCCAAAGCGGTTCTGCCGGTCCTTCTCGTTCGGGATCCAGCGCATCCGATGTCCCGGAATCTGACGGATCACGCCGTCAATCTCCTCCCGGCTCATCGGCTGGCGCAGTTCATTGTCTGCGTTCGCGGTCTCCAGATAGATCGTCGTGTCCCTGCTGTACAGCGGGGTGAGCAAAAAGTACTCGGTCTCTCCCTCTCCGGTGAGGTTCATCCGCTTACGATCTGAAATCCTGCAGACACCATCCGTTCCATGCTGTACATAGTCTCCGACTTTCCACATGTGCCGTTCTCCTTTCTCTCTGAATTGCACTACTGTCTGTCAATTATGGTTATTATAGCACATTTGTGGGATTTATGTAAGCATCAGACACATGTAGGATTTTGAACAGCTGGTATAAAAAAACCGGAACCTTTCGGTTCCGGCAGTGTCTCAGGTTTGATTCCGGTCCGGGGCGATGCTCCGGCGCTCTTTTTTCGTCGTATAGCCGTGCTCCTCGTCCAGGTACTCCGCGATCAGGAACCGGGGCCGGTCCTTGGTCTCCAGGTAGATCTTGCCGATGTACTCCCCCAGGATTCCCAGGGAGAGCAGAATCAGGCCGCCAATCGCCCAGATTGAAACCGCAAGGAATGTCCAGCCTACAATGGTCGCTCCCATCGCGTGCCGCACCAGCGAGTAGATCAGGATCACGATGGAGAGAAAGAAGATAATGCCGCCCATGTCGGTGATGATCTGCAGGGGCTTGGTGGAGAGGCTCGTGATGCCCTCCAGGGCAAAACTCACCATCTTCTTCAGCGGGTACTTGCTCTTGCCCGCAAAGCGCTCTGCCCGCTCGTAGTACACCACGTCGCTGGGATAGCCAATCATTGGGACGATGCCCCGAAGGAACAGGTTGACCTCCTTAAACTGGGAGAGTCCATCCAGCGCCCGCTTCGACATCAGGCGGTAATCCGCGTGGTTCGAGATCGTGTTGGCGCCCAGGTGCTTCATCAGGCCGTAAAAGCCCTCCGCGGTCGTGCGCTTGAAAAAGGTGTCGGTGGTCCGGGCACTCCGGACTCCATAGACGATATCACACCCCTCGTAGTACTTCTCGATCATCTGGTCGCAGGCCTCGATGTCGTCCTGCAGATCCGCATCCATGGAGATCACCATGTCCGCATACTGCCGCACAGTGAGAAGCCCCGCAAGCAGGGCGTTCTGATGGCCCCGGTTGCGCGAGAGGCAGATTCCAGAAAACAGCGGGTTCTCTTTGTGGAGCTTCTGAATGAGCTCCCAGGTCCGATCCTTCGAGCCGTCGTTGACAAAGACCACGCGGCTGTTGGATGCAATCTTGCCCGCCGCAATCAGGTCCTGCATCTTTTTGGCCAGGCGCTTCGAGGTCTCCGGGAGCACCTCCTCCTCGTTATAGCAGGGGATGACAAAGTACAGAATGTCACTCATACGCTCTCCCTCTTTTCCCGGCTCTTCTGGTCCTTGCCCTTGAAGACAAAGAGCTTGCTGAAGATATAGTTGAAGACAATGACCACCACCTGGGCAAAGAGTTTCACCGGCATATCGGGCAGGTGCAGCAGGGTGATGAAGACCAGCAGAATTGCCTCCTCCATCGCCAGGGTGCCAAGCCTAGCCGCGTAGAACGCAAAGAACTGCCGCCAGAAATCCTTCCGGCTGTAGGTCCGGCCGTCGAACACCCAGGTCTTGTTGGTGATGTACTGGAAGGTCACGCAGATGATCCAGCAGATCACGTTGGCGACCAGTTCGTTCATCGCTGCCGGGCCCGTGAAGAGCCAGAACAGAAACATATTCAGGAAGAAGGCGAGCCCGCCGAACAGCAGGTACATCAGCACTTCTTTGTGCTTTTTGTAAAAGGGTTCAAACACCCGCAGTCCCGGCAGGTGCATCAGGCGGTCAAAGAGATCAGGCTCTCTTTCCGGCATCTCGTTGCTCATGGGCAGTGTCCTCTTTTGCCGTTTTCTCGGTCTTCTTGCGGAGCTTATGGTACAAAAGATCCAGTGCGGCGTCGGCCGCCTGTTCCCGGATCTCATTACGGGATCCCGAAAACATAAATTTCCTTGCGGTGGCTTTTCCGTCGATGCAGCAGCCGATGTAGACAAGCCCCACCGGCTTGTCCTCCATGGGCTCAGGGCCGGCGTTTCCCGTCACGGAAACGGCACAGTCGGTGCCGGTCTTTTTGGCCGCTCCCTCCGCCATCAGTCTGGCAGTTTTTTTGGCCACTGCCCCCTGCTCCTTCAGGACCTTGCCAGGCACCCCCAGCATCTTGGCCTTCTCCTTGGTGGCATAGGTCACAAAGCCGCCGGCGTAGACTGCGGACACCCCGGGCACCGAGGTGAGCTTTGCCGCAATCAGACCACCGGTGCAGGACTCCGCCGTGGAGAGGGTCATGCTCTTGTCCATCAGAAGATGGGCCAGCCGCTCAGCGGGAGTTCCCGCCTCCTGTTCTGCCGTTTCTTGCGCCATGATTGTCTGCTCCTTAGTCCGCATCCTTCATGACATCCCAGTTCGCCTGCAGGTAGGTGACCAGAGAGATGACGGTGAGTGCGGTGGCGATCCACATGATGATTGTGGTCAGGATCTGGAGCGCCGGGATGTTGGCGATCATCAGGATGACCATGATCATCTGGAACACGGTCTTAAACTTGCCCCAATAGTTGGCGGCAATGACCCGGCCGCGCTCCGCGGCGATCAGGCGGAAGCCCGAGATCGTGAACTCTCTTGCGACGATGATGCAGACCACCCAGGCCGGAATTCTTCCCAGCTGCACCAGGCAGATCATCGCGCAGCAAACCAAAAGCTTATCTGCCAGGGGATCCATGAACTTTCCGAAGTTCGTGATCAGGTTGTACTTTCTCGCGATCTTGCCATCGAGCATGTCAGTGAGGCTCGCGGCCACAAAGATCACCAGGGCCACCCAGTCACTGGCCGCCCCGA
>JBJEYC010000481.1:0-4636 GCA_051886435.1 Lachnospiraceae bacterium
GGGCGCGAAGCGATCGCTGTCTGATCGCTTTCCCTCCGGAAAGGAACTCCCTTGCAGCAGCTTGTTTCCGCCGTCCTGGACCACCTCTCGGGATCTTTCGGGATCCTCCTCTGGTACCTTGTGGGACTCAATCTCCTGACGTTCATCCTCATGTGGCTGGACCTGGTGCGGGCCAAAAACCGGGTCTTCCGGACGCCCCCGGCCGTCTTTGTCACCCTCTCTCTCATGGGCGGGAGCGTTGGGAACCTCGTCGGGCTCTTGTGCTTTCGGCTGCGGTCTGCCACGCTGACCCTGCGGTTTCTCCTTGCGATGATTCTGATCCCGCTTGTGCAGGCCATCTTTGTACTCGTGATTTTCACATCTGGACAGATCTTCTTTTTATGATATACTGGCCCTCGGCGATATGCCGGGCTTGAGGAAAACAGATGATTTCACTTCGGATCAAAAACAAGGGCGCATTCATGTCGGGGCTTCTCTCCTCTACCATGTTTGATTCCTTTTTGTTGGAGGAGGCAACGATTGAGATGGCGGCAACGCTTCATCTCGACGGGCATCTCAACCGGGCGTTCTTTTCCGAAGACGTCTGGAAGGATCCCAAACAAAGACCATATGAATATGCCACATGGAGCGAAATGCGAGGCTGCTGTCGGGACTTTATCAAAGGAAAGACAGCTCCTTCCGCATTTCGCTTTGTTTTACACCTAAAGCCCGACTACCTGGACAAAACCCTGGAGACGGTTCCCGCCTCCACAAAAGAGGCGGTGGAGGCCCTGGGGCTCTCCATACGGCTCGATGAGTCCGGGATCCACTTAGTCACAGGAGTCGCCATGAACACCTTCGTTCCAGACAAGAGTGCGGAGAAAGTCTGGGACAGGACGATGCAGCATTTCCTGACCGCAAAGGAAATGGACTACGATGTCGAGTAAGGCAGAACAGACAAAGGAGGATGGATGAAAAAAAGAGATCTTCTGACACCGCTGGATTTCTCCAAGGAGGAGCTGGACGAGCTGTTTGATCGGGCGGACGACATTCGGCAGCACCCGGAGAAGTATGCTCATGCCTGCGAGGGCAAAAAGATGGCAACCTGCTTCTTTGAGCCCTCTACAAGGACAAGACTCTCCCACGAGACGGCCATGCTCAACCTGGGCGGAAAGGTGATGGGCTTCCCTTCCGGAATTGTTTCCTCCGCCACAAAGGGTGAGACTGTGGCGGACACCGCACGGGTCATCTCCTGCTTCGCGGATATCATGGTGATCCGGCACCCGAAGGAGGGCGCGGCAGCGGTTGCAGCCCACTACGCCTCGATTCCGGTCATCAACGCAGGCGACGGCGGACACCAGCATCCCACCCAGACGCTGACAGACCTTCTGACCATCCGCTCACTCCGCGGAAGCCTCGACAACTTCACCATCGGTCTCTGCGGAGATCTCAAGTTCGGCCGCACGGTCCACTCCCTGATCAACGCCCTGGTGCGCTATGAGAACGTGCGCTTTGTCTTCATCTCCCCGGACGAGCTGAAGGTCCCGGACTACATCACCGACATGCTGAACGACAAGGGCATCCCCTATGAGGAGTGCATCCGCCTCGAGGATGTCATTCCGAAGCTCGACATCCTGTACATGACCCGTGTCCAGAAGGAGCGCTTCTTCAACGAGGAGGACTACGTCCGTCTGAAAGATTTCTACGTGCTGAACAAGGCAAAGTTAAAGCGGGCCAAGCCCGACATGTACATCCTGCACCCCCTGCCGCGTGTCAACGAGATCGCTGCGGATGTGGACGATGACCCCAGGGCGGCGTACTTTAAGCAGGTGCAGTACGGCGTCTACGTGCGGGAGGCGCTGATCTTAAAGCTCCTGAACATCGATGTCGACAAGCTCTGAGAAGGAGGGATAGCCATGCTGAACGTAGGAAAGATTGAAGAGGGATATGTGCTGGACCACATCCAGGCGGGCAGAGCCATGCTGATCTACCATCACCTGGGACTGGACAAGGTGGACTGGACCGTGGCCATCATCAAGAACGCGAGAAGCAACGCGATGGGGCGCAAGGACATCCTCAAGGTGGAGTGCCCGGTGGACTCCCTGAACCTGGACGTACTCGCTTTCATCGACCCCAACATCACCGTCAACGTGATTCGAAACGGCGAGATCATGGAGAAGAAGAAGGTGGAACTCCCCAAGGAGCTGGTCAACGTGATCCGCTGCACCAACCCCCGCTGCATCACCTCCGTGGAGACCTCTCTGCCCCATATCTTCTATCTCGCGGATCCCAACCGCAGGATCTACCGCTGCAAGTACTGCGATGAGAAGTATGAGGAGATCTCGGACCGGTAAGACGCGGATTCTTTCATCTGCCTGATCATATCCAGTAAAGCTCATTTCGATGGGTTTTCCGTTGCGTCAAAAAACAAAGCGTGCTCCGCGGGAGGAACATTCCCCCTGCGGAGCATGCTTTTTCATCTTCTTGGATTGTTACCCGTCTTTGACCTGTCTCAGTCTCCGGCATCGATCCGGATGGAACTGCCATCCCTGGTGCGGTCTACGATGATCTGCCGTCCGATCCGCTCCCGAAGCTCTTCCCGGTGACTGATGATTCCCACAAGCTTCCCTCCGGTCGTGATGGAAGTAAGGGTGTCCAGCGCCTCCTGGAGGGAGGTCTCATCGAGCGTGCCAAAGCCCTCGTCGATGAACAGAGTGTCCACGGTGATGCCGCCGTTTTGGGAGGTGATCCGATCGGAGAGTCCAAGGGCCAGAGAGAGGGATGCCTTGAAGCTCTCGCCTCCGGAGAGCGTTGCCACTTCCCGCTTCTTTCCGGTGTAGTTGTCCAAAATGTCCAGGTTCAGCGCGTCCTTGCCGCGGATCGAATGGTCGGCCTCATGGCGGCAGAGCTCGTACTGTCCGCCGCTCATTGGAAGGAGCCTGCGGTTTGCTGCGGCGAGGATCCGATCGAACCCGTCGGTCTGCACGAACTGCTCCAGGGTAATCTTGTTCTGGCCGGCTACCTTCCCGTTGAGGAGCTGATCGAGGCCGTTTGCCGTGGCAGCCGCATCCCTTGCCTGATCCGCCTCCTTTGCCGCGGCCTGGAGCTTTTTGAGGAGCTTTCCGTTGTTGAGGGTTCGCCCCTGTACCGCAGAGAGGCGCTCCTGGAGCTTTCCTGCCGCATCCCGATTCTCCTGTGCCATCGCAAGGAGTGCCTTCTCGTCCTGCCGGATCTTGCCCTCGGCGTTTTTCCTGGCCTCCGCAAGGAGGGAGGCGTTGGATGTCACGGCATCGTCATGACGCTTAATCCGGGACTTCTGCGCCGCAAGGTCCTCCTCCGAGACAAGGAACCGGGGGAAGGTCTCCCCGGTCTCCCCGACAAAGCCGTGTTCGGAAAGGGCCGTAGCAAACGCGGCAGCCGTCTCCTGCTCCTTCTTCTTGGCCCCTGCAAGGGCTTCCTTTTTGGCGGCAAGATCGCTCTCTGCAGCGGACCGCCTGCTGACGGCCGTTAAGGAGGCGGCCCTTGCCGCCTCGATGGCGGCGTCGATGGCCCTGGCCGCCTGCTCAAGGGAGAGCCTTGCTGCCACAGCTTCCTTCTGGTTTCCATAAGGGAGCGTTGGCAGGGCCTGCAGGGCGCCATCGGTGACGGCCTTCTCCTGCTGCGCTCTGGCCAGGGCATCCCTGGCGGCATCGATGTTCTTTTGGTGATCCTCCTGGAGTTTCTGCCCCTTCCGGTACTGGTCGGTGAGCTTCTCCAGATGGTTTTTGTCAGCAAGGCACGCGGCCTCTGTAAGATTTTCCTTCACGCACTGCGCCTCGATCTTTCCCGCAAGGTCGGAAAGATACGCAGGGAGCGCGTCATCGGTAAGCGCTGCCGCGGCAGTGACCTCATCTTCCGTGACCAGGGGTTCCTCCTCCTGGGCGAGGGAAGTAAGGAGCGTCTGGAGGGAGGCCAAAAGGCGCTCCCGCTCCTTCTGCTTTGCGGTGTTGGAGGCAGCTGCGGCACTGGCCGCCTTGGTGAGGAGGGCTGCCGCCTCGTTTTCCTGCTTCTCGAGGCCCTGTACCTCTTCCTCGGTGGCAGCCTTTTCGGGAAGGCGTGCGGGATGGGGGTGCTCTCTTGCACCGCAGACGGGGCAGGGCTCTCCCTCCTGTAAAAACTGCGCAAGAAGTCCGGCCCGGCTGTCCTCGAGACGCTTTTTGGCATTTCGGTAGGCAGCAGAGGCGGCATCCTCCTTCTGTCTTGCGATCTCATACTGTTTTGCCGCGGATGCCCAGTTCCGGAAAGCACCCTGGAAGCGTGGCAGGGCTTCCTCCAAAAGCTCCCGGCTCTCTTCTTTCCGCTCCTGCATGCGCTGGGCCCTGGTATGGGCCTTCTCGTAGGCTTCCGGCGCGCTCTGAAGCGCTGCGATCTTCCCGTCGTACTCGACCAGAATCTTCTGGTTGCGGGCAAACTTCTCCTGCTCATTTTGGAGCGTTCCGGCTGCTCCCGTCACCGCTTCCTGGAGCGAGGCTTCCTTTCTCCGCAGGGTATCCCTTGTTTCATAGGTCGGCTCCTCCTTTTTGAGCTGCTCCGCCCTTGCCCGGTCCGCATCCGCTTCGTCCTTTCTCGCAAGAGCGTTCTGCTCCTCTCTTTTTGCGGCAGCCTCCTGCGCGCGGGC
>JBJEYC010000482.1:0-4624 GCA_051886435.1 Lachnospiraceae bacterium
GTGTAGTACACGAGCTTTGCCTCGTAGAGGTTCTCATTCAGGTACTGCATGACCTCATCCCGAACCTCGACACGCACACCGATGTCCACGGTGCCGGGGGTGGACTCAATGCCAAGGGCCCGGCACTGGCCGTCGAGCCAGTCGGCGCCGTCCCGGCCCACCGCAAGGACCACCTTCGGGGCAGTGAAGGTCTCTGCCTTCTTCGTCCGGATGCCGCAGACGGTGCCGTTCTCGATCAGGATCTGCTCCACCGGGTCGTCAAAGAGCATGTCCACGCCCTGATCGGCCAGATGGGACTGCATCTTCTGATAGATCTCGTAGCCGACCTCGGTCCCCAGGTGCCGGATGGGACACTCAATGAGCTTGAGGTTCGCGCCGATGGCCCGCTTGCGGATCTCCCGGATTTCCTTCTGCTTGTCGATGCCCCACACGTCGGTAGGCGCGCCGAACTTCAGGTAAATCTGATCCGACTCGTGGATCAGCCGATCCGCCGTGTCATACCCCAGGATGGCCGGCAGGTTTCCGCCTACGTCCGGGGAGAGGGAGAGCTTTCCGTCAGAAAAGGCACCCGCCCCGGAAAAGCCTGTCGTAATCGAGCAGGGCTGGCAGGAAGCGCACTTTCCGGTGCGCCGCTTGGGACAGACTCTGCGCTCAATGGAGTGGCCCTTCTCCACCAGGAGGATGGAAAGTGACGGCTCCTTCTGCTTCAGTTCATAGGCGCAGAAAATCCCGCCAGGGCCTGCACCGACAATAATCACGTCATAACTGTTCTTCATCAAATCGATCCTTTATTTCTTTCTCGTTACCGCTGCACCCGCTCGTACTGCACGAAGGTGTAGGCAAGGTCAAAATAGGTCTGTTCGTCGGACTCCGCGGTGACCTCCCAATCAGGATCTTTGTCCAGATCCGGGAACCAGGCGTCTGCCGCATAGGCATAATCCACCTTGGTCACGTGAACCCGGTCCACATAGGGGAGAAAAGCCCGGTAGATGCTCTCTCCGCCAATCACATAGATGTCCTCCTGGGGGACGTCACGCAGAAGTTCCAGGGCCTCCTCCACGCTGTGGGCGACCTCCGCATTCTTCACCGTATAGTCCGGGTTTCTCGAGAGGACGATGTTGCGGCGCCGGTCCAGAGGCTGCGCCATCGGGAAGGTCTCCAGGGTCTTTCTCCCGTAGAGAACCACCTTGTTCAGCGTCTCCTTCCGGAACATCTTGTGATCGTTGGGGATGCTCACGAGGAGCTGCCCCTTATTGCCGATGGCCCAGTTGCGGTCCACTGCGACGATTGCGTTCATAAATTTCTTTCTCCTCTTTCTGTTCAGATGGCGACCGGGATGTTCCGGATCTGATCCCCTGCGGTCTCATAGCCCTCAAGGTGCACATCATCCCGGGTAAAGTCATAAAAGCATTTCCGCTCCGGATTCAGAATGACCTTCGGCGCGGACTTTGGCGTGCGCGAAATCAGCTCCCGCACCGCGTCCTGATGCCGGTCGTAGATGTGAGCGTCCGCGATCACGTGGACAAATTCCCCGGCTTTCATGCCGACGCACCTGGCGATCACCGCGAGCAGTATGCTGTACTGGGCCTCATTCCATGCAAAGGCTGTCAGGATGTCCTGGCTCCTCTGGTTTAAAATCCCGTTCAGGACCAGCTGCCCCGTCTCCCGCTCCTGGGTCACGTTGAAGGTCATGCTGTAGGCGCAGGGATAGAGGTGCATCGCGTGCAGGTCCTCAAAATCATAGAGGTTTGTCATGATTCTGCGGGAGAACGGGTTGTTCACCAGGTCGTAGAGCACCCGGTCCATCTGGTCCAGGTAGTAGACCTTTCCCTCCTCCTGATAAATCGCCCGCGTCTTTCGAAACTGCGCTTCTGACAGACTGCAGAGCGCGGCATCCTCCGGGCGGAGCTTTTCCGGCCCTTCCGTGATTTTCGGGATGGTCTCCCCGGGAAAGGCCTTCTCCAGTCCCTCCGGGGTGATGTCGGCATACCGGTGCTTGACCGCCATCTGGTAGCCGTAGGCCCGTCCGATCGAGCCCGTCTCATCCGCCCAGGCATTCCAGATGTCCGAGTGCAGGTCGTGCACGTTGTTGGACTTTTGCTGAAAGATCCAGAGCAGCTCATCAAAGGCCGACTTCACCGGCGTCCGGCGCAGGGTCAGGATCGGGAACTCCTCCGAGAGATTGTATCTTGTCACCACGCCGAACTTCTTGATTGTATACGCGGGTGTACCGTCCTCCCAGTGAGGACGGACCTTCTGTCCCTCGGTGGTCGTCCCGTTCTCCAGGATGTCCCGGCACATCGAGATAAAGTAGTCATCTATTTTTGCCATGTAATTTTCCTTTTCGTGGTCCTCGTTTCCGAAAGCGTTGACATTCTACTCCATTTCGGGAGCGGTCTCAACCAGGCGGGGCCCCTGCCCGTCAATCCTTCGGGATCTGATACGTCCGGCACAAATCATTAATTTCCTTCGTGAACCGGTCCAGCTCCTTGTTCGGAAGTCCTCTTGACTCTTCCAGCACCTGCAGGAGTCTCTCCTTGGCGATCATCAGCTTTGTGTAGGAGTCGGAGACGCTCCTTGCGCGCTCCGCCCTTCCCTTCTCGATCGGGACGCCCTTGGCAATCGCCACAAACCGACCGCCGAGAAGATCGTACTTCGTGCCGGAAAACGGCGCCATCGCCGGAATCCCGTGCTGCTCTTTCAAGATCTCCGCAAAGCCCGTGGCGACAAGGTCATCCCCATGCACCACAAAGGTCTGTTTCGGCGGATTGGTAAAGCCGTGGATCCACTCAAGCAGACCATCCCGGTCCGCATGGCCGGACATGCCGTCCATCGTCATGATCTTTGCCTGTACCCTGATGTCCTCTCCGAACAGGCGCACCTTCTCCACACCGTCCTCCAGGCGCCGGCCAAGGGTTCCCTCCGCCTGATAGCCCACAAACAGGATTGTGTTCTTTGGGTTTGAGAGGTTGTGCTTCAAGTGGTGCCGGATCCGCCCGGCATCGCACATGCCGGAGGCGCTGATGATGACCTTGGGCGTCGCATCGGTGTTGATCGCGATCGATTCGTCGGTGGTGATGGACAGATGGAGATTCGGGAAGGAGATCGGGTTCTTTCCTTCCTTCAGGATCGCCATGGCCTCCTCGTCGTAGCAGCCGCCCTCGCAATCCTCAAAGACACTGATCGCCCGCACAGCCATCGGGGAATCCACGTAGACCGGGAAATTCGGATTCTCCGGGATCAGGTTGTTCTCCTTGATCTGGCGGATGAAGTACAAAAGGACCTGGGTTCTGCCAACGGCAAAGGCGGGGATCACCAGGTTCCCGCCCCGGTCCAGGGTGTCCGCGATCGCGTTCGCAAGCTGGTCCACATAGTTTCCCTTCACCTTCTCGTGGAGCCGGTCCCCGTAGGTTGACTCCATGACCACGTAGTCGGCCTCGGCTGTCTTTGCGGGATCCCGCAAAAGCGGCTGGTTCTTGTTTCCGATGTCACCAGAGAAGACGATCTTCCGTTCCTCTCCGTTCTCCGCAAGCCACAGCTCAATGCTCGCCGACCCCAGAAGGTGGCCGATGTCCGTCATCCGGAAGGTGATCTCCTCGCAGAGCTTTACCTTCTCTCCGTAGGGATAGGTCTTGAACAGACGCATCACCGCCTGGGCCTCTTCCATTGTGTAGATCGGGGTGGCGGAGGCGGATTCAGTCTCCTCATTTCCCGTCTGTCTGCTCTTCTTGGACTTGTACTGGGCCTCCTGGGCCTGGATGTGCGCGCAGTCCAGAAGCAGGATCTCGCACAGCTCTCTCGTTGCCGGGGTGCAGATGATCGGGCCCCGGTAGCCTTCCGCGTAGAGTTTTGGCAGCATCCCCGAGTGGTCGATGTGCGCGTGCGTCAGAAAGACGTAATCGAGATTGGACGGCGACACTGGCAGGTCCACGTTTTTGTAGTACTCACGCCCCTGCTTCATGCCACAGTCGATCAGGATATTTTTGTCTCCAACCTTGATATAGTGACAGCTCCCCGTCACCTCGTGATCTGCTCCGATGAATTCCAGCAACATATGCGAGTTCCTCCTGCGTTTCGCCGATTTTCCCCGCGGCGAAATCTCCTTCTTCACAATTATACCAAAGCTCCCCTGTCTGTTGCGTGCAGATGTCGCTTTCTTTGCGCTTCCTGCGCGCAGTTTCCGAAATCTGATCCGCTTTTCCTGATATTTTTTCGGAATCAGGGCAAGATTTGACACGGTGTCGACAGGATTTTCCCGGCAGAGGGGTACCCGATCCCGTATAATGGTTCACAGTGTTTCGCAAGCTGTACTTTAAAGGAGGTTTATCATGGCAATACATCTGATGGATGAGGCAAACCGCTGCCTGCAGTGCAAGGTTCCAAGGTGTCAGGAGGGATGCCCGATCCACACCAACATCCCCGGAATGATAAAACTCTTTCGCGAAAACCGGGTGCAGGAAGCGGCGCAAATGGTCTTTGAGAACAACCCGCTCTCTGTCGTCTGCTCTTTGGTATGCAACCACGCGGCCCAGTGCGAGGGACACTGCGTGCGCGGCATCAAGGGGGAGCCGGTCCACATCTCCGCCATTGAGAACTACCTCTCCGACTCCTGCCTGGAGCGGAT
>JBJEYC010000483.1:0-4622 GCA_051886435.1 Lachnospiraceae bacterium
TATGGAGATCAAAGAGGTACTGGAGCAGTGCATCGCACAGGACCGGCAGGCGCTTTCGGAGCCAGCCCCCACCAAAGAGACGGGCGAGAAGCTTGTTCTCTGCCACCAAGCCCTGGAGAAGGCGCTTGCGGAGGCGGGGGATGCGGAATGCGCTGACCCGGACCTGACACCTGAGGAGCAGAAGCAGCTCTCCTCCGAGCGGGCGCTCCTATCTGTCTTTCACTCCGAGTACGAGCGGCTGAATGCCCTTGTTACCTTCAGCTGCTTTCTTCTGGCCCGCCGGGCAGGGGAGCCTCTTCACAGCCCCCGCTACATGGCAGACGTCAAAACCCTGCACGCGGCGGTGAACCTATCCTACGGGCTGGATCCGAAGGATGCCCGCGGCTGCTGACTGAAAATTTGAAAAGAATGACAGTTTGTTCTAGTGACCGTAACGATTCGGAAAAGAGAAAGAAATCGATGTATTTTGAAAAATATGGAAATTTTCCCGAACATATAGTATAATATAGACACTTCCAGTAGATGTGCCATGGGAGAACGGATGAAAACGCACAAGATCCAGATTAATCAAGATAAATGTGTGGGCTGCGCCAGCTGCGTGATGGACTGCCCACTGCACAACCTGAAGGTTGAACAGCAGAAGGCCCGGGTGATCCGGGCGGGATGCCTCTTCTGTGGGCACTGCGCGGCGGTATGTCCGATGGGGGCGGTGACAATCACAGGCTTTTCCATCGCCCCGGAGGCAGTACCGAAAGAGAGTCCGGTACCTGCTCCCGCTTCCCACCTCGCCTTTATGAAGTTTCGCCGCTCGATCCGGCAGTTCCGGAAGGACCCCGTTCCCCGGGAAGCGCTGCAGCACATCCTGGAGGCGGGGAGTCTGACCCACACCGCAGCCAACGCGCGGGACGTTTCCTTCGTGGTGCTGGAGAAGAACCTGCAGCAGGCGGAGGCACAGGCTGTGAAGGCCGCCAGATCGCTGCAGAAGGTGGGAGGGCTGTTTCGCCCGGACCTTCGCGGCCTGACGATCGACAGCAATTTCTTCTTTCATGGGGCGCCGACAGCCATCGTGATCTATGCCAGAGACCGTGCGGATGGGGATCTGGCAGCGGAGAACATGGCGGCCCAGGCCGAGTGCGAGGGACTCGGAGTTCTGTTTTCCGGTCTGTTTACAGCGGCCGTCAACCATGTGCCCGCTGTTGGCAGGGCCATGGATGTCTCCACGAAGAAGAAGGCGGTAATGACGCTGGTCATCGGAATACCCGGTGTGCGGTACCAGCGCAGTGTCCCGAGGGACCCCGCAAGCGTTCTGTACCGATGACGCGCGGCGCGCACCCGGGCAGAGCGGATAGTTAGACAGCAGGAGGACAAAGCGATGCTGGAAGTGACGCCGAAGAGAAATGAAGAATCAGCAAAGGAGTACGTTCGCCGGGAACTGGTGAAGAATATCGTGACACTCCGACTTGCGCCCGGACAGCAGCTGGATGCAGATGAGCTTTGCAGCAAGTTCAGCGTGAGCCGGAATCCTGTTCGGGAGGCAGAACTGGACCTGAATCAGACAGGGCTGGTGGAAATCCGTCCCAAGGTGGGAGCTTTTGTCTCCAAGATCGATCCGGAGCTCATTGAGGGCATCCAGTCCATGCGGCTCCTGGTTGAGCAGCGGCTTGCGGAGGAAGCATGCGACTGCAGAACGGATGACCAGATCTCGTACCTGCGCCTGAATATCCGAAGCGCCAGGAGCTGCTTTGAGACGGATGTGATGCGCTGTTTCCAGCTGGACCGTGAATTTCACGACATGTTTTACGAGATCTGCCACAGGGAGGTCTGGAATCGGATGGTGCGCGGCTATCAGCCTCACTACGACCGGATCAGGATGCTGGAGTACCGCATCCGCAAGGACGCGCGCTTTTTGGACGCCCACGAGGAGCTGACCGACGCGGTGGAGAAGCAGGACAAGGAAGCCGCCATCAAGGCGGTGGTTGGGCGCAGCACCGAATACCGCACCAGCGTGATCCGGCTCTATGACGCTTATGGCGAGTTCTTCACCACCGGCGTCGAGGGCAGCAGTGGCAGGGAAGCAGTCCGTGCCGCCCAGGCATGATCAATCCAAAACAAGCAGGAAGGTGCCTTGCGGCTGCCGACGCAGCTGCGGGGCATTTTTATTACAATGTAAATAATATATTAAATCATAATATAAAAATTTTACGGTTTATATGTTGCGTATTATGATATCATATGCTCGCATTTTGCCCTTCTCATATTGATACGAGTACAGAGTAGAGAACAGAGAGATGAAATCATTGCGACATTCCATATTCGACAGACGCAGCCTGCCCTACCGGGTTTACCTGATCCTTGTGGCGCTGTTTTTTCTGCTGCTGGTCTATGTGGGCATAACCGCCCACACGAAGATCACCAAGACCCGCCAGTATGCAACCCGCTTTACCATCCAGGACGTGACACAAACCCGCGTTGCCGACGACGAGAGTCCTGCGGGATATTATGACTCCTACCGGTTCGCTCTGGGAAACCTTCCGGAGGACAACCTGAGCCTTGCCTTCTATACGGTTCACTCTGATGTGGAGGTGCTGCTATCCGGAAACGTGATTTACCGGTTTACAAGGGAGGCGGGAAGCATTGGAAAGACGCCGGGCAATACCTGGCACGTGGTCAATATCCTGGCCTCAGATTCCAACCAGAACGTGGAGGTCCGGGTCATCCCGGTTTATAAAAACCTCCAGAAGACCGGCATCGTGTTTTACGTGGGCGAACGGTCGGAAATCGTGATGTCGGAGATGATCCACGCAACGCCGATCATTCTGATCTCGGCGATGCTGATCCTGACAAGCCTTTTCCTGCTTGCCATCTCCTGCATCCCCTTTATGACGGCAAACATCCTGGAACGGGCCGAGCTTCGGTATCTGTCCCTGTTCTGCATCATGCTGGGCATCTGGCAGCTCTCGGACCTGCGGGCAGCCTCTCTCCTCTTTCCAAACAGCACGGTTCTCTTCAGCGACATCACCATGAGCTGTCTGATCCTGATGCCGTTTTCGGTGTTTGAACTCATGCGCTGTACGGTACGGCGCCATGAGACCTATTACCGGGTTGGGGAGCTGATCTACCTCGGTTTTGCCGGTCTGTTTTTTGTGATGCAGGTTTTCGGCATCCGGGACTTTCGGCAGAACCTCACCTTCCTGCACATCCTCATTGCGATCTCCATTGTGACGACGCTGGCGATGGGCCTGTGGGATCTCTTCCGGATGAGAAACCGCTCCAAGCTCTTTTTCACCATCCTGGCCTTCCTCATGGTCACGATCGGGATGGCAGCGGATCTGTACCGCTACTATAAGGTGGACACGGCGATGGAGTCCACCTACCTGCTTCTGGCGATGCTGTTTTTCCTGGTTTTCCGCGGCGTCAGCTACCTGCTGCAGCTGCGGCGGGATGCGATTTTCGACCGGGCAACCGGCCTTTACAACAAGAACCTCTGCCAGAAAGCGATCGGAACGCCGGGGCCTGCCGCGCCGGGCATCATCTTTTACATGTTTGACTTAAACGGCCTCAAGACCGTCAACGACAAAAAGGGACATGAGGCCGGAGACCAGATGATTGCTGGCTTTGCCGGGGCCCTCAAGAAGGCTTCGCAGATCCTGCCCGGCGCTTTCTGCGGCCGCTTTGGCGGGGATGAGTTCATCCTGTTCTTCGACGGGAACAAGCTGGAACCAGGCACCGAGGAGGCGTTTCAGAGCGCATTGGCCCAGATGACGGGTTCCGCCTGTTCCCTCGCAGAGCCCGGATACTGTTACGCCTTCGGACGGGCTGCCGCTGCGGACTATCCCGGAGAGCCCCTGGAGGTACTCATGCGCAAGGCGGACCAGGCGATGTACCAGAACAAGAAAGCCTGGTACTCTCAGCCGGGACACAACAGACGAAGAGAATCCTGACGGATCTGTCTTTTGCGTGGACAGTTCCGTTTCCCTGTGATAAGATTGGAGACATCAATTTCGAAAGGAGTGGCGAAAGGCCATGCATCAGCCGGAACAGGTCAGAAACATCCTCTACACCTACCTCTACTGCCAGCAGACTGCAGACAGCTTATTTTGGTGCGGATTCCGGCAGGATGGAGACCTTTGCGCTGCATAGCAGTGTCTGATACGGGCGCCGTCTGCGGAACTTCCGCAGACGGTTTTTTGGTTTTTGGAAAGAGGAGAGAAAAATGCCCGTCATCGACATGGAAGCCACAGGAGAAAACATTGACCGCATGCGCCGGGAGCAGGGCATGTCCATCAAGGATATGCAGGAGTTCTTTGGTCTTGGTACGGTGAACACGGTCTACACCTGGATCCGCGGCAAGAAGCTGCCCTCGATTGACAACCTGGTTCTGCTCGCAGATCGGTTCGGAACTACGATTGACGACATCCTCGTGACTCGAAGGATCTCCTGAGCTGCGGGTGGGCAACAATTTTTCGGATCTGTCCGCCGGGATTTCGGCCCGGAAACTTTACAGATGGCCCCGTTCAGCGTATGATACATACAGTTAGCATACACTAACACATAGGAAAGGGACCGGAAGATGCAAAATCACGAACTCGGACAGTCAAAGGAGGATTACCTGGAGGCCATCG
>JBJEYC010000484.1:0-4616 GCA_051886435.1 Lachnospiraceae bacterium
CGCAGCAGGTTCATCCGCTCTGCCAGGAGGTTCTGGAAGAAGTCCTTCACGACCTTGATGGCGACCTGCGTCTCGTGCAGGTTGAGGGACGATTGATAGCCTTGCGGTATTTTGAGATGTTCCATGTTTTACCCTGTCCTTTTCCTCATTCCAAATGGCCCGGTCTTCCGCACCGGGCGAGTTCTATCCTATTAAATAACATGCACAGTCGATTTTCAAGGGAAGATTAGGGGCTTTCCTTGCCTCTGCGCCGAGGAATACTACCCCATCCTGCAAAATGACTGCAAATGTCGACAAATACGTCATAAATTTCCGCAAACATACGTTAAATTTGCGTAAAGTATAAAAGATCTGTACAAAATCTGCCCCCGAGGCACCCGGATTCTTGTTCATCCCTTCACTTTACAAATTTCGGCCAACGCGTATAATGGTGCAAAGGTTGGATGAAACAAGCATTGGTATCGTTTACATCACGGCGTTTCACCCGGCCTCTGAGGCGCGCCTCACTTCACAGGTCCCTCTGGTCTGTGGGAAAGGAGAACGATATGATGAAAAAGAGAGATATCAGGCTCACCACCGGTCAGGTGAGAGAGTTCGTCAACGCGGCGTCGCATTGCGATTTCGACATCGATGTGGCCAGCAAGAGCCGCAATCATATCACCGTGGATGCCAAATCCATCCTCGGCGTACTGGCACTGAATCTGATGGATCAGCTGGAAGTGACCTACAACGGGTATGATAAGCAGTTCGAGGAGGAACTCAACCGTCTGGCGCCTGCGGGCTGAATGGTTGGATGAGAACACGGGCCGGCTTTCGGAGCACACACTCCGGAAGCCGGCTTTTTTTGCGCACAGATTCGTGAGACAATACGTCTGCTATGTTTACAGAAGATGTGGTATCGGTCCGGGAGCTGGTGGAGTTTCTGCTGCGCTCCGGGGACCTGGACAACCGAACCGGCGGCAGCGTCGGCGATATGCAGGAGGGCTCGCGCCTGCACCGCATGATTCAGGAATCCGCGGGGGAGGACTATGCCTCCGAGGTTTGGCTTACGCTGCGCTATTCGTTTCCAAAGTCGGAAGACGAGGCGGCGAAAGACATCACCATCGAGGGAAGAGCCGATGGAATCTTTACCGGCAGTGATCCAAAAGGCGGCGAGACAGGGATTTTTGTTGATGAGATTAAAACCACCGCCAGGCGTCTGGACCGGGTGCACAGGCCGGAGCCGGTTCACCTTGCCCAGGCAAAGTGCTATGCCGTGATGTATGCCTTGAAGGAGGACCTTCCCAGAATCGGGGTGCGGATGACCTATTGCAGCCGCATCACGCAGAAAATCCGCTACTTCTATTTCCAATATGATATGAAAGAACTCCGCACCTGGTTCGATGGAGTGATGGCCGAATATGCCCGCTGGGCAGATCTGTGCCGAAGCTGGAAGGCTGAGCGGACCACATCTCTTCAGAACCTGGCCTTTCCATATCCCTATCGGCCGGGACAGAGGGAGCTTGCGGGGGCGGTATACCGGACAATCGCCAGGGAAAAGCTCCTGTTTTTGGAGGCACCCACTGGGACCGGAAAAACCATCACCACCCTCTTCCCTGCCGCAAAGGCCATGGGGGAAGGCCTGACCAGTCGGATCTTTTATCTGACTGCCAAGACCATCACCCGGACCGCGGCAGAGGAGACCATCGGTCTGTTTCGGGAAAAGGGGGCAAAGCTCCGCTCCTGTACGCTGACAGCCAAGGAAAAGATCTGCGTTTTGGACAAACCTTCGTGCAACCCGGAGGACTGCTACCGGGCGGCCGGACACTTCGATCGGATCAACGATGCGCTCTTTGACATGCTGACGCACGAAGAAGCCCTGACAAGAGAGAACATCGAGGCATATGCGGCAAAGTACTTTGTCTGCCCTTTTGAGATGAGTCTGGACCTTGCCCTTTTCTCGGATGTCATCATTGGGGATTATAACTACCTGTTTGACCCGCACGCAAAGCTCCAGCGCTTTTTCGCGGATGGATCGCCCCGCACCGACGCGGTCTTTCTCATTGATGAGGCCCACAACCTCCTGGATCGGGGCCGTTCGATGTACAGCGCGGACCTCAGGCGAAGTGAGATCGGAATCTTCCGGAAAAAAGTCCGGACCCTGTATCCGGAGCTAGCAAAGCGCCTTCTTTCACTGCAGCGCGAGCTCCTTCGGATCCGCCGCGAAAGGGAGAAGACTGCGCCTCTGCCGGCAAGTGCGAAAAGCGAGGAGAACTACTGGATTCTCGAGGACGTTGACCGGCTCAGTGAGCGGGTACGCGAATCCTGCGAAGAGATGGAAGACATTCTTGCGAAGGAACGTGACCTTGACTCGAAAAGTCAAAGAGATCCACATCATGCTGAGAAGAAGGCAATCCGTCAGGAATTCCTCGATTTCTACTTTCGCCTGAGCCATTTCGACATGGTGGCAGGGCTTCTGGATGAGCGCTACATCATCTATGCGGAACCCGAACGGAAAGATGAAATCTGCCTCCATCTCTTCAACGTGGACCCCTCCGCAAATCTGCGGCGATGTATGGACCGGGGACGCTCGTCCATCCTCTTTTCTGCCACGTTTCTACCAATCCAGTATTACAAGGAACTCCTTGGCGGGACGAAGGAGGACTATGAGGTCTATGCCAAGTCGGTCTTTGACGCGGCGCGGGAGGGACGGTTCCTCGTGCGGGATGTGACGAGCCGCTATGCCAGCCGCAGTGAGCAGCAGTACCGGAAGATCGCCGACTGCATCCTTTCGATTACCGGTCAGCGGCATGGCAACTACCTGGCCTTTTTCCCCTCCTACGCCTTTTTGCAGGAGGTTGCGGAAAAGATCATCCCAAATCCTGGAATCATCACGGATCCGGAAGCTGATTTACCGGAGGGGTCAACGAGAATTCTGACCCAGACGCCCGGAATGGGAGAAAAGGAGCGGGAGCAGTTCCTGGCAAACTTCCAGACAATCTACCAGGACCGGAGCCAGTTGGGGCTTTGCATCCTTGGCGGGATCTTCTCTGAGGGAATCGATCTTCGAAGCGATCGGCTGATCGGTGCCATCATCGTGGGCACCGGCCTTCCTCAGGTATGCGCCGAACGGCGCATTGTCATGGACTACTTTGACAGGCGGGGGGAAGACGGCTACGCCTATGCCTACCGGTATCCCGGGATGAACAAGGTACTGCAGGCGGCAGGACGTGTGATCCGCACCCAGGAGGATGTGGGAATCGTAGCTCTCCTGGACGACCGGTTCCTGACCCCTGCCTATCGAAAGCTCTTCCCTGCGGAGTGGGTGGATTTCGAGGAGACAAATACCCGGGAGGTCTCGGGACGGGTCTGTCACTTCTGGGACAGCTGGCTGTGACCTGTCCGATGTGGACAAACGGGAAGTGAATGTGGAGGAAAATCTGTGACTGATATGGTAACCAGAAAAGCACGGAGTTATCAGATAACAACCCGGAATTTCTGCCCTAAAACGGCTGAAAAACGAAAATATGACACGCGTGTCAATGTGGATAACTCTGTGGAATCTGGGGATTTCTGGCAGATTGGGGATGGAAAAAGACTGAAAATAGAACGGAAATTCGAATAATCCACAAAGTGCGCATTTTCAAGGTTCCGGGAATGAGTTAACCAAAACGGTCAAAAACGATATGTTAATCAATGAGAGCCACAATTCTGAAAAAATATAGCCAGAAAAGCACACCTCCGCCGACGCCGTGGTTTACAAACCAACCGACCCGGGGGAAAATAGGATGACAATTTCGAACAAACAGTACAAAAACAGAAGGAGGCAAACTCATGTGGGCAGAAGAAATGGCAATGTATCAGATCTATCCCCTTGGGATGTGCGGCGCGCCGTTTGCCAATGATGGCGTCCTGGAGCACCGGATTTTAAAGGTCCTGGACTGGATCCCCCATCTCAAAAAGCTCGGCATCACTGCGGTCTACTTTGGACCGGTTTTTGATTCCGACACCCACGGTTATAACACCCGGGATTATCAGAAGATTGATCCGCGTCTCGGGACAAATGAAGACTTTGCAAAGGTCTGTGCCGCCCTGCACGAAAACGGCATCCGGATTTTCCTGGATGGTGTTTTCAACCATGTGGGCCGGGGGTTCTTCGGCTTTCAGGATGTCCTGAAGAACCGGGAAAATTCACAGTACAAGGACTGGTTCTATCTGAACTTCGGCGGAAACGATGCCTGGAATGACGGCTTGTGGTATGAGGGCTGGGAGGGCAACTACGATCTCGTCAAGCTCAATCTCGACAATCCGGCGGTCTGCGACTATCTGATCGACAGCGTCAAGAGATGGGTTCAGGAGTTTGATATTGATGGTCTGCGTCTGGACGTTGCCTATATGGTGAACCGCAACTTCTTAAAGCGCCTTCGCTGGGAGACCGACCAGCTAAAGCCGGCATTCTATCTCATCGGTGAGATTCTGGGCGGCGACTACCGTCAGATCATGAATCCGGAGATGTGTCACTCCGTTACGAACTACGAGTGCTACAAGGGAATCTACTCAAGCTTTAACAGCATGAACATGTTTGAGATCAACTCCTCCCTGGAGCGGCAGTTCGGCACGGATCCCTGGGATCTGTA
>JBJEYC010000485.1:0-4603 GCA_051886435.1 Lachnospiraceae bacterium
CCGCAGGAAGAGGAGGCAGTATGTTGAAAAGAGCAGCATCTATTATTCTGGCAGCCGGACTTGCTCTGGCGACGGCATGCACAGCTCTGCCGGCTCAGGCAGCAGGGAAGACCTATACCTCAGAACTGACGGGAGAGCCCATCAGCACATCGATTAAGAACCAGCGTCCTATCGCAGTGATGATCGACAACGACAAGAGAGCCTATCCCCACTATGGCCTGGCTGATGCGGACATCGTCTATGAACTCATCAATTCCACGGCAAACAGCCGTGTTACCAGACTGATGGCAGTCTACAAGGACTGGAACAATGTTTCCATGATCGGAAACATCCGTTCCACCAGACCCACCAACATCATGACCGCGGCGGAGTACAATGCGGTGCTGGTCCATGACGGAGGGCCTTACCACAATAAGGCTTATTTTAAAAGCACTGGCATTGATCATCTGACTGGCGGCTTTGCCCGGGTGAAGAACGGTAAAGCCGTGGAGTTCACGGAATACGTCAAGTCCGGACAGGTATCCTCCAGACTGAAGTCGGCCGGCATCTCCTCCAGCTATACTGAAAATGTGGGAAATCACTTCAACTTCGCGCCCTACGGCACGGAGGTGGACTTGAAGGATGAATACGGCTCCGGCGCAGTCAGCTGCACCAGCGTGTCGCTTCCTTATGCACACAACAAATCCGCACTGAAGTACAACAGCAAGACCAAGACCTATGACTACTATGAGTTCGGCAAGGTCTGTGTGGATGCCCTGAACAAGAAGACCCCTTCCTTCAAGAACGTGATCATTCAGGAGGTGGATATGGTCCAGCTGGACAAGAACGGCTACATGCTGTTCAATTGCCAGGGACAGGGAATTGGATATTACATCACAGATGGCAAGATGATTCCGATCACGTGGATCAAGCCCACTCAGACCTCCAAGACCTCTTACTATGATGGTGCAGGGAAAGAAATTGAGGTCAACTGTGGTAAAACCTACATCACCATGTGCCCTACGGACTCCTGGAGCAAGCTCAAGACCGAGTGAGGGCAAAGAAATACAACAGTTTCAGAAGAAAAATCTACGGACTTCGATGCGCGCTGTGCACCGAAGTCCTTTTTTGGTTCATAACTGTGGTAAGATGTTCCTGTTCTGAAACCCGATAGCAGAAAGGCAGCTGCCCCTGCGGAAGACATCCTCCAAGGTGCAGTCAGTTTGGATATGAACCTGATTTCCCTGACATTTGCGGTGTTTTTTCTCCTTGTCCTGGTGGCATACCGACTGGTGAAAAATCCCGATCATAAGTACCTGGTGATGGCAGCTGCAGGCTGTGTCTTCTACGGCTGGGGGAGCCCGCTCCGAGTGGTGCTCCTTTTTCTTGCGACCGGCATCATCTACCTAGGAGGATTGCTGATAGAGCGGGCGGAAAGTCCGAAGCAGAAGAGGGGCTTCTTTACCCTGTTCTTTGGCCTGACGGTTTCCATCCTGGTCGGATATAAGATCTTCAACTACCGCGGCATCTCCCTCCCGGTGGGGCTTTCCTTTTACATCTTTCAGGCCGCCTTCTATCTGCGGGATGTCTACCGGGACAGGATCCCGGCTGAGCACAACTTTCTTCGACTCTTTGCCTTTGTCTCCTTTTTCCCCTCCGTCCTCTCCGGACCGATCCAGAAGGCGAGATACCTTCTTCCGCAGCTTGCATCGCCGAAAAATCCGGATCAGGAGCATCTGATTCACGGCTTTCTCCTGTTCGTGTGGGGCATGTTTGTCAAGACCTGCGTGGCGGACCGCCTCTCCGGGGCAGTTGCCTATGTCTTTGATGCTCCGGGCTACTACAACGGCCTTTATCATCTTGCCGCGGCCATGCTGTTTTCCATTGAGCTCTATGCGGACTTTGCAGGCTATTCTGACATGGCCATCGGGGCCGCGTCGATGCTCGGGTTTTCCGTGGAACGGAACTTCGACAACCCTTTCCTTTCCGTCAACCTCAAAGAGCTCTGGAACCGCTGGCACGTCAGCCTGAACGATTGGTTTGTTGAGAACGTCTACTTTCCCCTGGGAGGCTCCCGAAAGGGAACTGTGAGGAAGTACTGCAACATCATGGTGGTTTTTCTGATCAGCGGCCTATGGCACGGTCAGGGACTGCACTTTGTGATCTGGGGTGTCGTAAACGGGATCCTTCTGGTCATCGGCGAGCTGACGGATGGCTTTCGAAAAGGCCTGCGAAGCAGGCTTCGCATCCGGGAGGATGCGGTATGGCTGCTGTGGATCCGGAGACTGATTGTATTCCTCCTGTTTTCCCTTGCCTTTATCTTTTTCCGTGCAGGAACCGTGGAGGCGGCGCTAGTCATGCTGAAGGGCATCTTTACGATCCGTCCCTGGATGTTCTCGGGATTCTATCCCCAGCAGATGTTTGAAAAGGACAATGTCCTGTTTGCCACAGCCCTCCTATCAATGCTGTTTTTCCTGCTCGTCCAGTATCTGCGGCGGGGAGAAATCCACCGGGAGGAAAATGGCTTCAAGCAGCACGTGCTGCGCTCCGGTGCGTACCGAAGATTTCGAAGTGCCCCGGCCCTTGTGCAGATGCTGTGCCTTGCCCTGCTTCTTGTACTGTCTGTCTTTGCGGTCTGCTCCGGAGATACGGCAACCAACACGCAGTTCATTTACTTTGCGTTCTGAGAAGGCGGGTAGCATCCGTTGGATTCCGGCTCTTGTTTGAACGAATTTCCTTTTCGGCCGCATTTGCGGCCAGGGAGGTGAAATTGAAAAAGTTTGTGGGATATGTGATAGGCACACTGGTCATCGCGGTGCTTCTGATCGCCGTGACCTTCTGTGCCATCGTGCTGTACCCCCGTGGCGTCTTCGCCAATACCTACCAGAGTGCGATCCAGGACAAAGTCCGGTATTATCAGAGCCTGACCGGGAAAAAAATTGTCATCACTGGCGGATCCAACTGTGCCTACGGCATTGATGAGGAGGCTCTGGAAACGGCAACTGGGATGCAGGTGGCAAATCTGGGGCTCTATGCCGGCTTTGGAGATCTGTTTCAGACAGAGCTGGTCAAAGCGAATCTCGGCGAGGGTGACATCGTCCTGCTTGCCTACGAGTACAACTGGATGGAGGAGAGTGCCTTTACAGACATCCTGTCGGATACGGTGATGTCCGGCATTGATGACGACATCGGCCTCTACCGGTATGTTCCGGCGAAAAACTGGAATCAGATCCTGGGCTATCTCTTTTCCTATGCGGAGGACAAGCGGGCGCATGAGGCGAATCCCGGGGAGGATCACCACTACACCATTTTTGATACAGACGGCAGGATGATTCTGGACCGCCCGGACTGCATCATGGGGGAATTTACCGAGGGAGAGGATTACTACAACCCGGTGGACCTGACGGGGGTGTCGATCTCCGAGGAGAGCGTGCAGTACTTGAAACGTTTCCAACAGTATGTGGAGTCCAAGGGTGCCAGCGTGTACTTTATCGCACCACCCCTCTGGGAGGAAGCGGTAGACTGTGACACCGCAGAGTTTCAGCGCCTGAAGGAGGAAGAGGAGAAGGAGATCGGCATCCCCTATCTCTCCAATCCGGAGGATTACTTCTTTCCAAGGGACGATATGTATGATACGGTCTATCACTGCAGCAACAAGGGCGAGGCACTCCGCACCGAGCTCCTTCTGCAGGATCTGGAAGAGGCGGGAATTGTAGACGCCGCAGATTAATAATGACGGTGTGAATTGGGTGAAGAATGATCATTCTCTAGAGAGGGGAAGAAGATGAACACCATCTTGGATTGGCTGGAATATACGGCAGCGGCGGACCCGGATCGCACTGCCTTTGAGGACCCGCAGGGCAGCATCACCTGGAGTGCACTTCGGGAACAGGCAGAGAGCATTGGCACTTGCCTCGCCAGCATTGGCGTGGTGAATCGGCCGGTGGCATTCTTTATGGAAAAGAGCGTTGCTGCGGTGATCGGCATGATGGGCACAATCTATGCGAGGGGATTTTATTCCTTCGTGGATCTTCGTCAGCCGAAGACCAGGATGCAGACGGTGATCAGCAAGCTGGATCCGGCGGTGATTTTTGCCGATCACGAGAACCTGGAGACGGCAAAGGAGCTCTTTGCGCCGCAGTACCTTGTGATGGATCTGGAGGAGTTGGAAGAAAAGGGGCTGAAAGCCGATCCTGATGTATTGTCCCGCGTCCGCAGCACCTGCCTGGACACGGATCCCCTGTACGTGAACTTTACCTCCGGCAGCACCGGCATCCCGAAGGGGGTGGTAGTCTGCCATCGTTCTGTGATCGACTTCATTCCGATCTTTGACAAGACGTTCGGCATCACCAGAGACGATGTAATGGGAAACCAGGCGCCGTTTGATTTTGATGTCTCTGTCAAGGACATCTACAGCGGCCTGTACACCGGTGCCAGGACGGTACTGATTCCCAGGAGCTACTTTGTAAATCCGACGGCACTGATGGATTACCTTGCTAACCATGCAGTCACCACCCTGGTCTGGGCGGTGAGCGCCATGTGCTTTGTGTCTATCATGAACGGATTTTCGTATCGGATCCCGGAGAGCGTGAACAAGGTCCTCTTCAGCGGCGAGGTGATGCCG
>JBJEYC010000486.1:0-4597 GCA_051886435.1 Lachnospiraceae bacterium
TTGAGATCAACTCCTCCCTGGAGCGGCAGTTCGGCACGGATCCCTGGGATCTGTACACGGGTATGCATCTGATGAGTTTTGTGGACAACCATGACGTGACGAGAATTGCCAGCATCCTGACCAATAAGAAGCACCTGCCCCTTGCCTTTGCCCTGATGTGCGGCATGCCGGGCTATCCCTGCGTGTATTATGGAAGTGAATGGGGGATCGAGGGGAGAAAGGAGGATGGAGACCAGGCACTGCGCCCCGCGGTAGACAAGCCGGTCTGGAACGACCTTACCGATTATGTTGCGGCCTGCCTCAAGGCAAAGACCGGGAGCGAGGCACTGTGCTATGGAAGCTTCCGGAAGGTGCTCCTCACCAACCGGCAGTACATTTTTGAGAGAAAGAGTGAGCACGAGCGGGTGCTGGTCGCGATCAATGCCGATGAGAACGAGTACGTGGCGCATTTCGACGCAGGCTGCGGCCAGGCGGTGGATCTGATCACCGGAAAGCTCCATGACTTTGGCGGCGGATCTCATCTTGCACCCTGCAGCGCGGCAATCTGGAAGTGCGAGCGATAAGAAAATCACAAAAAAGTTCGGCTGTGATCGGAAAAACTTATAACCAGTCATCGGGAATGCGTATAATAGAACCTGCGGATTGCGATTGACAGCGGGAACGCGGTGGTGTAAATTCCTAGGCAACAAGTAGGAAATGCGAACAAACAAGAGGTATCCATCGTGAGAAGCGCAGCGGTCAACAAGTTCACACAGATGCGAATGAGTGACACACGAATGTCCATGTGTGCGATGTGCATGCGGGAGATTCAGCAGCGGGCGATGCATTTGTTTCCATGACATTGTGAAAGCATAATGGGAGACAGGTGCTTTGCGCGGCAGGCACCTGTCTTTTTCTGTGCCTGCCGCAGAATGGAAATGAGAGGGAAACAGTTATGCCAATCATTGAAGTGAGGAACCTGTCCAAGACCTTTGTGACGAAGGACGCGACGGTACAGGCCCTCAAGGAAATCAACTTCGAGGTGGAGGAGGGCGACATCTACGGCATCATCGGCATGTCAGGTGCCGGCAAGTCCACACTGGTACGATGTTTGAACTACCTGGAGGTGCCCACGCAGGGCACGGTGATCGTGGAGGGACACGACCTGTCGAAGCTCTCCGGAGCAGAACTCCGGAACCTTCGCTCCTCCATCGGAATGATCTTTCAGGGGTTCAACCTGTTGATGCAGAGCAAGGTCATCGACAACGTGATGTTCCCGCTTCTGATTCACAAGGTGAGCAAAGCGGAGGCAAAAAAGAAAGCGGAACAGCTTCTTGAGACGGTGGGCCTTTCCGACAAGGCGCAGGCCTATCCCGCACAGCTCTCCGGTGGACAGCGGCAGAGAGTTGCAATCGCGAGGGCCCTTGCCATGGATCCCAAGATCCTGCTGTGCGATGAGGCTACCAGTGCTCTGGATCCCCAGACAACACAGTCCATCCTGCAACTGCTCAAAAAGATCAACCGGGAGACCGGAATCACAATCGTGATCATCACCCATCAGATGTCCGTCGTCCGCGAGATCTGCCACAACGTGGCCATCGTGCAGAGCGGCGAGATCGTCGAGCGGGGCCTGGTGGAGGAAATCTTTACCCATCCCAAGTCTCGGGCGGCCAAGCAGCTCGTCATTGAGGGCAAGGACCCGGATGAGTTCGCAAAGGAGCAGGAGGCAAAGAGCAAGGCAGTGCCGATCCTTCACGAGTCGCGGAAGATCCGCATCGTGTTCGGCACCCAGTCCTCTTTTGAACCAGTCATTGCAAACATGATCCTGACCGTGGGCGTCCCCGTCAACATTCTGCGGGCGAGCACCATGGATGTGGGCGGCACCGCCCGTGGCGACATGATCCTGGGACTTCCGGCGGATCCCGCATCCCAGGAGAAGATCATCTCCTATCTGAAGGAGAGAGGACTCGCAGTCGAGGAGGTGCAGTGATGACCGCAAATGAAATCAACATGATACTCACCGGCGTCTGGCAGACCGTTTATATGACACTGGTCTCCACGCTTTTCGGATATGTCCTGGGCCTTCCCTGGGGGATCGCCCTGACGGTGACTGCAAAGGATGGACTCCATCCCAACAAGGTGGTGTACCGGATCCTGGACATCGCGGCCAACATCATGCGCTCCGTCCCGTTCCTCATCATGCTGATCCTGGTGATGCCCCTGACGATGCTGATCGTGGGCAAGACCTACGGATCCACCGCGACAGTGGTGCCCCTGGTGATCTCCGCGGCACCGCTCATCGCCAGAATGGTGGAGTCCTCCCTCAACGAGGTGGACCACGGTGTCATCGAGGCGGCACAGTCCGCAGGTGCCACCAACTTCCAGATCGTGACGAGAGTCCTCATCGGTGAGGCCAGGGTGTCTCTGGTTTCCGGAGCAACGATCACGATTGGAACGGTCCTTGGATATTCCGCAATGGCAGGCACGATCGGCGGCGGCGGCCTCGGCGATATCGCCATCCGCTACGGCTATTACCGCTACCAGGCGGACATCCTCTGGACGACCGTCATTCTGCTGGTCCTTCTGGTCCAGCTCTTCCAGGCCATCGGCACCCTGATCTCGGTGCGGATGGACAAGCGGCACATTTGAGTGCCGGTAATATGAATAACCTCCGGCCCAATGGCCCGGGTTACAAATATCATGGGGAACTTCCCCGCACGCGCAGTAGGCGCAGAAAAGAGGAGAACATTATGAAGAAGAAGTTACTTGCAGCACTGACCGCAGCCGCTCTGGGCACCGCATTCCTGGCAGGATGCGGAAGCTCCAGCAGCTCTGACACCGCAGCCACAGAGGCTGCCGCCGCTTCCACCGAGGCTGCTGCGGCAACCACCGAGGTTGCAGCCGCAACTGACAGCGCCACCGAGGCCGCTGCCGAGGCAGAGACCACCGCAGCGGCAGACGGGGACAACGTCATCACCGTGGCGGCTTCCCAGACGCCCCACTCCGAGATCCTCGAGCAGGCCAAGAGCATCCTGGCAGACGAGGGATATGACCTGGAGGTGACGGTGTTCGAGGACTATGTCCAGCCCAACAACGTTGTCGAGTCCGGTGACTTTGACGCCAACTACTTCCAGCATGTCAACTATCTGAACTCCTTCAACGAGGAGAACGGCACACACCTTGTGGTCGCCACCAACGGCAAGATCCACTATGAGCCCTTCGGCATCTACGGCGGCACCAAGACCTCTCTGGACGATGTCGCAGACGGCGATGCGATCGCCATCCCCAACGACACCACCAATGAGGCAAGAGCTCTGCTCCTGCTCCAGCAGGTCGGCCTGATCAAGCTTGCTGACGGTGTCGGCGTCAACGCCACCGTCAACGATGTCACCGAGAACCCGCACAACCTTCAGCTTGTTGAGGTGGAGGCAGCTCAGGTGGCCAAGCAGCTTCCTTCCGTCGCTTTCGGTGTCATCAACGGCAACTACGCGCTGGAGAACGGCCTCTCTGTGGAGAAAGATGCACTGGCAACTGAGTCCGCTGACGGCGATGCCATCCAGCAGTACGTGAACGTCATTGCAGTCAAGGACGGCAACCAGGATCTGCCCAAGATCAAGGCTCTGACCGATGCCCTGCACAGCGACACCGTCGTGAACTACATCAATGACACCTATCAGGGTGCCGTGGTTCCTTACGAGGGAGAGCAGTAAATCCGCAATCCCGAAACATCACTAAAGAATCGGAAAATCCGGCTGCACGGCTGTTTCGTGCGGCCGGGTTTTGCTATACTTGGGAAAGTGACAACAACGCAAAAGGAGAGTGCCTATGCTGTATATCCTGATGATCGGAATGATTCCGGCCATTATCCTGATTGCCTACATCTACCATCTGGACTCGGTGGAGCGGGAACCGATAGGACTTCTGGCCAAACTTTTTATCTTCGGCGGTCTCAGCACCATCGGGGCGGGACTTCTGGAGGAGCTGGGACAGCTGATCCTCGTCAATATCCCGGGGCTTGCAAGGTCCTCCTGGTACAGCGTCCTGATGTACTTTGTCGTGGTCGCGGTCTCCGAGGAGGGACTCAAGCACCTGACTCTGCGGCGGCAGACCTGGTATGATCCCAACTTCAACTTCCGCTTTGACGGCATCGTCTACTCGATCAGCGTGTCTCTTGGCTTTGCTGCCTTTGAGAACGTCATGTACATCCTGAACTTCGGACTGGGCGTGGCGCCGATTCGGGCTGTCACCGCGATCCCGATGCACTGCATCACCGGCATCTTCATGGGCCATTACTACGGCCAGGCCAAGTATGCGGAGTACTACCACGCCTGGGGGCGGGAGAACTTTTACTGGGTGCTCTCGATGCTGGTACCGGTCCTTCTGCACGGCTTCTATGACTTTGCGGCCAGCAGCGAGGATACGCTGCTGTGCACGCTGTTTCTCATCTACGTGGTGGTGCTCGACATCGTGGCCTTTCTGTCGGTGCGCCGCTATGCCCGGGAGGACACCCCGGTCTGACCGGAGATTTGTCAGGCATCAGAGAAAAACAGAGCGAATTGCGGAACTTTGAAAAATTCCGGAATTTCGTTTGACAGACCGGGCTCTGCAGGGTATGATA
>JBJEYC010000487.1:0-4563 GCA_051886435.1 Lachnospiraceae bacterium
CCCTGGGCGCTTTCCCTGGCGGTCTGCATCCTGTACGGGATCTCCTTCTCCTACGTTTTTGCGATTCAGTCACGGTTTGTCAACACTGTGGCAAACACAATCCGCTATGCGCTGATCCTGCCCTTCCATCACATGAAGGAGACGCTCCTCATTGCCCTGACCCTGGCGGCTGTGGGATACCTGAACGTCGCTTTCTCCGCGGCAGTCAACTTCGTGACGCTGAACTTCGGCGTGGGCCTGATCGCCTACCTGTTTGCCGTCTTTTTCTCGAACATCTTTGCCCCGTATCTCAAGAAAGCAGAGCCGGTCGCAGACGAGGATTACACCGCCTCTCAGGACGGGGATCCGGAATTCGAAGAGGCAATCGCCGGGATCCTGGCGCGCAACGAAGAGGATGCCAGAATCGAGCAGGCGCAGAAGCGCAACAAGACGATGGCATGAGATAACAAATCAATCAATTATGAGGGGAGATCCATGTATTCCAACATCCAGCTGGGGCTTCGGCTCCACGACACCGATAAGACGCTCTCCTTTCCGGAGAAACTGGGCATGGCCCGCGCACAGGGGTTTACCTGTGTGCACCTGGCCCTGTCCAAGATCCCGGGCCTTTGCGCGGATCCCGCGGCACTGACCCCGGGTTATGCGGCAGCGATCCGCCGCGCATTCGACAAAGAGGGCCTTTCACTGGCCGTTCTTGGCTGCTACTTAAATCTTGGAAATCCGGATGCAGCAGAGCAGAAAAACATCCAGGAGCGCTATATTGCGCACCTGCGTTTTGCCTCTTACCTGGGAATGGGCGTGGTGGGCACCGAGACGGGCTGCCCAAACAAGACCTATACCCCTGACAGGGAGTCCTGCCGGAGCGAGGACGCTCTGGAGCACTTTGTGGAGAACCTGCGCCCGGTGGTCAAAAGCGCAGAAAAGTTCGGCACCATCCTGGCGATTGAGCCTGTTGCTTCCCACATCGTGTGGAATGCACAGCGCGCCAGAACCGTGCTGGATTCCATACACTCCCCGAATCTGCAGATCATCCTGGATCCAGTGAACCTTCTGGATGCGGAGAACGAGAGCCGCGCCGACGAGGTTTTTGAAGAGGCGATTGACCTTCTGGGAAAGGATGTCTGTGTCCTGCACCTGAAGGATTATGTCCCCGAGGGGAACAAACTCCGCTCCGTTGGCTGCGGAAAAGGGAAGATGAACTACGACAGAATTCTCCGCTTTGCACTGACGCAGAAGCCCTGCATTCAGGCAACCTTGGAGAACACCACACCGGAGGATGCGATTGCCTGCCGGCGGTATTTGGAGACAAAAATCGCGGAACTGAGGGAGAGGGGATTGTCATGACAGAGCCGACCACAAGAGAAAAGATATCGACCTACCTTGACTACCTCCTCGCGGGTTCTACCGCCAAGGCACCGCTCTGGAATCAGGAAAAGATCCGAAGCGGCAAACCCAATAACTGGAACTACATCGACGGCTGCATGATCACTGCGGTGCTGGATCGGTATGCAGCAACAAAGGATCCCAAGTACCTTGACTTTGCGGACAACTTCTGCAGCTGGTTTGTGCAGGAGGACGGAAGCATCCGCACCTACCATGCGGAAGATTACAACCTCGACAACGTCAATCCTGCAAGGAACCTCATCACACTATTTGAACTGACCGGAAAGGAGAAGTACAGAAGAGCCGTCGAAACCGTGCGTGCCCAGCTTGCTTCCCAGCCACGGACGCCGGAGGGGAACTTCTGGCACAAAAAGATCTATCCGAATCAGGTCTGGCTGGACGGCCTGTACATGGCCCAGCCCTTCTATATGACTTACGAGACCCGCTATCACGGGATGCAGGGATGTGAGGACAGTTTTCGGCAGTTCGTGCACGTGCGGGAGCACATGCGGGATGAAAAGACTGGGCTCTATTACCACGGCTATGACGCCTCTAAGTCCATGGACTGGGCGGATCCCGAGACGGGCTGCAGCCACAACTTCTGGCTTCGCGCCGAGGGCTGGTTTGCCTGTGCCCTGGTGGACACCGCTGAGGCGATGGATGAGCAGCTCTACTATGAGTACCGGACACTCCAGTCAATGCTTCGTGAGCTCATGGATGCCCTCATCCCCTGGCAGGATGCAAGCGGCATGTTTTACCAGGTGATCGATCACCCTGAGGATCCCCGCAATTATCTGGAAACCTCAGGCACTGCCCTTATCGCCTACGCGGCGCTCAAGGGCGCGCGGCTCGGATATCTGCCGCCGCGCTACGGCGACCTCGGGATGCGGGCGATGGAGGGAATCCTGAAAAACCGACTGATCACCAACCCGGATGGAACGCCCGGTCTGACCGGCATCTGCCTGGTTGCCGGACTCGGCGGTCCCCAGCACCGGGACGGATCCCTTTCGTACTACTTCAGTGAGCCCGTGGTGTCCAACGACGCCAAGGGTACCGCGCCCTTTTTGCTGGCATACACCGAGCTGGAGCGCAGGCAGGACAGGTTATGGAAATGAAACTGAAACTGACAGGAAGCTTTGCACGAAGCGCAACCTTTGAGCTGGACGAACCGGGGATCTATCAGCAGGAAGCACCCTTTGCGGTTACCCTGAACGGAACCAAGATCCTGGAGACCAGAAACAACGTCTTCTCCCTCTATCACCTTGAACCCGATACCAGTTACACCGTGGCGGCGGGAGAGGGAGATTCCCTTTCCTTCCGGACCAAAAAAGAGAGCGTCTTTTTGGATGTTACCCGTTTTGGTGCCTCAGGAGACGGGAAAAAGGACGACACCGCCTTTTTGCAGGCGGCACTCTCTGCCTGCCCGAAGGATGGGACGGTCTATATCCCTGCGGGAACGTACCTGACCGGCCCACTGTTTCCAAAGAGCAACCAGACCATTTATCTGGAGCGGGGTGCCGTCCTTCTGGGAAAGACGGATAGGACAGCCTATCCCATCCTCCCTGGCACGACCAAGGCGACCGATGAGACCTCCGAGCTGTTCCTTGGCACCTGGGAGGGAAATCCTCTGGACTCCTTTGCCTCTCTTCTCACCTTGATCGGTATCACTGACACCGACATCACCGGGGAAGGAATGATCAATGGGAACGCTGCCAGCGGAGACTGGTGGGAGAACGCGAAAAAGCGCAGAATTGCCTGGCGCCCGAATCTGATCTTTCTGATGTGCTGCGAGAGAATCCGCTTTCAGGGTCTTGCCATCCAGAATTCTCCATCCTGGACAGTTCACCCCTGCTACAGCAAAGATCTCCTCTTTGCGGACCTAACGATCCAGAACCCGCCCGACTCACCCAACACAGATGGCTTTGATCCGGAGAGCTGCAAAAATGTACAGCTCCTGGGAACAAAGATCAGCGTTGGGGATGACTGCGTCGCAATCAAGAGCGGTAAGTATTATATGGCGGCCTTCCATAGACAGCCCTGCACCGGGATCACGATCCGAAACTGCCTTTTCGAGCGGGGACACGGCTCGGTCACGATCGGCTCCGAGATCGCAGGCGGTGTGAGCAGTGTTTCAGTCTCCCGTTGTCTCTTCTCCGGAACCGATCGGGGGGTGCGCGTCAAGACAAGACGCGGCCGCGGGCAGAGTTCATGCCTGACAGACCTTGTCTTTGAGGACATCTCCATGAACGATGTGGCGATGCCCTTTACGATCAACATGTTTTACTTCTGCGATCCGGACGGCCACACCGAATACGTGCAGGATCCTTCTGCTCTTCCAGTGGATGAGCGGACGCCAAAGATCGGCGAAGTGCTGTTCCGGAATATCACGTGCACTGGAGCAGACGCGGTGATTCTTGCTGCGGCAGGTCTTCCAGAGAGCCCCATCGGCGAAATCCGAATGGAGCACATCAAAGCCGCATTCCTCCCGGAGGAAAAAATGGTTCCACTTGTCCCGCTGATGCGGGACAACTGCCCCAAGATGGCAGGACGGGGAATTCTGGTTGAGAACGCGGACCGCGTGATTTTGCGGGATGTGGAAGTGAAGGGATCCCATGATACGGCGCCGGAACTCACCGGTGTGAAAAACGCCATTCTGGATCAGACAAGATTTGCATGATTTTCGAACGGGAAACCAACAAAGCGGAAAATCATATCCCGTATAATGGACTTTGGCAGGAGGGGATGCCCCGGCAAAAGCCGTGGCAATGCCTGCGCCGGAAAGGAGAATACTATGGAACTTCGCACCGCTTCCTCCCCCAGGGACGAGAAGCACTATGATACCCAGAGACTGCGCGAGGAGTACCTCGTGGAGAAGCTCTTTTTTGCTGACGACATCTATCTGGTCTACAGCCACATCGATCGCATCATCTTCGGCGGCGCCATGCCGGTGACTGGACCTGTAAAACTTGAGGCGGGCGAGGAACTGCGCGCCGACTACTTTCTGGAGCGCCGTGAGTTGGGCCTGATCAACATCGGCGGCGACGGCATTGTCACAGCGGACGGCGTCCGCTATGAAGTGGCAGCCCGGGACGGCATGTATATCGGCCGCGGCACGAAGGACATCACCTTCGAGAGCGTGAGCAGCCAGAATCCGGCCAAGTTTTATCTCTGCTCCGGCCC
>JBJEYC010000488.1:0-4526 GCA_051886435.1 Lachnospiraceae bacterium
AACATCATTCACTCGATGGCGGGAACCGAGCTCCGTGAAAGGTGTTATCAGATCATGAAAGAACAGCAGCAGATCCACGGTCAGGATTATCTGCAGCCGACAGCGGTGCCGATGATCACACGAGCCTATAATCTGCCGGCAAAGTATGTTGTGCATGTCGTGGGACCGATTGTCTCTCCGTACCTGAAGCAGGAACACAAAGAGCAGCTCGCAGCCTGCTATCGGAACTGCCTGGATCTTGCAGCGGAGCATGGCTGTGAGAACATCGCTTTCTGCTGTATCTCTACAGGGGTATTCATGTTCCCGCAGGACAAGGCAGCACAGATCGCGGTTGCCACAGTAAAGCAGTGGCTCGATGGGCATCCTGACAGCTGCATGAAGAAAGTGATCTTCAACGTGTTCAAGGACAGCGACCTTCGGATATATCAGAGACTCCTGGGATCAAAGGATGTACGATAGGATGGGCGGATGAGAAGAGTACCCGCAGGGCGGGCGGCGCAGTGCCGTCCTCCTGCGGGCACTTTTTGTTCCCCAAGCAGTCAAATCCCATCCGCCGCAATCCGGGGCGAATCTCCTGATCAAATATCAGAAAAAAATCAAAAACATCAGAATCAGAATATTCTCTTTTCTCCCCGCCTGCTACGATATCGCCACAGAAAGAAAAGAGCGCACCTGCAAAGCGATTGGATTCTCAGCAAGGGAGGTAATCAAATGAGAAGTCTTGCGACAAAGACAAATGATCCCGAGGCCAGACTCGGCTGGCCAGAGCGAATTGGATACGGAATCAACGGATTCGGCTTCAATGCCATCAATGGCATCATCGGCTCGTTTCTCACGATCTACATGACGAACGTGGCATTCCTGGATGCGGGCATCATCTCCACGCTGATCGCGATCTCCAAGGTCTTCGACGGGATCTCGGATCTGATCGTGGGCCGCATGGTGGACAGGACGAACTCCCGGTTCGGCAAGGCGAGAGTCTGGCTCCTTCGGATGGCCATTCCCTTTGCTATCTCCACAGTACTTCTGTTCTTTGTCCCCCAGAACTGGCCGAACCTCGCCAAGTACATCTATGTTTTCCTTATGTACAACGTGGTCAACACGGTCTGCCTGACCTCCATTCAGGTGCCGTTCTACGCGATGATCTCCCTGATCACGCGAAACGCCTATGAGAGAGGCTTTCTCGGAAACGTCCAGCAGATCTTTCAGACCCTGGGCAACATCGTGGTCAACTCCCTGTTCGTTCTCATGCTGACCCGGTTCTCGTCGAGTGCGGAGACGTACTTCACGCAGCAGGGCTTTACGATCACCATGATCATCTTTGGAATTGTGATGGTGATCTGCGCCTTCCTCACGGTTCTCTTCACGAAAGAGCGCACCGAGCAGGTGGAGGAACAACCCGCAGACAAAAAGGAAAAGGATAAGGCGAGTTCTCTGGCAGCGGCGAAGGCTCTGTTCACGAACAAGTACTGGGTTGTCATCACCATCGCCATGTTTGTGGTCTTCTTCGTCATCATCTTCTACTCCATCGGCGGCGTCTACTACGCCCAGTACGTCTTCAACGACATGGGTCAGATCTCCTGGATGAACAACGCCATCAGCATCGCCCAGTTCGCGGTCATGTTTGCAACCCCCTTTGTCATGAAGAAGTTCCCCAAGCACGTGGTCTACACGTTCGGCATCGCCCTGATGACGCTCGGCTTTTTGGGCTTCGGTCTCATTGCGGGGACCGGCAGCATTCCGCTGATGATCCTCTTCAACGTCCTCAAGGGATGCGGCCTCGGCTTTGCAGGCGGCATGGCCCTGGGCCTGGTGGCAGATGCCATCCTCTACGGACAGTTAAAGAGCGGCATCGATGCCGTCGGCATGGGCAACGCCGGCGTCTCCGCCGCCCAGAAGCTCGGCCTCGGCCTTGGCCAGGCGGTCTTCGGCTGGGTCCTCTCCGGTGCGGGCTTTGACGGTGCACTGGATGCCCAGGGTCTCTCCCAGCCCCAGTCTGTCGTGACAGCCATCCAGTTTGTGTACAACTGGGTTCCGTTTATCATGTGCCTTGTCATCCTTGTTCTGCTCCTGGTGTTCTATCGCAACATCGAAAAAGATCTTGCCGCACTGAAGGCAAAGCAGGCGCAGCAGTAAGGAAAGGCGCAGCAATCGCCTGTGCAGGCCGGCAGGAACGTCCTGCCGGTCTTTTCTGATCTGATACCGGGAAGCCAACCCAAAGAGGACAGAATCAGGGAAAGAACGGTAAAATCAGGATAAACACCGGCGGCGCTGCCTGTTACGATACCGTCAGAAACAAGCTGCATATTTGCAGAGGGGAGGAGGCCGCCTCTGGGAGGGAGTATGCCGTGAAGAAACCGTTTTACACATTTGTGAAGGTGACAGACCGCATCACCGCGATCCGCAGCGCCTGCGGAGAGATCCTCTACCTCATCGAGGGGAGAGACCGGGCGCTTCTCGTGGACACCAATCTCGGGGTCCGGGGGCTTCGGGAGCTTGTGGATGCGCTGACGGATCGGGAAATTACTGTCCTGATCACCCACGGTCACATCGACCATGCCCCCGGGGCGCCCGCATTTGCCGATCTTCCCGTGTACCTGAATCCGCTGGACATTCCACTCTACCGGCGGATGGATCAGATCGGGGATCGGGACGGCTACATACGGGCGAATCTCGGCGCGGACTTTGCAAAGTATGACCTTCGCCGGGAGGACTATATCCCGGAGGATCCGGACTTTCCGTTTCTGACATTGTCAGACGGACAGGTCTTTGACCTCGGCGATCTCCACGCAGAGGCAGTGGCCTTCCCGGGTCACACGAAGGGCTCCATGGCGGTGTACCTTCCGGAGCTTCGGACCCTGATCACCGGGGACTGCTGCAACAACGCGACCTTCCTGTTTGACCAGGATGCAGCCAGCGTTTCTGCCTACCGGGACACCGTCTGCCGCCTCCGGGACCGCTTTTTTGGAAAACTTGACCACATCTATCTTTGCCACCATGTGATGGAGGCGGGGACGGCGCTTCTCTCTGATATGGCAGAGGTCTGTGAGACGGTCCTTTCCGGCCGGGCGGATGACCTGCCCTTTTCCTTTATGGGACAGCAGGCCTGCATCGCCATGGCGTGCAATGCGCGCTTTGAGCGGCGCGACGGCGGTTTTGCCAACCTGATCTACCGCAGGGATCACCTTTACGACGACAACCGGGCATAATAATAGGTCTGCTGCACAGGATGAAGGCAGCAAGGAGGAGAACATGGCATTTCCAGCAAACTTCTTATGGGGCGGCGCCACCGCGGCAAATCAGATCGAAGGCGCCTACAACGAGGACGGCAAAGGACTCTCCGTGGAGGATGTGACGCCGAAAGGCGTCAAGGGGCCGAGAACGGAGGCACCCACACAGGACAACTTAAAGCTTGTTGCCATCGACTTCTATCACCGCTACCGGGAGGACATTGCCCTCCTTGCGGGGATGGGCTTCAAGGTGTTTCGCCTCTCCATTGCCTGGAGCCGGATCTTCCCGAATGGGGATGAGGAGGCGCCGAACGAGGCGGGGCTTGCCTTCTATGATCGGGTCTTTGATGAGTGCAGAAAATACGGCATGGAGCCGCTTGTCACGATCTCCCACTATGAGATCCCGCTCCACCTGGCAAAGGCATACAACGGCTGGACTGACCGGCGGCTGATCGGATTTTTTGAGCGGTATGTGCGGACGATCTTCACAAGGTACCGGGGAAAGGTCCGCTGGTGGCTCACCTTCAATGAGGTCAACTCGATCCTCGAGACGCCCTTTACAAGCGGCGGCATTATGACCCCGAAGGAGCAGCTCTCCCCGTCCGACCTTTACCAGGCGATCCACAACGAGATGGTGGCAAGCGCCCTCGCCACGAAGATCGCTCATGAGATCGATCCGGAAAACCATGTGGGCTGCATGGTTCTCTCGATGCCCGTGTATCCGCTGACCCCGAATCCCGACGATGTGATCGCCGCGATGGAGGAGACCCATAAAAACGACATGTTTCTGGAGATCCATGCAAGGGGCAGATATCCCGGCTATATGAAGCGGTACATGAGAGAGCATGGCATCCACGTCACCTTTGCGGAGGGAGACGCCGAACTTCTTCGGGAGAACACGGTGGACTTTATCTCGTTCTCCTATTACGTGAGTGTCTGTGCAACGGCAGACCCTTCCCGAAACGTGCGCGGGGAGGGAAATCTCCTCGGCGGCGTCCCGAACCCGTATCTGAAGGCCTCGGAGTGGGGCTGGCAGATCGACCCGAAGGGCCTTCGCTACACGCTGAACCAGTACTGGGACCGCTATCAGAAACCCCTCTTTGTTGTGGAGAACGGGCTCGGAGCAAAGGATGTCCTGGTGGACGGCGGCCCGGACAAAAAGACCGTGGAAGACGACTACCGAATCCAGTACATGCGGGATCATCTGCTGCAGGTCGAGGAAGCGCTGGAGGACGGCGTCGAGGTCCTTGGCTACACATCCTGGGCGCCCATTGACCTGGTCAGCGCCTCCACGGC
>JBJEYC010000489.1:0-4523 GCA_051886435.1 Lachnospiraceae bacterium
AGGGAACCTGATCGATCTGCACCGTGGCGGGATCCGTGGAGTAAGAAAAGGGCGTTACGACTTCGTCGCCTTTCTGGATGGTCATCTTGCTGTAATCAAGGGATCTGCCATCCATGCGGGCCGGCGTTCCAGTCTTGAATCTTCTTGTGTGGATTCCAATCCGCTCCAGAGCGTCTCTTAAATAGGTAGATCTCTGCATTCCTGAGGGCCCGGTCTCTGTGATGGCCTCACCCACAAGGCATCTGGCGTTCAGGTAAGTTCCAGTCGCGATGACGACAGCCTGACATTCGTAGATGGTTCCGTTAAAGAGGCGGACACCAGTAACTTTTCTTTTGCACTCTCCTTCTCCTTCCACCTCCTCGGTGAGAATATCCACCACCTCACCCATACGGATGGTCAGGTTCTCCTGATGCTGCAGTACCTGCCGCATGGCCTTGGAGTACTCTGCCTTGTCCGCCTGCGTTCTGAGGGAATGTACTGCCGGTCCCTTCGACTTGTTCAGCATCTTGGACTGAATAAAAGTCTTGTCGATGTTCTTTCCCATCTCACCGCCAAGCGCGTCAATCTCCCGGACCAGATGTCCCTTGGAGGAGCCGCCGATATGCGGGTTGCAGGGCATCATCGCGATGCTGTCAACGTTCATTGTAAAAATCACGGTCTGAAAACCCAGTCTGGCGCAGGCCAGAGCGGCCTCACAGCCGGCATGGCCGGCACCGATTACACATACATCTGTCTTGATATGATAATTATGATCTACCATTTGATTCTTCTATATACTATATTATTGACTATATTGGTCAATTGATAATTTGGTCAACCTGTTCTGCAAAGTATTTTTGACCAATCTGCGAAAATTCACACCGGTCACTTTCCAAGACAGAACTTTGAAAAGATTTCCTCGACAAGATCATCCTCTACGGCCTCACCGATGATACGGCCCAAGGCAGTATAGGCGTTCATAAGGTCAATGGAAAAGAAATCCTCGCTCATGCCATGGTCAATACTCTGCACCACCAGCTGCAGGGAATCCCTTGCGGCGCGCGCCTCGGTCCGCTGCCGAAGTCCGGACAGAAATACCTCATTTCTGGAAACCAGATCTCCGGTGCGGAACATTTGAAGAATCTTGGACTTAAACTCTTCCATTCCCTCACCGGTCCGCAATGAAACCGGAATCATCTCTACCCGCTTGTAATTGACCACCCGGGTTTTGTCTGTCTGTCCGGTTATCGGTGTGAGATAGCGGAACATCTCCGCGATGTCCTCCTGAGAAGTCTGGGATGGCAGATCTGACTTGTTCAGCAGAATAATGCAGCGGGTTCCCGAGCTGATCCTCTCACGAAGCAGACCGAAGATGTCCCGGTCCTCCTCACTGATTCCAGTAGAGCTGTCTACCAGGTACAGAATCAGGTCCGCCTGTTCTGCTGCCTTCCTTGCCCGCTCCACACCGATTTTTTCAACCACGTCATCCGTTTTTCGGATGCCGGCGGTGTCTGTCACATCCAGCACGACATCTCCCAGGCGGATCTTCTCCTCAAGCGTGTCCCTGGTGGTACCTGCCACATCGGTGACGATTGCGCGGTCGGTACCGGAGAGAAAATTCATCAGAGAGGATTTTCCGGCGTTCGGCTTTCCGACGATGACCGTCCGGATCCCCTCTTTGAGAACTCTCCCACTCTCCGAAAACTGGAGGATGTGGTTTAACCTGTCAATCAGCCCGGTACACTTTTTGCGAAGTTTTTCCGGGTATCCTTCCAGAGAGTAATTTTCCGGATCGTCCAGGGCGGATTCGATGAAGGCAATCTCATACAGAATCTCCTGCCGAAGGTTTTTGACCTCTCCGCTGACGGATCCTTCAAGCTGCGCGAGGGCGGTCCGGCGGGAGAATTCGTTGTCCGACTGAATCAGGTCCATGACCGCCTCAGCCCGGGAGAGATCTATACGGCCGCCGAGAAAAGCCCGCTTGGTGAATTCGCCCGGTTCCGCCATGCGGCAGCCGTTTTGAAGACACAGTTCCAGAACCCGGTTCATCAGGTACACACCGCCGTGAACATTGATCTCCACCGTGTCCTCTGTGGTGTAGCTGTGAGGTGCATGCATGACAGAGACCATAGCCTCATCGATCACGACCTCTTTTCCATCCTGCATTTTGGATGGATCCACAATGCGGCAGTAGTGTATGGTGCCAGGTTTCCACTGGGAAAAGACATGCTCTCCCTGCGTGTTTCGGCACAACCGGTCACCCACTGCAAAGGCATCCGGACCGCTGATGCGGATGATGCCGATGCCGGATTCCGAGATGCCGGTTGCAATCGCCGCAATGGTGTCATTGCGAAGTGTGTCAAAGGTCAGTGCCATGTACGTTCCTCCCGTATCCTGTCTCACCATTATACCGTCCGATCCAAAAGACTGCACGAAAAAGGACGGATCCCGGATGATACCCGAAATCCGTCCTCATGATCATTTTCCGGTGCTCAGCGCTTAGGCGCGATCACAACCTTGCGGTAGGGATCCTCTCCCTCACTGTAGGTGGTTACGTACCGATCGCCCTGCAGTGCGGAGTGAATGATTCTCCGCTCATAGGGGTTCATCGGCTCGAGCGCAACGGCCTTCCTGGTTCTCTTGACCTTGAACGCAATGTTTTTGGCAAGGTTTTCCAGGGTCTTCTTTCTTCTCTCCCGGTAGTTCTCGGTGTCGGTCTTGACGTGAACATAACCCTCCACGTCCTTGTTGACGATCAGGGAGACCAGGTACTGGATGGAATCCAGCGTCTGACCGCGCTTGCCGATCAGAACACCCATGTCATCACCTTCAAAGTCGACAGTCAGGATGTTCTCGTCATGATCGAAGGATGTCGTGATCTCGACTTCCATGTTCATGGCGCCAAACATGGACTTTAAGAACTCGGTAGCCTTTTTCTCGAAGGAGGCAACCTGCTCATCGGTGTAGTTCACCTTTGGCTCTTCCTCTTTCGGTGCCGGCGCCGGGGCGGGCGCTGCCTTTGCCGGAGCGTTTTCCCTGCGGGCAGGCTTCTTCTTCGGAGCAGGGGCTTTTGCTGCCTCTTCCCGGGTCACCTGGGCATGTACCTCTTCGAGGACATCGCCCTGAACCTTGTCCGCCTTGCTCTCGCCAAGGGACTCCTCCTTCACCCGCGCACGGATGACGGCGTTCCTGGCATTAAAACCGAGGAATCCTGCGCTGCCCTGATCAATGACTTCATAATCAAGTCTGTCACTCGTGACAGAGAATTTCTGGCAGGCAGCGGTAATCGCATCGTCCAGTGTTTTCTCGGAAAACTCAATATATTCTTCTGCCATGTTCCACCTCTTATTTCTGTTTCGTTTGGCTGTCGGCAGAGCGGCTGTCGTTTGCGTGATTGAAGTCCTTCACCATGTTTGCTTTGGAAGCCAGACTCCCCTGCTTGTACTTTCCACTGTTGTAGTACTGCTTTGCCTGTTCGATCTTCTCGTCCTTCTCCTTGCTGGAGATACTGTTCTTTGCACTGCTGCTCTGTTCACCAAGGGACTTGGTGTTCATGGAGGAGTACTGACTCATCATCCTCTGGGTAACAGTCTCACGGCCGCCACGTTTTGCTGCCTTCTTCTCTGCCTTAGCAACGTTCTTGGCGATGTAGGCATCGATGTCCATCTTGTTGATGGAGCGGTTGATGGCAACCTGCTGGATGGAGCGGATCACCGAACCGGCAATCCAGTACAGTCCCATACCGGCAGGAAGCGTGAAGCAGAACCATGCAGACATGATCGGCATGATGTAGTTCATGGTCTTCATGGAGCTGGTCATCTGATCCGCCGTGCTGTTGCCGGTACTCTCTGTAGAGGGCTGAGGCATCAGGGCCACGTTGATCAGCTGTGTCACAGCGGCAAGCACCGGAACGATGACTGCTGCGATTACCAGAATCACGGAGTGCTGGCTCAGTGCCTGACGGAAGGTATACCAGGGAGTATTGCCAATGTTCAGGCCAAGGAAGTTGTTGTAGCGCTCCAGCTGTGTCACTGTGTTATGGATATCAGTGGAGAGGCCGGAGAACTTCGACGCCAGATCCTGCCAGTCGCCAGTGGAGAACCGGTTCAGAACATCGATGAAGGTGTTCTGGGTGTAAGTGGAGACCACACCGTCCGTGAAGTTCGCGTTGGTAAAATGGCTGGCATACTGGGATGCCGCGCTGGTGCCGGACAGGTAAGCTGTGGATCCTGCCGTCACAATCAGCTTGTCAACCAGGGGCTGGAACGCATCCTTGACCTGGGTGATGTAGGCCGGGATATTGTAAAACACCCGGTACAGAGCGAACAGAATCGGCATCTGAATCAGGAGCTGAATGCAGCTGCCGCTGGCGGATACACCATACTTGCGGTACACCGCCTGGGTCTCCTCGTTCTGCTTCATGATCGAGTCCTGATCCTTCTTGCCCTGGTACTTCTTCTGGATCTTGGCAAGCTCCGGCTGCATGATCGCCTGCATCTTGGAGAACTTCTGCTGCTGGATCGTCAGGGGCATCAGTGCCATGT
>JBJEYC010000490.1:0-22305 GCA_051886435.1 Lachnospiraceae bacterium
TACCGCCAAATTTTTGCTCCTTATCTGTGATCTCCCCGGTTTTCCAAATCCAGGGCATATTTTTTCAGTTCCACCATGCGGTCACGCAGCATGGCAGCGTTCTCGAAGTCCAGGTTGGCCGCCGCCTTCTTCATCTGCTTTTCCACCTTGGCGATCAGCTCGTCCAGCTCCTGCTTCGACATGGACTCCGGGTCCTTCTCGAAAGCGACCTCCTTCTGGGTGACCTCCTTCGAAATGGAGATCAGATCCCGGACTGCCTTCTTGATGGTCGTCGGCGTGATGTGGTGCTCTTCGTTGTAGGCCTGCTGAATCTTGCGGCGCCGGTTGGTCTCGTCGATGGCCCGCTGCATGGATTCGGTGATCGTGTCCGCATACATGACCACGTGTCCCTCCGCGTTGCGGGCGGCACGGCCGATCGTCTGAATCAGCGCGGTCTCCGACCGCAGGAAGCCCTCCTTGTCCGCGTCCAGGATCGCGACCAGCGCGATCTCGGGAATGTCGAGGCCCTCCCGCAGGAGGTTGATGCCCACCAGAACATCGAAAACATCCAGGCGCATGTCCCGGATGATCTCCGAGCGCTCCAGGGTATCGATGTCCGAGTGCAGGTACCGAACCCGGATCCCGGCCTCCGACAGGTAGTCGGTCAGGTCCTCCGCCATCTTCTTGGTCAGTGTGGTGACAAGAACCTTGTTCTTCTTTGCGGTCTCCTTGCGGATCTCGGAGATGAGATCGTCCACCTGCCCCTCGGTGGGCCGGACGCTGATCTCGGGATCCAGAAGGCCCGTGGGCCGGATCACCTGCTCCGCCCGCAGCAGCTCGTGTTCCTTCTCATAGGGCCCGGGGGTGGCGGAGACAAACAGCATCTGATCGATCTTCTGCTCAAACTCGTCAAACCGGAGGGGCCGGTTGTCCAGGGCAGACGGCAGACGAAAGCCGTAGTCCACCAGCGTCTGCTTGCGGTTCCGATCCCCGTGGTACATGGCGCCGATCTGCGGAATCGTCATGTGGCTCTCGTCCACGATAATCAGAAAGTCCTTGGGGAAGAAGTCCATGAGCGTTAAGGGCTCGGCCCCCGGCGGCATAAAGTTCAGGTGCCGGGAGTAGTTCTCAATGCCTGAGCAGAAGCCCGTCTCCCGCATCATCTCGATGTCGAAGTTGGTGCGCTCCGAGATGCGCTGCGCCTCCAGGAGCTTATCCTCGCCCTTGAAGTAGCGGATCCGCTCCTCCAGCTCCTTTTCGATGTTATCGCAGGCCTCATTGATCTTCTCCTGCGGCACCACGTAGTGGGAGGCCGGGTAGATCATCACATGCCTAAGCTCCGCGTGGACCCTTCCGGTCAGCATCTCCACCTCGGTGATCCGGTCGATCTCGTCACCGAAGAACTCCACCCGGATCAGATAATCCGAACCCTGGGCGGGATAGATCTCGATCGTGTCTCCCCGCACCCGGAAGCAGCAGCGCTCCAGGTTCTGATCGTTGCGCTTGTACTGGATCGCAATCAGCTCCTTGATGGTCTCATCCCGGTCCTTTGTCATGCCGGGGCGCAGGGAGATGGACATCCCCTTGAATTCGTCCGGGGAACCCAGGCCATAGATGCAGGACACCGAGGCGACGACGATGACGTCCCGCCGCTCCGAGAGGGAGGCGGTGGCAGAGAGCCGGAGCTTGTCGATCTCGTCGTTGATGGCAGAATCCTTGGCGATATAAGTGTCCGACTGGGGCACATAGGCCTCAGGCTGGTAGTAGTCATAATAGGACACGAAGTACTCCACCGCATTGTTGGGGAAGAACTCCTTCATCTCGCCGTAGAGCTGGCCCGCCAGTGTCTTGTTGTGGGAGATGATGAGGGTGGGCCGGTTCAGGGCCTGGATCACGTTTGCCATCGTGAAGGTCTTGCCGGAGCCCGTGACGCCAAGGAGCGTCTCAAACTGGTTGCCCTCGCGAAACCCCTTCACCAGCGCGTCGATCGCCTGGGGCTGATCCCCGGTGGGCTGATATTCCGAATGCAGTTCAAAGTGATCCATTTCCATCCTTCCGCCCGGGCTGCCGGGCTGTGTGCAGAGGTGGAGTATAACATAGTGCTGTCATGAATTCAAAAATACCCAGCCGCTGCTTCGTGTACCGCTCACTTCGATGCGCACAAAAAAGCCTCTGCGGAGTTTTTCCTCCGCAGAAGCATTCTCATCTCCGATGTCCTCCAGGACCGCCCGGGCCGTGGTGATCATCCGACTCCACACGCACCCTGGTTTCCGTGGTGTGGGTGTAGTGGTCCTCCCGCACCTGCAGCCTGGTCTTTCCCCTCTCGATATAGCCGCCCGCCTCGGTGGCAGCTGCAACCGGCTTCATCTGACTCACCATGACGGCAATGGTGATGCCGGCAACCACCACGCCAAAGCCCAGCGCGATCAACAGGTTGTCCCCGTCGCCATCGTCCGAGAGCAGGGTGAGCAGAAACTCCAGAATCAGGGTACAGACCACCATGATGCCGGAAAACCAGGCCACTGCTTTGCCCACGGAGACGGGGAGGTTTCCCGTCATCTTTCCGGTCTCGCCGTTCATCGCAAAGCAGAAGTCCTTTCCATTCCACCTGGAGTGGAGCATCCAGACCGGCATCATCGCATACTCGGGCTTTGCCCGGTGCACCCTGGTGCTGCGGCTGCGCTCGATCACCTCCTGATAGCCGGAGACGGTATTTCGCATCTCCTCCACCGCCGAGTTGGCGGCACGCAGGTCTGCCCGCTTCGCGCAGTCCTGTGCCTCCACGTCATACTTGTCCGCCGCATATCCCGGCAGGTACTCGTAGGCAAAAGCCTTGAGCTGACTGTAGTCATAGGGCTCCACCGAGTCCATCAGATCGTCGGCCATCCGGCTGGAGCCGTCCACCGGGATGCGCGAAAACGACACGTTTCCGCTGCGCCGGATGTCGTAGTGGGCGGTCCTCGTCACCTCGAAGTCCCCCTCCCGGTGGGTCTCGCTGTTTTGCCCCTCAAAGGCGACATCCGCATCCACGTTTCCGGAGAAGAGCCAGAAGGGGACGTAGATGCCCTGGATCTTCTTCACCTGGTTGTCCCGGGCAAAGGAGCCCGGCAGGAGCTTCTTGCCCCGGTAGTACTGCCGGAGCTTCTCCATCGCCTGTTCCTTCTGGAGGCGGAAGGGAATCACATAGTCGGGCTTTCTCACGTTCGCAAACTTCCCCACCAGGACCGCGGGATTGCCGCAGTAGGGACAGATCATCGAGACCGTGGCCTCGTCGGCGACCAGCTCCGCCCCGCAGTTCTCACAGTGAAAGGTGCGGACGTTTCCGCCCCAGTCCTCTCCTGCCTCTGCCGCCTTTTCGGCCGCCTTTCCCTTTTCCTCTCCCTTCTCGTTCTTTGCGGCGAAGGCCTTTTTGACCTCCTCCACGGTAAAGACGCTGTCACAGTAGTCACACCGAAGCTTTCCTAGCGCAGCGTCAAAATGCATCGACCCGCCGCAGTTGGGACAGGTATAGCTGGTAGCCTGTTCAGACATACTTTCCTTCCCGGCCGCTTTTCGGCCCTGCGCCGAGGGATCTGCCTGCGGCGCAAAGATCTGTTTTTCTCAGGCTTTCAGGCTCTGGGCGCACCGCAGTTGCTGCAGAACTTTCCGGTGTTGCCCTGCTGCCCACAGGCGGGGCAGGTCCAGGGGCCGGTCATCTTCGGCTGGGGTCTCGGACTGCCGCAGTTGCTGCAGAACTTCCCGGTATTGCCCTCCTGCCCGCAGGAAGGGCAGGTCCAGGAGCCTGCTGCCGCCTGGGCAGGGGCCTGCTGTGCCTGGCTTCCCATCTGGAAGAGCTGCGCGGCGTTCATCCCGCCCGCGTTCTGGGCCGCATTCATGCCGGCAAAGGCCATCATCGGGCCGGTTGCGGTGTTCTTTGCCGCGTCCTGCATCGCCTGGGCCTGGGCAGAGGTCAGTGTGGCCGCTGCCATGGTGGGGTTGCGCAGGGCCGCCGCGCGCTGCAGATCCTTGATCATCTTTTCGTCCTCTTCCGAGGCCTTCATGGAGCTGACACCGAAGCTGGTGATGGAGATGCCGTAGGTCTTCTCCCACTTGTCGGAGAGCACCTGGTTGAGGGCCGCGGCAAGCTCTGTCGTGTGGGCGGGCACCGCGCTGTAACGGATGCCCATCTCGGAGATCCGGGCAAAGGCCGGCTGGAGTGCGGTCAGAAGCTCCGCCTTGAGCTGGGAGTCGATCTGACTGCGCCGGTACTCATCCTCGATGTTGCCGCAGACGTTCTTGTAAAACAGGATCGGGTCCTCGATCCGGTAGGCGTATTCGCCGTGACAGGCGATCGAAATGTCCACGTCCAGTCCGATGTTCTGGTCCACGACGCGGAAAGGCACCGGGTTGGCCGTGCCGTACTTGTTGCCCACGATCTCCTTGGTGTTGAAGTAGTAGATGCGCTGATCCTTTGCAGTATCTCCGCCGAAAGAGACCCGGCGCTTCCACTCCTCAAAGGAATCCGCCACACCCTTGGAAAGGCCGCCCGCAAAGACAGACGGTGAAGTGGAGGCGTCGTACCGGTACTCACCGGGCTCCGCGCACAGGTCCACGATCTTGCCCTGATCCACGATAATCATGCACTGCCCGTCGTTGACCGCAATGACAGAGCCGCTGGTGATGATGTTGTCGGAACCGTTGTTGAAGCCCCGTCTGCCCCGCTTCTGTCCCTTTGCTGCCAGAACGTCCGCATCCAATGCATCACAATAGAAATATTCCTTGTACTGATCCCGCAATACACCTGAGGCTGCCCCCAGTCCTGCTGCGATAAGTCCCATAGTGAATCCTCCTTCTCTGCGTCAGTCGCTTCGACGTTGTTCCGGGAGCCCTTTCTTCCCTTCGGGCCCCGGGTTCTTTTTATTATCCCCCCTAACCCTTCTTTCCACAATGACCAAAAATGACACGGTTTCCTGCAGATTTGGGATTGAAAAGTCGAAAAAACAGCCGAAAGCACGGTGTCCATTCCGCCTTCTGCATATAAAAAGGGCCCGGCGGTCAGGTCAAACACCTGCACCGCCAGGCCGCTTGTGCGTCTTGGTTCATCGTTTTTCGGCAAACGCCTCCGCTGCGGGCCGGATGGCATGCACGTTTTCGGGATCCTGGTCCACCCGGAAAGAGGGCTGAGCCCACCGGATGGCATTTACCAAAATCTGCCGGATCGGCGGCAGGTCGTAGATGCGGCGGCTCTCATGACCCGGCTGAAAGTAGAAGATCTTTCCGTATCCCCGGTGAAAGGTGACACCGCTCCGAAAGGCCTCCCCGCCGGCAAACCAGCCAAGAAAGACCACGTCATCGGGCCTGGGGATTGCGAAAGGTTCTCCGTACATCTCCTCCTCTGGAATCAGGATCCTGTCCGGGATGCCTGCCGCGATGGGATGGGAGGCGTCCGCCTTCCAGAGAATCTCCCGGTCCCCCTCCCGCCAGTGCAGGGTCATCGGGGTGCCGAGAAGCCGCCGGCAGACTTTGGAATAGTGGGCGGAGTGGAGGGCGATAAGTCCCATGCCGCGCCGCACGGCGTCCTCCACAAGGTCCACCGTCTTTTCGTCCACTTCCTCCTGCCGAAGGTGACTCCACCACACAAGGACATCCGTGTCCGCAAGCAGCTGCCTCGTGATCCCCTGGTGCGGATCCTGCAGGGTCGCGGTCCGGACGAGAAAGTCCGGTTCCTTTCCCAGGGTTTTGGCGAGGCACCCGTGGATCCCCTCCGGGTAAGCCTCTGCCGCCGCCTTGTTTTCCCGCTCGCTGACATACTCATTCCACACGGTCACATGGATCTTCCCGTCCGGGCGCATGCTCAGTTCTCCTCCTGTGATGCGGTGGTCTCCTCTGTCGCGGACTCCGTAGCGTCTTCGACTGCAGACTCTGTAGAGGCCTCGGTGGTATTTGTGTCATCGGAGCTGCTGTTCTCCTTAATGACCTCCTCCATGGAGGCACCGTCCAACTCCTCCTGTAAGAGCTCTACCGCCTTCTGATACTGGTTGTCAGTGCCGTCCTTGTAGTAGGCACTGCTGTCAAAATCGACCTTGACGTCCGGTGTGATACCGACCTTGTTGATGTCGTTGCCGTTTCGGGTGAAGTAGTGGGCCACCGTCAGCTTGACTGCGGAGCCGTCGGTCAGGTTGTAGACCGTCTGCACCACGCCCTTGCCGTAGGTCTGCTCACCCAGGATGATGCCTTTGCCGGAATCCTGGATCGCACCGGAGAGAATCTCCGAGGCGGAGGCACTGTTGCCGTTCACAAGGACCACCAGCGGGATCTGCATCTCATCCTTGCCGTCTGCCGTGTACTCTTTTTTGTTCCCGTCCCGGTCCTCCATGTAGAAGACCAGGCCCTCCGGGATGATCTCATTGGCAATGCTGGTCACCACGTCCACCTCGCCGCCGGGGTTGCCGCGAAGATCCAGGATCAGCGCCTGAATGCCCTGATCATAGAGGTCTGAGAGCGCATCCTTGAACTGATCCGTTGCCACCTCGGTGAATTCCGCCAGGGCGAGATACCCGATGCGGGAATCTTCATCGGTGACTTTCGAGCTCACCATCTGCTCGCTGATCGTGTCACGGGTGATCGTGATCTCCAGATAATCCGGCTCGCCGGAGCGGGCGATCGTCAGGGTGACGTCTGTGCCCACCTCGCCGCGCACCTTCGAGACGACCTCATCGGTGCTCATGCTGCCGCAGTCCTCGCCATCGACCTTGTAGATGATATCGTCCTCCCGAAGGCCCGCCTTCTGGGCCGGGGTGTCGTCGATGATGCCGGCGATCTTGGGATAGCCGGTGGTCTTGTCCGTGCTGATCCAGGCGCCGATGCCGCCAAAGACGCCCTGCAGGCTGGAGGAGAGCTGCTGCATCTCATCCGCAGTGTAGTACTCGGAGTAGGGATCGCCCAGGGATTCCAGAAGGCCCTTGTACAGGCCGTCTTCCTCGGTGGACACCTCCACGGTATCCGGCTCGTAGTAATACTTCTGAATCAGGCTCTCCAGCTGTTTGAGCTTGGTGACCGAAGAACTGTTGACCGCGGAATCCTCAGAGGAGAGGGAGAGTCCCGTCGTCCCCAGAAGAGTCGGCACCAGTGCGCCAAAGACAAGACCCCCGCAAAGAACTCCGACGAGGAGGCCCAGGGCAAACCGCCCTCTTCCCCGCTTTTTTTCCTTTTTCGGCTCCTGTCCTGCCCCGCCTGGCACGACGGCAGTGTTTTGGCTGTTTGCTTCCTGTGGTGTGGTGGATTCCATCTGTTGTCCTCTTTCCGGCCTTTCCCGTTCCGGCCGTCAAATCCAAATCTGTGCTGTGACTGCTCAGGATCCCAGATACTGCCAGGGGCTCACGTACTGGCCGTTTAAGCGCACCGAGAAGTGCAGATGGGGTCCTGTGGAATTTCCTGTGCTGCCCACGGCGGCGATCTGAGTTCCCGCCGTCACGGACTGTCCCTGGGAGACATAGAGTGCGGAGGCATGCATATAGATGGTATACAGCCCACCGCCGTGATCAATCATCACGTAGTTTCCCATCGAGGAGTTGTAGGCAGCCGCGATGACGGTGCCGTCCGCTGCTGCCAGGATCGGCGACCCGGCGTCTGCCGCCATGTCAATGCCGTTGTGGAACAGGGTGGTTCCGTAAATCGGGTGTACCCGGTATCCGTAATCCGAGGAGATCTCGGTGTAGTTCGGGCAGGGCCAGGTAAAGGTGCCGCCGGTGTAGGTCTTGCGGTTGGCCAGTTCCTCCTCGGCGGCCTTTCGCTTTGCCTCCTCCTCGGCCTTCTTCGCCTCTTCCTCGAGGCGCTGCTGCTCTGCCTCCACCTGGGATTCCAGGGACGCAATGGTGTCATCCTGCTCGGCGATCTGGGCCTCATACTGTTCGAGGGAGACCTCCTGGGTCTGGATGTCGGCGCTGACTGATGAAATCTGCGCCTGCTTTTCGTCCATCAGGGTCTGCATGTTCTGCTGCTCGGTGAGAACGCCCTGTTTGGCCTCCTCAAGCGTATCCTGCTGGGCCTCCAGCTCCTCCTGTGTCGCCTGCACCAGCGCAACCTGCTCCTGGTACTCCTTCAGCTTGTTCTGGTCGTACTCCGAGAGCTTCTGGACAAAGGTCACACGGTTGAGCATGTCCGCGAAACTCTCCGCATCCAGCAGCACCGTCAGGTAGAAGTCGTCTCCCTTCTCGTAGAGCAGGCGGATGCGCACCTTCATCGCGGCGTACTGGTCATCCGCCTGCTGCTGTGCCGATGCCAGCTCCGACTTTGTGTCCTCGATCTGGCTCTCCGTGTCCGTGATCTGCTGGTTGAGGCTGTCGATGTTGCCCTGGATGCTGGTCAGCTGGGCATCCAGCTGGGTGACATAGTCCTCCAGGCTGCTCTTCTGGCTCTCGAGCTGTTCCTTCACCGCCTCCACGTCCGTGATGCTGTCCCGGATCGATTCCTGCTCCTCTTTTGCCTCCTCGATCTGCGCCTGCTTCTCCTTGATCGTGTCGTTGGTCAGCTCCGCGGCGTGGACATGACCTGCGGACAGGGCCAGCCCGCCACCGAGGCAAATGGCAAAAAGCAGTGTGCACCCTTTGAGTGCACACCGCTGTGTTTTTCCGAATCTGTATGAAGTTTGGCCCGATGGATCAGACATGCAAATGTTTCCTTATGGTCAGTGTGGAACCAAGAAATCCGATGCCCACGCCCAGTGCGATCATGATCGGAATCAGGTAGCGGAACACATCCGCTGCAGGCATGAACTTCAGAATGTTGGAGAGCATGGAAAACCGGTCCGCGATCATGCCCACCACACGATTGTAGAAGAAATAAGTAAAGCCCAGAGGGATCAGGGCTCCCACCAGTCCGATGATCATACCTTCAATGACGTAAGGTGCCCGGACAAAGAAGTCCGTCGCGCCGATGTACTTCATGATGTTGATCTCGTCCTTGTGACTCGTGATGCCGGTGGCCACCGTGTTGCTGATCAGGAAGATGGAAACGATGATCAGGATCGCGATGATAAAGCCGGACATATATGCCAGCAGTCGGTTGACACCAGTCAGAGTGTCCGCCGTGATCTCTGAGCGGTTGACCTCCCGGACGTTGTCCAGGGCCTCCAGGTAGTTGACCAGTTCGCCCTGCTTGGAGACGTCGTTCAGATAGATCTCCAGGTTGTCATCGCCGGCCAGGGGGTTCTCGGTGAAGCCATCCGCATAGTCCCCAAGGTACTCCTTGGAGAACTCTGCCCAGGCGTCATCTGCTGAGACGTAGACCACCTGCTTGACCTCCGGCCGTTCCTCCAGCGCAATCTTGAGCTGATTGATCTCCTCGGTGGTGGTGCCATCGTCAAAGAACACCGTCACCGCCACGCCCTGCTCGGCGTTGTGGACCATGTAGGAGATGTTGTCAATCACGGAGAAGAACAGGCCGAACAGAAACAGGCTCGCGGAGATCGTCGCGATGGACGCGGCGGAATAGCCCTTGTTTCGGAAGATGTTTCGGATTCCCTGCCACAGTGTATAGAAAAACGTACTAATTCTCATAGTCATACCCGTCCGAATCTACGTCCTGGTAGGCATTTTCATCCTCGTAGTATTCGTCGTATTCTTCCTCGGTGCGGGCCGGATCATCCCGGATGATCTCGCCCTGCTTCATCTCGATCACGCGCTTGTTCATGCGGTCGACGATGCTGCGGTCATGGGTGACCACAATGACCGTCGTGCCGTACTGGGTGTTGATGCGCTCGATCAGCTGCATAATGTCCCATGCAGTCTCAGCATCCAGGTTGCCCGTGGGCTCATCTGCGAGGAGAATAAAGGGCTTGTTCACCAGCGCCCGGGCGATGGCAACTCGCTGCTGCTCGCCGCCGGAGAGCTGGGTCACCTGTCTCTTGTACTTGTCTGCCAGGCCAACCATGTCCAGAGCATCGGTCACGTTCCGGCGGATCTGCTCCCCCGGCACCTGAATGATGCGCTGCGCAAAGGCCACGTTCTCATAGACATTCCGGTCCTTTAACAGGCGGAAGTCCTGGAACACAACCCCGAGGTTTCTGCGGAACTTCGGGATCTTGGTGTGGCGGATCTTGTTCAGGTTGTAGCCCAGCACGTTCACGGTTCCGTCCGTGGGAACGAGCTGGTGCATAATGATTTTCAAAAGGGTGGATTTACCCGATCCCGTCTCACCGGTAATGAAGACAAACTCGCCCTCGTGCACTTCCAGGTTGGCGTGGCTGACTGCCGGCGCCTCTCTGGAATACCGCTTGCTCACGTCGCGAAGGGAGATCACAACCTCACCGCTCTCCACGGGGCCAGGTATCTCCGTTCTATTCCATGCCATATATCACTCCAGGCAGGGGGACACACCCCTGCGATACTTACCTGTCTTTTGCATCCATGTACTGCATGTACCGGGTGACCATCAGCGCGATCCGGAAGGTGATGGCGTCGTCAAAATTCCGAACGTCCAGACCGTAGCTCTTCTGCAGCTTGTCCAGCCGGTACACCAAAGTGTTCCGGTGAATGAAGAGCTGCCTTGCCGTCTCGGAGACGTTCAGATTGTTCTCGAAAAACTTGGCGATGGTGTTCAGCGTCTCATCATCCAGCTCCTCGGGACTGCGGTCCCGGAAGACCTCGCGGATGAAGATCCGGCACAGCGGGATCGGCAGCTGATAGATGAGCCGCCCGATGCCCAGCTGATTATATGCGATTACCATGCGTTCTTCAAAGAAAATCTTTGAGACGTCCAGCGCCATCCGGGCTTCCTTGTAGGACTTGCTCAGTTCCTTGAGTTCGCCCACCACCGAGCCGGAGGCAATGCGCGCCTTGGTGACGCCGTTTGCCAGGAGGTAGCTGTGGATTTCCTCGGCCTTGGCAGAGATGGTCTGCGCCGTGTCGTTGTCCTCCACCTCGAGACAGATGACGATGCTGTCCTCATCCACTGCGGTCACCGAATCTGTGGACCGGATTCCGGGGAAGGACTGCAGCAGCGTCAGGGGATCGGTATCCATCTGCAGGTACTTTGTGTGATCAATCTCCGCCACCAGGACCACCCGTTTCTGGGCAGAGCGGATGTGGAGCTTTTTGGCCCGCTCGTAGATGTCGACCAGAAGGAGGTTGTCCAAAAGGAGGTTCTTCATGAAGCTGTCCCGGTCATAGCTCTCCCGACCGGTGCCAAGAAGCGTCTGGATCTGGAATGCCGCCATCCGGCCCACCAGAGTCGCGTTTTCGCCGATACCCTTTACCGCCAGGATATACTCCATAGCACTCCCGGAGTAGACCTTGAACAGCAAAAAGCCGTCCTTCTGCGCCTCTGTCTGTCCGAGGGCGCGAAAGGTCTCAAGATAGGACCAGGCATCCCGGAAGACTGGGGCCGTGAACAGTGTGCCCTCCTCTCCCGGCGCTGCCAGACCGATCTCGTATCCGGAAATACTTTTCACGCCTTCGATTGCATTCTGCAGAACCTGATTGGAAACCATAATCCCTCATCCACCTCTTTGCGTCGTTGCTGTTTCGCCCCAATGGCATTATTTTAATGCAGAGAGTGGAAAAGTTCCACAAAATCAGCCGAACTTTTTGTGAACTTTGGTCAAAAACCCCTGAGACTGCCGGGCAGTGTACAATGTTGCCAGGGCTTTTGCTACTTCTGCTTTTCCGCGATCCGGATGCCGTCCTCTCCGAGGACAATTTTGTCTTCCTTGTACAGATGGCCGATGGCACGCTTGAACTGCGCCTTCGACATCTCCAGCACTTCCCGGATCTTTTCTGCGTCCGTCTTGTCCGTCAGCGGCAGGAACCCGCCATGCTCCTGTAAAATCCGGTAGATCTTCTCGCTGTCCGGTCCAATCTGGGCAGGGATCTTCTCCCGCAGGGAGAGATTGAGCTTGCCGTCCTCCCGGACACTGACCACCCTTGCCCGGATCTTCTCCCCAGGAACAAGGGGCCGCACCAGCTCCTTCTTCGGAACCAGTCCCGAGTACTTGTCGTCCACCGCGACAAAGGTGCCGAAGTTACCGCTCGTCTCGTACACCGTTCCCTCCACCGTGTCCCCCTTCTGATAGGGGCTCTTGCTGTTCAGGTAGGGGTAGACATTCATGGTGGCGCAGAGTCTCCCGGACTTGTCCAGATACACCGCAACCAGACAGGACTGTCCTTTCTTCACGTGGTGGTCCCGGGGCTGCTCATGGAAGGGCAGCAGAAGGTCCTTGTCCAGACCCCAGTCCAGAAAGGCGCCGATCCTGCCCACATCCTTCACCGTCAGGTATCCCACCTGATGGAGGGTGAGCTTCGGCTCTTTTCTCGTTGCGATCAGGCGGTCCTCGGAGTCAAGGTACAGAAAACACTCAATTTGATCTCCGGGCTTTGCCCCCTCGGGCACCTGGCTCTTGGGCAGCAGTACGTGCTCCTTCTCCGGTGCTCCGGGCTCATTCAGATACAGTCCCATGGGAACTGCCTTCTCCACGGTCAGCACCTGTTTCAATCCCTTTTGCAGCATAGTTTTCCACCCGTTCCTTCCTGTCCTGCGCCCGCCTCGTAACTGACCACCGCATAGGTGGTGCCGTCCTCTGCCGTCAGATCCACAACCTGCACGTTCCCGTCCCCGGCGTAGAGGACCGGGATCATCACATCCCCGGGAAAGGCCTGTCTGCGGTACTCGGCCCGGAGTCTGCCGGGTGCCCCGGGCTCCCCCATCGCCGCCAGGGCGATGCGCACGTACTGGGCATTGTTCACGTGCCGGTTGGAGTCAAGCATGCTCTCATCCACCCGCACCGGCGGGCAGGGATGCCCGCCCTCTGCCGGCACGGTGATCTTGCGGTCGGTGTACTCCATGTCAAAGGGCGTCTCCCGCCCAAGCCGGTCCGCGTGCTCCGGCGTGATGAGCGCCGGTAAAAGTTTTTTCAGATTCATCAGCGACCAGACGGAGTTAGCAATGACAAGCCGCTGCCCCGCCATGTCGTCCATGGCAAAGTTTCGAAAACCCATGAAGTTTTTGTATCGGTAGGGGTTGGTGATGATCTGCACTTCGTCCCCAAAATCAGGGAGTGAGCAGATGTCCAGCTGCCAGTAGTTCACCACCCAGGCCAGATGCTGCTTCTCCAGGTAGCCAAAGCCCACCCCCGCGTGCTCGATCTGAAAGCAGGAGCAGTCCTGGAAGTAGTTCAGCAGCGCCGTGATCGTCAGCTTCCTGTGCTGATCGGTCTCGGAAAATCGGATTCTCGAAGTAAAGGAATACATCAGTCAGCGGCCTCCTGCCATGTCGGATCCCCGGGGACAAAAACAGAAGGCGTCCGGTCTGCCCCGGCAGCCTTCCGCCATGCTTGCCGCTCATTATGAACGATCCCGGGCAAAAAATCCAGTACCCGGCTCAGGACTCGAGAAATGCAAAGACCTGCGGCCAGTACAGCGCCATGTCCGCATCGCAGCAGCGGTAGATCTCATGCTTTGCATTGGGGATTACGATCTTCTTTCCGCGCCCGTCCAGTTTTTCCATGAAGTCATCCTGCCCGGCGGGCGGCACCAGGCCGTCCTTTCCCGCCTGGAACATCACCACCTTCGCCCGGATCCGATTGACATTCGCCGGCTTTCTCGCAAAGCGGGTCAGCTGCAGGAAGGAATAGGCGGTGTCCAGAGAGGAGGCAGAGGTCTGCATCTCGGGATGCTGCAGGATTTCATGGAAGAAGTAGTCATACCGGGCCCTGCTGTTGGTGCAGCTGTTTTCAAAGTCCGGCTTGTCGGAGAACGCCTCAGCGCCCGGCAGATACTTTGCTCCCTTTCCCCACAGGTGCATCCATCTGGCATAGAGGACCAGCATCCAGACCGGGGTGCCGCCGGCATCCAGATCCAGCATGGGGCTCGAGAGAATCGCCTTGGAGAAGTCATCGGGATAGGTCTCCAGATAACAGGTGGAGACGCCGCCACCCATGGAATGGCCGTAGAGATACAGCGGCTTCCCATCCCGGTTGTCCGGCATCACCACATCGTGCACAAAGCTGTGCAGATCCTCTATGAGGTCATGGAAGTTCGTGATCTCCACAACGGACGGATCCTCCGGCACTGGCCGGAAGGAGGCGCCGTGGCTTCTCTGCTGCAGGAGCCAGACCGAGTACCCCTCCTGCAGGAAGTAGTACACACACTCCCGGTACTTCTCAATGCTCTCGGAAAAGCCGTGGACAAGGACCAGCACCGCATGCTCCTCATCCGCCCGGTAATGCTCGTAGATGAGCTTCTCCCCGGGTTTTCGCTCCATCGATCCCGTCTCCCGCCGCGCCATGACGTAAGGAAGCACCACCTCCTGCATGCTCTTCGCGTATCCTTCTTCCCGGATCAGTTCTGTCTTCATGGTTTCCCCTTTCCCCTGTCGGAAAAATTTTTATGATACCCGGTTCATCATCCGGGCGATCAGCGCCGGCCCATGATCCGAGAGCCACTTCTGCTGCTCCCGGTAGTCCGGCATCACCTTCTCCACCTCGGCCCAGAACCGGGCGGAGTGATTCATCTGTTTTCTGTGGCATAGCTCATGGACCACCACATAGTCCCGAACCCGCTCCGGCGCCAGCATCAGCAGGCAGTTGAAGTTCAGGTTTCCCTCCCTGGAACAGCTCCCCCATCGGGTCTTCTGGTTGCGCACCGTAATCCTGCCATAGGTCACGCCCATCTGCTTCGCGTAGCGCGCCACCCGGGGCGGCAGATCCCGCACTGCCTGGTTTCCCAGGTCCCGAATGTCCTTTGTGGTGAGGGGGATCCTCTCCTCGTCGGAGAGGGACGCCTGTCTTGCCGCCATCCGCTTCCTCGCGGCATCGATCCAGTCCGCATGGGCGCGCACGAACGATTGGATCTCCCGCTCTGACACCCATCTGGGAGCCCGCACAAGAATCCTGCCGCCCGATCCCACCTCGATTGCGAGCGTCCTCCGGTCGGAGCGGCGCACCGCATAGGTTATCTCTTCCAATCCGTTCTCCTTTATCCTGGTGTGCGCTTTTCTTCCCGCGTCAGGATGCGGACCGCCCGGAGGGCGTCCCAGAAGGTCAGCCCCCATCTGCTTTTTGTCTGCACCAGGTGGGGCAGAATCCCCTGCACCGCAAAATCCGGAAACACCGTGTCATCCAGCACCACAAAGGGGACCTCCTCCCCCTGCTCTTTCAGGAAATCACGGATCCCAGCGCCCCGGTCCCGTCCCTGATCCTTTGTCACACCGAAGACCCGGACCGACGCGGAAGAAAACGCTCCCTGCAGCCGCTCGCCAAAGGGATCGCGTCCGCCCCGGGAGGCGGACTCCCACTGATCTTTCCAGGAGGAGGTCAGAACCAGTCGGGCCCCGGTCCGCTGTAAAATCCAGGAAAGCAGCCGGACCTTTCGGTCCGCAATCCCGGGGCAGCCCTGGATCCGGTCTCTTGTGTACCGCCCGTTGAGCACGCCGTCCACATCCAGAAAGAGAAATCCCGCCATATATTTTCGTCTTCTTTCAGAATCAGAAGCTATATTTCGACTTTTCAGATACTTTAAGTTGCGGGTTGACTTCTTTCTGACGCCGCAGTAAGCTTACCTCATCAAAAAGAAGTGAGGCATGACAACATCATACAACACTTCCGGATGAGAGGTACAGTCCAATGGAAAGGTAATACCGCAGCTGAAAAAATACGCAGACGAGGTCAGACCAATGGGACAGTGAGCACGACAACTGAATACAGCCCAACAAGGAGGTAAGGTCCGATGGAGAGCACAGACGAGTCGAATCGCACTTAGAGAACACCGATCAGAATAAAACTGATGGGTGTTCTTTTTTTGCGCCCTGCCTGTCCCCATCTTTGCTGGGATGGTATACTCACATCGCCCGCACCAGAGGGTGTTGGGCGCTTGGAGGTTTGCAATGCACTACATGATGCCGACAGAAGTATTTGAGGAAGACCACGCGGTGGCAAATCACCCGGAGGTATTTGCCCGGGCAGGGCACACCGCCCTGATTGTGACGGGAGCCCACTCCGCGAGGGCAAACGGCTCCCTTTCCGACGTGACCGGCGTTCTCGACTCCCTGGGAATCCGCTGGGAGGTCTTTGACAGGGTGGAGGAGAACCCCTCCACCGACACCGTCTGCCAGGCAGCGGATAAAGGGCGCACCTTTGGCGCCGACTTTGTGGTCGGCATCGGCGGAGGCTCTCCGATGGATGCCGCCAAGGCAATTGCTCTGCTCCTTGCTCATCCGGGGAAGGGAAAAGACTTTCTGGATGAAAAGGGTGCGGACAGCTCGCGCGTTCCGCTAATCCTGATTCCCACGACCTGCGGCACCGGCTCCGAGGTGACCCCGGTCAGCGTCCTCACAAGGAAAAACTCCGGCATCAAGGGTTCCATCCCCCACCGGATCTTTGCCGACACCGCCCTTTTAGACGGCCGGTATCTCTCGTTTGCCTCGTCCCGGATTTTGCGGAATACCGCTGTGGATGCCCTGGGACATCTGTGGGAGTCCTGCCTGAACGCGGACGCCACCCCTTACAGCAGAATGTGCGCTGACGCAGGTCTGTCCGCCTGGCGGGAAAACCGGGATCTTCTCTTCCGGGATCCCAGAGAGCTCTCGGGCAAAGAGTGCGCGCGTCTTCTTCGGGCCTCCGCCTTTGCCGGCATGGCAATCGCCCAGACCGGCACTTCCCTTCCTCACGGTCTCTCCTACCACGTGACCGTGGCGGGTCACGTCCCCCACGGACAGGCAATCGGCTACTTTGAGGCGGGGTACCTTGCGCAGGCGCCGAAGGACGACCGGGAAAAGCTCCTTGCCGCGGCGGGCTTTTCGTCACTTTCCGACTGGCAGGACTTCTATCACAGAGCCTGCGGCGCGGAAAAACTTCCCAGGGCGCTGCTGACCGGGGCGGTGGACGAGCTGCTTGCTTCCCCCGGCAAGCTCAAAAAGGCTCCCTTTTCCGCAGACCGGGATGTACTGCTTTCGATTGCTTTTTACGAGGGAGAAAACTGAGATGAGACTGATCTTCATCCGGCACGGTGAGCCGGACTACACCACCGATACGCTGACCGAAAACGGAAAGAAGGAGGCCGCTGCCCTCGCCAGACGGACCCGCCGCTGGGATGTGGACGAATTCTACGCTTCGCCCCTTGGCAGGGCGCAGGAGACCGCGGCACCCACGCTGGAGGCGCTTCACCGCACTGCCACCACGTGTTCCTGGCTTCAGGAATTTAACTTCCCGATCCGGGATCCCCTGACCGGCGCCGACCACTGCCCCTGGGATCTGATGCCCCAGTACTTCACCGCCGATCCGATGCTCTATGACCGGGAGGAGTGGGTGCACGCCGCCCTTTACCGGGACAACCCGGAGATTGCATCGCGCTGGGAAGAGGTCAAGGCCGGCCTGGATGAAATCCTCGCAAAATACGGCTACACGAGGACCGGGCTCTACTACCAGTTTGCCGAACCGGACGGCTCTGTTCTTCCGGCGGAGGCAAAAGACCTGCAGCTCCACGGCACCCGAAATTACGTGGTCCGGGACGCGGACGATGAGAAGACCGTTGTCCTCTTCTGCCACCTGGGGGTCACCTGCGTGTGCCTCGCCTACCTTCTTGGCATCTCCCCGGTGGTACTCTGGCAGGGGACCTGCATCCCGCCCACCGGCGTCACCATCGTCAATGCAGAGAAGCGGCTCCACAACGCCTCCTTCTTCCGGGTTCAGGCGCTGGGAGACTGCTCCCACCTTCTTGCAGCCGGCGTTCCGATCTCCGGCTACGCCTCCTTCGCCCCGCTGTTTCAGAAGTAGCGGAATTGATTGCACAAAAAAAGCGCTGCCCTGCGCACTCTTGCGACAGGGACAGCGCCTGACGGATTCCAAAAGGGGTCCGTCATTTTTTCTTCTTTGCGGCCTTTTCGGCATTTCTGCGCTCGAGGGCAGCCAGCTGCTGCTTCATGCGCTTTGCCTCTGCCTCTCTGCTGTTCTTGTTCTTACCGCCAAGCTTGCTCATTGTGGTTCTCCTTTGCCCTTGTGTTTCGATGGTTCCGGAAACAGTATAGTACAGCTGTCAACTTCCGGCAAAGGCTACATCAGGGTCTGGCCATTGATCACCAGATGGAAGGCAAGGCCCAGAAAATCCGCCGCCTTGCGGCATAAAAGCATTCGGTCCATGAAGATCTCAAAGTACTCGCCGATCTCGCCGTAGCGGGTGTCGATGGCAAGGGAGAGGTCGATGCTGTCCTTTGCGTCGCTGATCTTTAAGTCGGACTCGGTGACCGAGAAGTTCACCCGATCGTGGATGTCAAACTTGTGTTCATCCGCTTCCTGCACCCGGGAGCGGCGCACATCCGACTTGTCTGCCAGAATCAGTGCCGCACTGATGCGGGAGACCGGCACGCCGTTTCCTTCATCGTGGTTTCCGATCGCGCAGATGATCGGAGCGATGTCCTCCGGGGGAAAGCCCAGCCGGTTCAGGATCTGAAAGGCCATCATTGCCCCGGACTGGCTGTGATCCACCCGGTTCACGATGTTGCCAATGTCGTGAAGCCAGCCCGCGCACAGCGCGAGGTCTGTCTCATGCACATCCGCCCCCAGTGTGGTGAGGATGTAGTAGGTGCGCCGCGTGACAATGCCCACATGGGCAAAGCTGTGCTCCGTATAATGGAGCGCCTTCATCGACTTGTTCTGCTCCCCGATGTAGACCGATACCGCATGGTCCTGCCGGACCCTCTCATAGAGCGGATAGGTACCGCCGTCAATTCTCATATTCTTTGTGCTTCCTTCCATTCCGCGTTCCTCTATGGTATTCCCTTCGAATCAGAATCTTGTCAACGCCAGGTTAAGATCGGGTCAAAGGTTCTCCCGGATCTGGCGGATGTAGGCATCCACCAGCTTCTTCTCCTCGCCCTCCGCGCAGGGGGCAAGATGATACAACAGGTCCAGGGCATCCTCCGGCCGCCGCATCGCGTACAGGGCCACCGCCAGGTTGAAGTACCACATGCACTCCTGTGAGAAACACTGGGGCGTTTCGTGCATCGACGTGAGGGCATTCCAGAGTTTCTCTCCATTGTGATCGTCCCGGTAGCGGCGGATGATCGCGTTGGACTCCTCCCGAAAGGCCGAGAGCCTTTTCTCGGACCGATGCTGCGCCACGACAAAAAAGACACCAAGAAGCGCCAGTGCCGCCGCAAGGCAAAGAAGAGCCAGCACCCGCCAGTTTCCCCTAAAGCTTCGCACCATCAGGGCATCCACCGCGGCAAGCACTGCCGCGTACAGGGCGGCGATGGCAGCTCCCCGCCGCCGCTGCGTCCGCTGAAATTTCTTTTTGTCCTCCGGGATCTGCTCCGGTCTGTACTCCGGCATGGCCACTCCTTCCTGCCGGAACCCCCGGCAGCAGTACCACTCTACCATGCTTTTCCCGCCGGGAAAAGAAAAGAGAGGGAGCTTCTCAGCTCCCTCTCTGACATCCGCCATGTATTCCCTGCATCACTTGGGCCCCAGGAGGTTCTGCCCGCCCCTGGTCCGCAGGATTTCCCGGTCAATCGTAATCTGGGAATTCTCCTGCTGCGGCCGGTCATAGCTGATCCTGGTCTTTGGATCCGCCTTCCGCTCCGGCTTTTTCCCGCTGACCTGGTCCGCGAAGTCCTTCTTCCGGATCCAGGACAGCACCAGAGAAGACAGGATACTGATCCCCAGAAGAATGCCGAGTGTGAGAAACAACGCCGATCTGTACATATGCCCTCCCTTTCCGCGGGTGCCCGGCAGGACAGCTCCTGCAGCGGGTTCCGCACCTGATCCGGAGGAATTTCGTCCCCCCGCAGAAACATTTTAACATAATTTTGCGGCGTGCGGCAGATTATTTTCTGTATATTTTATTTGAATTTCCCTATTTATCGCTCTCCTTCGGTTCCTCTGCGATCTCGATTCCCGCCGCGGCGAGGGCCGCAAGGGCCCTTGCGAAGTTCTCCCGCTTCACCAGAATGTAGTCGGTGTTGTAGGTGGAGACCGCAAAGATTCCGATTTTCTGCTCCGCCAGAATGCCGCTGATCCGGGACAGGATTCCGATCAGGGAAAATTCCAGCACCCCCTGAATTCGAAAGGCCCTCCAGCCGTCCTCCCGGGCCAGAGTGTGCGCCGGGACCTTTCCCGTCTCGCAGACCAGGGAGATTTCCTCATCGGTGCGGGAAAGAAAGAAAAAGCCCTGCTCTGTTTTGACCTCCGTCAGCGATGCTACCTGGCAGACCGTCAGATCCCGGTTAATTGGTTCAATCCGCATGTTCTCCTCCTTATGTTTTATCGTTTTTGCGATGTTTACAGCATTGCCTCGATGTCCTTTGCCCGCAGCACCCTGCCCTCAGACACCACTTTGCCATCAACCATCAGGGCCGGCGTCTGCAGAATCCCGTATCCGGCGATGACCGCAAAGTCCGTGATGTACTCGATGTCAGCATCAATTCCCCGGTTTCGCACTGCCTCCTTTGCCGCGGCAAGCAGGGCCTCGCACTTTCTGCAGCCGCCCCCAAGAACACATATCTTTCTCTTATCCATTGCGATCCTCCTCGTTTTCCTCCTGCAGGATCCGCTCCCGCAGGTCAAGTATCTTCTCCCGGATCAACCGGATCGTCTCCAGAAAGGCTGTATCGCCTTTCCCCGTCGGATCCTCCAGTCCCCAGTCCTCATGGTGCCGGGCAGGAAGAGCCGGGCACCGCACCCCGCAGCCCATGGTGATGACCCAGTCAGGCGCCGGAATCTCATCCAGCGTCTTGCAGTGCTGTCCGCCTGCAATCATGTCGATCCCGCACTGCGCCTTCACAAGGCGCACCGCATCGGGATTCAGTGCCTCTTTGATCTGCGTCCCCGCGGAATAACTGATAAAGGCATCCGCGGCCAGCTGCCGCCCCAGGGCCTCCGCGATCTGGCTGCGGCAGGCGTTGTGGGTGCAGACAAATGCAACAATGGTCTTATGCTTCATATCGAAACCATCCTTTCGTGGCATTGGCAATCCGAACCAGCGTCAGCATGACCGGCACCTCGGTCAGAACCCCGACGGTGGTCGCTAGGGCCGCCGGGCTCGTGGTGCCAAAGAGGGCAACGGCCACTGCCACCGACAGCTCAAAGAAGTTGGAGGCGCCGATCATCCCCGCGGGCGCCGCGATGTCGAACGGGAGCCTGAGCACCCGGCAGGCAAGATATCCGATCCCGAAGATGAAGAAGGTCTGCAGAATGAGCGGCACCGCAATCAGAACGATGTGCAGCGGGTTGGCAAGGATCACCTCCGCTTGGGAGCAGAAGATGATAACAAGCGTCAGGAGGAGTCCCGCGGTGGTCACATGGTCAAACCTGTGCACGAAGACGTTCTCCAGGTAGTCCCTGCCCTTGCGCTTTGTGACCACAAGGCGGGTCAGGACGCCTGCTGCCAGCGGGATCACCACAAAGAGAACGATGCTGACAAAGAGCGTGCGGTAGGGGACATCCACCCGGGAGACCCCCAGCAGAAACTTGACGATGGGGACAAACGCCACCAGGATGATCAGGTCATTGGTCGCCACCTGGACCACGGTGTAGGCGGGATTTCCGTGCACCAGGGTGCTCCAGACAAAGACCATGGCCGTGCAGGGCGCCGCGCCGAGGAGCACGGCACCGGCCAGGTACTGGGTCGCCAGGTCCGGCGCGATCGCATTCCGAAAGACCACAAACAGAAACAGGTACGCAAACCCATACATGGTGAAGGGCTTGATCAGCCAGTTGACCACCCAGGTCACAAACAGGCCCTTCGGATTCTCTCCGACCTTGCGGATGCTCTCAAAGTCCACCTTCAGCATCATCGGGTAGATCATGATCCAGATCAGAACTGCGATGGGGACTGAGATCCCCGCGATCTGAAGCCTTGCCAGCACCTGCGGGACGGCGGGAAAGACATGGCCGATCAGGATGCCCGCCGCCATGCAGAGGAGCACCCAGACCGTGAGATACGTCTGGAAAAAGCTGATGCCGCGGTCTTTTTCGCTTTCACGTCTCATTTGGTTCCTCCGTCTCCTCCGAGCAGCAGTCCCGATCCGGGACGGCCTTCCCGCTGCAGCAGTTTAAGCTGCCAATGAAGCTGCGGAACGCGGTCAGGGTCTCACAGTTCAGGGAGTAGTAGGTGTTCTTCCACTCCTTTCTTGCACACACCAGCCCGCACTCTGTCAGGATCTTCATATGATGGGACAGGGTCGGTTGGGTGATCTGAAAGTGCTCCAGCAGCCGGCAGGCACACATTTCGCCGCCGGTCAGAAGTTCCACGATCTGGATCCGGTTGGTATCTCCCAGTGCCCGGCAGATCAGAGAAGCATCCATCGCATTCATTTTGTTTTTCCTTCCTTTCTCTTTGTCACAGCAGCACCGCCTGGATT